>CAJUOA010000003.1 GCA_910587785.1 uncultured Oscillospiraceae bacterium | reverse complement strand
GGAGACAAACAGGTCGTAGCGTAAACAAAAAACCCCCGTCATTCAGGAAGATTCTCAAGAAACGTAGTTTCTTGAGCGTCTTTTTGGCTACTTTTTCCACGCGGAAAAAGTAGCCGGGGGTCCGGGGGCGCGAAGCTCCCGGGACTATCGAATAGATGAAGCGATCCTACAAAGGAGAAAACCATGTTTTTAGACACAGAATTCCTCAAAACAGAGGAGATCATCTTAAAATTAGACCACACGGTAGAAGGAAAAGACGATTGGCTTCCGGCGTATCATTTCAAAATCTGCCTGCCGGACGGCACACAGGCTGGTGTGTGCGACCTGCGGATCGGGCATAATGAAGGCGTCTACTACGGCGGCAATATTGGCTATGGAGTGGGGGAGCCCCACCGTGGGCGCCACTACGCGGGCAAAGCCTGCCTGCTCCTCTTCCAGCTGGCAAAAAAGCACGGCATGGACTACCTCTATATCACCTGCAACCCGGAAAATACCGCCTCCCGAAAAACCTGCGAGTACGCGGGCGGCGTGCTGGAGGGCGTGGTGGACGTCCCGGAGGACAACGACATGTACCAGCGGGGAGAGCGGAAAAAGTGCATCTACCGCTTTGTCCTGTAAGGGCACAAAAAGGAGGCCGCTATGGACCAGGAGCAAATCAAAAGACTTATCTCTGAACAGAGAAAATTCTTCGACAGCGGACAGACGCTGGACGTGGGCTTCCGCCTGGGAGCCCTCCACTGCCTGCGGAAAGCCGTCAAACGCCGGGAGGCGGACATCTGCGCCGCCCTCCGGGAGGACCTCGGCAAGAGCCGGACCGAGAGCTATATGTGCGAGGTGGGCCTCGCCCTCAGCGAGATCACCTATATGCTCCGGCATACCCGCTCCTTTGCCGCAGAACGGCGGGTGCCTACGCCTCTCGCCCAGTTCGCCGCCCGAAGTTATACCAAGCCCTCCCCCTACGGGGTGAACCTTATCATGAGCCCCTGGAACTACCCCTTCCTCCTGACCATCGGCCCCCTGACAGACGCCCTGGCAGCAGGCAATACCGCCGTGCTGAAACCCAGCGCCTACGCCCCCGCCTCCAGCGCCCTGCTGGAGGAAGTGATCGGCGAGTGCTTCGAGCCCTCCTATGTGGCCGTGGTCACCGGAGGCCGCGAGGAGAACCGCTCCCTGCTCCAAGCCCCCTTTGACCACATCTTCTTCACCGGAAGCCAGACCGTAGGCCGGGAGGTCCTGCGGCAGGCCGCAGAGCGTCTGACGCCCGTGACATTGGAGCTGGGTGGAAAAAGCCCCTGTATCGTGGACCGGACCGCTAAGATTTCCTTAGCGGCCCGGCGGATCGTATTCGGGAAGTTCCTCAACTGCGGTCAGACCTGTGTAGCGCCAGATTATGTACTCTGCCACAAGGCGGTCCACGACCAGCTCGTGGAGGAGATCGTCCGGGAGATCAGGGCCCAGTTCGGGGATGAGCCCTTGCAAAATCCAGACTACGGGAAAATCATCAATCGGAAGCATTTTGATCGGATTTCCAGCCTGATTACGCCGGAAAAGGTCGTTTTTGGCGGTCAGCTGGACCCGGAAACCTGCCGCATCGCCCCCACCGTCCTGGACGGCGTGCCCTGGGACGGCCCGGTGATGGGGGAGGAGATTTTCGGCCCCCTCCTGCCAATATTGACCTTCCAAGAGCTGGAGGAGGCCGTCCGGATCGCGAACGGCCTCCCCCACCCTCTCGCGCTCTATCTATTCTCCCAGGACCGGGAGGCCGTTCGGACCGTCACCAGCCGCTGTGCCTTCGGCGGCGGCTGTGTCAACGACACCGTCATCCACTTGGCCACCAGCCATATGGGCTTCGGCGGCGTGGGGCCCAGCGGGATGGGCGCTTACCACGGCAGAGCGGGCTTCGAGACCTTCTCCCACCGTAAGAGCATCGTGGACAAGCGGACTTGGCTGGACCTCCCCATGCGCTACCAGCCCTACAGCGAGGGGAAAGAAAACTGATACGGCGGTTTTTGCGGTAGCTATTCTCTCACTTGCAGCATTTCCAACGGATTTTTCGCTGTCAGAAGGATTGCGGCGGATACGGCCCCCGCTATGGCGGACAGCAGGTAGAGCCCTGCGCACAGCGCCGCGCCGGGGGCGATATCAGGTAATAGCGGCGGCCGGGCCCCGCTGACGGATATCAAGATCCCCGCAAGTCCTGCCGCGAGGCCCAGGATGCTGGGCAGGAACTGCTGGAGCAGCAACATCACCACCGTCCTGGGACGGCTGGTGCCCTGCACCCGGAGGATCGCCGCCTCCTTGGCCGAGAGCATCACGAACAGCACCGACACCCCCGCCGCTACCAGCACTGAGAGCACGACCACCACCGGATAGAGGAGCTTCATCAGGGCGATGCTGTCCTCCAGGGGCTCCACGGCTTGGCGGAGCTCTTCGTCCAGGAGCACTGCCCGCAGGGGCGTCAGCCCCGCGCCGGGAGCGCTGACGATCTCCTCCAGAACGGTGCGGAATCCGGCCATTTCCCGGTTTTTCGCCGGGTCCAGGGAAAAGTGGGCCCGGATATAGGCCAATTTCTCCCCCCGGATAGACCGCAGGACGCTCTCTGGGAGCAGGACAGGAAAGCCCCTGTCCGCTCCGGACACCGCGCCCTCATAGACGCCTGCCACTTGGCAGACTTGATAAGCACCCTTGCAGAGGATGCCGATGGTATCCCCGGGCTGGAAGTCGTAAAACTCCTGGTGGAACCGGGAGATAAGCACCGGAGGCAGGTCTGTTTGGCTCCAATCCCGTGCAAAAAGGCTCTTGTCCCAGCTCTCAAAGAACGTGGCGGTCACATCCGCGCCGCTTCCAATGCTGGTGAAAGCGTCCCAATCCGTCAGCGACCGGAGGTCCATCTGTTTGGGGAGGCCGGTCAGGAAGCGGGCTTCCCCCTCCTCCAGCAGCGCCGCATGGGGGCGGATCGCGCCGTCTGTATGGCCCTCTAAATAGGTGTTGGCGACATAGCCTGCATCCAGCAGCTTTTGGACCGTTGCCTCCCGGAGAAATTCCGCTGCTCCCTCGTACCTTTCTGTGTCCACACGGACGATATCCAGCGCTACGCTGGTATTCTCATATAGCGACGCCAGTTCCTCCTCGCTGGTGGTGATCGAGAGCTGCATCACAGCCAGTCCCACGGTGAACACCGCCGCCAGCCCCATCGCCAGCAGAGATTTTACCGGCGCACGCAGGACGTGGCGCAGTGCAAAACGGAATACGAAAGCGATCCCTTTTGTCCGTGACCGGGGAAGCTGCGTGGAGAGGGCGGCGCTCAGGTCCAGCGGAGACAGCGGCCGTGAGCCCTCCTGCCGGACCGGGCCCGTTTTTCGGGCCTTCTTCTGGACCCGGCCCTGCATCTGCCGCAGAACGGGCCGCTTGACCAGTGCGGAGGCGATCACCGCAGTTATCCCCAGGAAGAGCGCCAGGACCGCGCCGCAGAGGACCACCAGCCAAAGGCCAGACAGTCCGGCGGTACTGCCGCCGAAGGCCGACAGCGCCTCCAGGGTCACAGCGGCGTTGTCCAGGGTGTGCCGCCAGCCCAGGACGCCCCCAGCGAGGATGGCCGCAAAGCCGGTCATTAACAGCGGCAGGGCGCTCTGCTTTGCGCACCGCTTCGCCGGAAGCCCCAGCGCCCGGGCGATGGCCAGCTCCTGCCTGCGCATGAAAAAGTAGAGGAATTCCACCAGACACAGCGCCACCAGGAGCACGGCGGAGTAGACCAGCGCGTTGAAGCGCGCCGACCGGGCCATGGGTTTCGCCGCCGCCTGGAAGTCGGCAAAGCCGTTCTCCACCAGAACCGGACGCAGGCCCAGCGCCGCCAGAGGCCCCTCCGCCTCTGCCAGGAACGAGAGCTCCTCCGCAGGGGAGGCCAGTTCAAACTTCACCGTTTCCGACGGCGCGGCGTGGCTGAAGCCCTCCGGCACCGCCGAGGCGGGGATGTAGGCGACCCGGCTGTAGCAGGTGGTGCTGGATGCGTTGACTGCGTTGTAGATGCCCACGATCTCATAGGTGTCCGAGGCGGTCTCCATGCTGTCCCGCCGGGCCAGGTCCTCCTCCAAGTACAGGTTTCCATAGTCATATTCGCCATTGGTGATATCCCGCAGCGTCAGGTCCAGGGTATCCCCCGCATGGAGGTCCCGCCGCTCCGCCAGAGCCTCCCGGATGACGCAGACCTTCCGGCCCTGGGCGTGGTCCGCGTTTGTCAGCCACCGGCCCTCGGTGAGATACAGCGCTCCAGACGCCTCCTGGGTCTCCGGCAGGGCGCTCATGTCCTGAACGGCGATGACGCTGAGAGCGTGCATATTGCCGTCCTGGAGCGCCATCGCCGCCGCCACGTCCGCCCACTCCGGCGCGGTGAAGTCGATCTCCTCCTCCGGCTCCACCGGGATGTACCAGGGGCCGTCCTCCGTCAGGGCTGTGAAGCGGAATTCCGGTTGATCGATCCGCACCTCGTTTTTGCTCCCGCGCAGGAAATAGCGCTGTCCGACCTCCATTTCCGCAAAGGGCTCCGCCAAGTCTTCGTACTGGTAATATCCATGCCCAAGCAGGTCATCGATATTGTTCTGCATACCGGCCTTCGCACCCAGGGCGATGTACTCCGGATAACCGGCGGCCACGGAATCCACGGTGAAATAGAATTTGTAGTTTCCCGGGGTGAGCTGCATCTTGTCGGTCAGCGTCCCATAAAAGAACACATGGCCAAATTCCATCGCAGGTTGGCCGGTGCCGTCTGTATCCGCATTGTAGACGTCCTTCATGACAGCAGACGTGTACTGCGGGCGGTCTGCCAATTTTATGTAGCTGCTCTCCGCAAGATACGCAGCGGCGCTCTCCAGGTCCGCGGCGGCGCCCTTCTCCAGGGGCTCCAGCTCTCCGACGGTGCGGTACCAGCTCCCCAGCCGTTCCGTCTCCTGTTTGATAAGCAGATACTCCGATGCCCTCCCCACAAAGGCGAAGGTGACAAAAACCGTCACCAGCACGAGGCACACGGCCCGCACCGGCTGACGCCGGGTGGAGCGCAGAAAAACATTAGTCTTCATTGGTCCATGCTCCCTCCTGTTCGTTTGTCTCCTCCCGGGGGCCGCACGGCCCCGCAGGCGCTGGGGGACCCGGCTCCCCGGGGTGCTGATGCCGGTCCTGGAGCACAGGTCCAGCGCCCCGGCCCGGGCGCCCCGGAGCTCCACGCTCCCGGCCCCGGCGTCCACGGACAGCCTCCCTATCTCCACCGCGCCCACCAGCACGTCCCCGCCACGGGTCCTGAGCCGGACCTCCTCCAGGCGCTCCCCTTGAGGGACGGTGATGGACACGAGGCTCCCCGCCTCCCCGCTCCCGGACACCCGGAGCACGCCGTCCTGGACCGCGCAGGCGAGGGCCTCGCCGTCCAGGCGGACGAGAAATGCCTCCCCGGCCTCCAGGCGCACCTGGACGCCGTCCACGTCCAGCCGGACCGCCTCGAAGCGCAGGCCCAGAAGGGCGGCGGGACTGCGGCAGGCGTCCTCCGGGACGGGCCGGGGGACGGGCCTGCGCCTGGGGAGCGGCGGCGTCTCCGGGACCGGCTCCACCGAGCGCAGGGCAAGCACCTCCGGAGCGCCCAGGGCGTCCATGGCCTCCGTCTCGCCCTCGCTTCCCGCCTCCTCCAGGTACTCCCGGTAGTAGGCGAGAATGTCCTGCCGCTCCCGGCTCCCGGTCAGCTCCCGCAGGGCCCGGTCCAGCCGCGCTAAGTACTCACGCCTCTCCATCCTTTGCTTCCTCCCTCAAAAGCCAGTCCACGCCCTCGCAGTAGGCTCTCCAGAGGGCCCGGTTCTCCGCGAGGCGGACGCGGCCCGCCTCGGTGATGGCGTAGTAGCGGCGGTTGCGGTTGCGGTAGGCGCGGTTGTAGGCGCTCAGACAGCCCTCGGCCTGCAGGCGGCGCAGGACCGGATACAGCGTGGACTCAGAGATGTCCAGCACCTCCTTGACCTGGGCCGTCAGGGCGTAGCCGTAGGCGTCACCCCGGCTGAGCACCGCCAGGACGCAGGTGTCCAGCAGCGGGGTCCCGATCGCGAATGTCATGGTATCACCTCCTTCATCTCTTGTTGATATTGTATTTTGTATAATATGTTTTGTCAAGGCGGTTTTCGCCTTTTGATGGGATTTCCGGCAAATTTTCTCTCCACTGGGAGAAAAAGATGCTCCGCCGCATTGCTCTTTTGCAAAAAATATAGTAAGATGGGAAAAATCACACCGCAAAGGAGACACATGACATGGAACTGACAATGATCCGGGCAGGCCGGATCGTGAACACCCACGGCGTCCGGGGGGAGGTCAAGGTCCTGCCGGAGGGCGTGGAGCCGGAGCTCCTGCTGGACTGCCCCGCCCTCTATGTGGACGGTGCACCCATGGCCCCCGCCGCCCGGCGCATCCACAAGGGGTGCCTGCTGGTCAAGCTCAAGGGCATCGATGATATGGACGCCGCCTTGGCCCTGAAGGGCAAGGCCGTCTCCATCCGCCGGGCGGATGTGGCGCTTCCCCGCGGGGAGTACTTCGACGAGGAGCTCACCGGCCTCACCGCCCGGGACGCCGCCACCGGCGATACCGTGGGCACCGTGGAGGAGGTCCTCCACTACCCGGCCCACAAGCTCTGCGCCGTCCGGGGCGGGAGGGACGAGTACCTGGTCCCCTTCGTCCCCGCCTTTATCGCCGGGGTGGACCTGGTTGGAGGGACCATCGATATCCACATGATGGAGGGGCTTGGCAGTCATGAGGATTGATATTATGACGCTCTTCCCCGAGACGGTGGGGGACATGATGAACGAATCCATCCTGGGCCGGGCCCAGGAGCGGGGGTATATCCGCATTGAGGCCCATCAAATCCGGGACTTCACCATGAACAAGCAGAAACAGGTGGACGACTACCCCTACGGCGGGGGCCGGGGGGCGGTGATGCAGGCCGACCCCCTCTACCGGTGCTGGGCCTACATTAAAGAGAACTTCGGCACGGAGAAGAGCCGGACCATCTACCTGTCCCCCTGCGGGGAGACCTTCTCGCAGGCCAAGGCCCGTCAGCTCCTCGCGGACTACGACCACCTGATCCTGGTCTGCGGCCACTATGAGGGCGTGGACGAGCGGTTCCTGGAGGAGTGTGTGGACGAGGAGATCTCCATGGGGGACTTCGTCCTCACCGGCGGGGAAATTCCAGCCATGGCGGTGGCGGACGCGGTGTGCCGGATGGTGCCGGGCGTTCTGCCAGAGGCCGCCTGCTACGAAGAAGAGAGCCACTGGAACGGCCTTTTGGAGCATCCCCACTACAGCCGCCCCGAGGAGTGGCACGGCAGGCGGGTGCCGGAGGTCCTCCTCAGCGGCCACCACGCCAATGTGGCCCGGTGGCGGAAGAAGCAGTCCATGCTCCGCACCCTCCGCCGCAGGCCGGATATGTTCCGGGAGGCGGACTTCCAGGGCTCCAAGCAGGACCGGAAGCTTTTGGCGGAGGTATACGAGGAGCTGAAGAGGGAGCGTGAGACCGATGGCGGCGCTGTGCATCCAGAGGAGGCCAACTAAGGACGGCTTTCAATATCTCAGCGGCGGTGAGCCGGTGGGCCTGTACCACCGCAGGCGGTTCTTTGCCGCCGGATACCGGGCCGTCACCTTCCGGGACGGGCGGGAGAAGTACGTCCTGCGGGGGTTCGACCCGCGCACATGGATCTTCTTTGGGGGACTGCTTTTGGGGGTGCTCCTGCCCGGCGCGCCTCGGGGCGTTTTCGGTGCGGCCATCCTTGCGGGACTGCTGATCTTCCCGCTGCCGCCTGTTGTCTTGGAAAATGGGCGGTTCGTGATCAGGCGGGGGCCGCGCCGCCGCTTTGCCATCGGGCAGGACTGCTACGAGCTGTGCGCCCACACCGGCTTCAAGGAATCGCTGGTCAAAAACGGTCGGCAGATTGCTCTCTACCGGCGGCAGACCGCCTGGGGACAGTACGACCCGCCCTGGGAGGTCCTCTACAGCGGCGGGGCTGACCTGGATATCATCACGCTCTTTTGCGTCTATGCCGACGTGACAAGCGCCGCTGCCCAAAACGGCGGAAGGGTTGCCCCCTGGAGGGACTGGGTCCCCGTGGACCGCCATCCAGAGCGGGCCAATTGGCTTCCGCCGGAGGACTAAACCATTAGTCCACCCCCTCTATCGACTAATTGGCGGTTGTTTTTCCCTCTTTTTGCCCTCAAAATAGTCCTACCAACAAGAAGGAGGACATACCTTATGGAACAACAGGAACGGATCGGCCTCTTCATCCGGGATATGCGCCTGGAGCGGGGCCTGACGCAACAGCAGCTCGCCGACCGGCTGGGCATCACCGACAAGGCGGTCAGCAAGTGGGAGCGGTGCGTGAGCTGTCCGGACATCACCCTGCTCCGGGAGCTTGCGGACGCCCTGGGCGTGACCGTGGCGGAGCTCCTGGCCGGGGAGCGGGACGAAGCGCCCTCCCCCGTGCCGCCGGAGGTCCAGGACGCGGTGCTGGAGACGGTCCGCTATGCCGAGACCGCCCGGAAGAAGAACAGCGGGTGGCGGTTCTGGACCTTCGTGGCCCTCACCGCCTCCTGCCTCGCGGCGGCGGTGCCGCTCCTCATCCTCTACGCGCTGATGGGGAACCCCTATCTCCTATTGGCGCTCAAGAGCGTGGCCTTCGGCTGGGCGCTGTGCTACCCCCTCCTGCGGCTGGAGAAGCGGCCGGTGGGCGGGTGCCTGGCGGTGCTGACCTTCGCCATCATCCCCTTTCTGCTCCAGATCCGGGACAGCTACCCCGCCTCTATCTACTGGATCGTCTTTCTCTCCGTGGCCTATCTGTGGGCGGTCTACGGCCTCTTCCGGCGGCTGAGGCTGTGGCGCGCGGCGGCGGGGAGCATCCTCCTGGGCGGGCTCCTGGGATACGTCATCAACATGATCCTGCACCTCCCTGCCCACCCCGCCAACATCGCGGGCAGTATCATGTCCGCCGCGGCCTGCCTGCTCATCGACTTCACCCTGGGCCGCTCCCGGCGGGGGTGAGGCGGCCCGCACAGAAAAAACCTCCATTCTTAATCAAATCTTACACATTTGCCCGCTTTTATTTTAAGACAAACCCCTGTACAATAAGGGCAGAACAAAAGCGAGGTGGCGCGTATGCGAAGAGAGAGGTCCCTGACGGACCGGCAGAAAAAGTGGATCGCGGGGACGGGGGTGTTCCTGTTCCTGGTACTCTCGGCCCTGGTGTGCTGGTTCGCCGGGAGACCGCTGATCCGGTTCGTCCGGGAGCCGGAGCGGTTCCAGGCCTGGGTGGACGCCCAGGGCGTGCGGGCCCCCCTGCTGTTCGTGGGCATGGTGGTGCTCCAGATCGTGGTGGCCATCATCCCCGGGGAGCCCCTGGAGATCGCCGCGGGCTACGCCTTCGGCGCTTTGGAGGGCACGCTGCTGTGCCTTATCGGGGCACTGGTGGGACGGGTGGCGGTGTTCCTGCTGGTGCGGCGCTTCGGCGTGCGGGCGGTGGAGGTGTTCTTCCCCCTGGAGAAGGTCCAGTCCCTCCGTTTCCTGCAAAACGAGAAAAAGCTGACCTTCTGGGTGTTCTTCCTCTTCTTCCTGCCCGGCACGCCCAAGGACGTGCTCTGCTATATCGTGGGCCTGACAAAGCTCCCCCTGCGCAGCTGGATCATCATCAGCACCATCGCCCCCATCCCCTCCATCATCACCTCCACCATCGGCGGCAGCGCCCTGGGGATGGGGCGCTACACCTTTGCTGCCGCCGTCTTCGGCGCGACGCTGGCCATCAGCGCCGCGGGACTGCTGGTCTACCGCCGGGTGTCCAGGCGGAACGAGACATAGACACGCTCCAGCCTACAGCGGGAGCGGCAGGGATCACTCCTCCCTGCCGCTCCCGTTCAAGTACCGCCGGGTATATGCACAGACCGCAAAGCACTTCCCGCACAGGTCCGTCTCGATGCCGGTACGGCGGGACATGATCTCCACCTGCTTCTTGCGGCAGGCCTCCACGTCCACGATCTGCTTCCGCTCCATACCGGCCTCCCACAGCGCCCCCCGCAGCGCGCCCGCAGGACACTGCTCCACGCACAGGCCGCAGGTCCCGCAGCGGGAGCGTACCACCGGCTCGTCGTAGTCCAGCTCTGCGTCCGTGAGCAGGGACGAGAGCCGGATGGCCCCGCCGTACTGCGGCGTCACAAGCAGGCCGCTCTTTCCGATCCAGCCAAGTCCGGCCCGGGTGGCCACGGTCTTGTGTGGAAGAGGGGAGATGTTGTCCCCGTCGGCCTTCACCCGGGCCGTGGTCTGGGCGAGCGCGTTGTGCCCGGCGTTCTGCAAAAAGCGCTCCCCTGCCAGGACGATCTCATCCAGCTTTTGATTCAATGCGTGGTACAGGTCCAGGTACTCCAGCGTCGGGGCCTCCCGCAGGGCGGCGACGGCTCTTGGGGGCAGCGGGACCGCTATGGCCACGCCAGTCTGGAAACGGCAGTTTTCTATCCCTTCCATGTTCCCGATGCCCACCAGTCCAGCCCCCTGGCCGTACAGGAACTGCTTGAGCTCTGCGCTCGTTCTCATAATCATTGATCCTCCTATTGTGTATCTCCGCCGCTCAGGCACTGCGAAAAGAGCGTCCCTCCCCTGTACAGGAGAGACGCTCTTTTCGCTTTCACGGCTGTCCTCCAGCCGCCGTCCCCGCGGGGGCCTCCCCCGACGCCGGGGGCACCTCCATCTGGACCACAGGCTCCGACGGCTCCGGCTCTCCGGCGGACAGCAGTTCCGGCAGGCTCACCGCCAGGAACATCACCGCCGCCAGCAGAAGCCCCAGTCCGATGACCAGATAACGCCGCCGGAGCAGGAACACCTTCATCCGATTTCCCTTTTTCATAGCACTGCCCCCCTTGATTTTGGTACAGTCTATGCGGAAAAACCGGAGGATATGCCGGTCACTTCCCCTGTCTGCTGAAGATGGTGGAGCTGAGGTCCACCATGGCCTGAATAATGAGGGCAATGGCGGTGAACATCCAGAGGGCGCCGGCCTCGCTGAAGGGGTTGAGCAGCACCACCACAGCCGCCAGCACCGACACCGCCGCCCCAATGGCCGGGACGAACCAGTATTGCCGCTTCAGGCGCGCCATATCCGCCGCCCACTGGGTCTTGTAGATGCCGGAGAGCAGGATGGCGATGCCGTAGACAATGCTGGGCACAGGAAAGTTCATAATAAAGAACTTCGACCGGAACACACAGAAAAATCCCAGCATTCCCTGACAGAGCCCCTTGGCCAGATTCTGCTGGAGGGCCGCCTCCACCGGGTCCATCCGGAAGTAGCCGCTGATATTGACCACCCCCAGCACCACCAGGCACACGCCCAGGATCATGATGATGCCCGAGGTGAAGCTCACCGGGTTTATAAAGAGCAGGATGCCGACGGCCAGCTCCGCCAGACACATGACCAGCTTCCAGAGGTCAGAGCTCAGATTTTTCATGACAGTCCTCCTTGATGTGTTTCGATATCCCTCAGCGCCACTGGGCCCGGGCGGGATTCCTGGGGGCGGTGCGGCGGAATTTGAGGTCCGTGCGGCCCACCACCAGGCAGCTGTCGATCTTCCGCTTCTCCGTGAGGCCGAAGAGGGCACGGAGTTCTTCATCGCTTTCGATGGCGTGGGCGGCGAAGCCGCAGTACAGCGCCCCCAGCCCCATGGCGTGGGCCATGAGTTCCATGTTCGCAAGGGCCAAGCCGCCGTCCACCCGGCCCAGGGACGTGACCACGATCATCTGCCTGCCCCCGTAGAAGAGGGTATCCGGCGCTTCCGGGGCCTCCAGGTACTGCTCATAGCGGCGGAGCATCAGCTTGCGGCCGCTCTCCCGGGCGGCGCGGGCAAGGCTCTCCCAGATTTTTACCCGAAGTTCCTCGAACTCCCCGTCCACCACGGTGAACGCCACGCTCTGGCTGTTGGAGGCCGTGGGGGCGCAGCGCCCGGCGTCCAGAAGGATCTCCAGCTCCGAACGGGTCAGCTTCTCCCCGTTGAAGCGGCGGATGCTCCGGCGAAAGCGCATGGCATTCAAGAGCACCTCCGGGTCCAGGTCAAAGCGCTCCGGCGCGTACTCCACCGGCGCTTCCAGCCCCGGCAGGGAAGCCGCCCCTACCGGGCAGATGGCCGCGCACTGCCCGCAGGAGAAGCAGAGCACCCCGTTGCACCGGCAGAGGCCGTCCTCCCCCCGGCAGATGGCGTGGACACAGCAGTTTTCCAGGCACTGCCCGCACCCGGTGCAGAGGGCCGGGTCGATCCGTGCCGCGGCGCGCTCCCCCATTAGAAGCCCCCGATGACATCGGCGCTCAGCCGGTGGATCACCTCGACGGCAAGCTTCACCGCGTTGGCGTAGTCGGCGTAGGCGGCGATGCCGTAGTGGGTGTGGATATACCGCACCGGCAGGCCGATGACGATGCAGGGCACGCCGCCGTTGCTCAGGTGGATGGGCGCGCCGTTGGTGGAGCCGCCGGTGCGCACGCCGTCCTGGACGGGGATGCGCAGCTGCTCCCCCAGGTCCAGGGCAAAGCGCTGGAAACGGGGATTGGTGATCATCCGGGCGTCGATGTGGCGCAGGTAGGGACCGGCCTTGATGCGGGTCTGGGTGGCGGCGGGGCTGGAGAAGGTGTCGTCCGCGGGACAGCCCTCGAAGACGATGGCCACCTGGGGCTTGATGGTATTGGCGGTCACCTGGGCACCCCGGGTGCCCACCTCCTCCTGAACGGACATGGCGCCCACCACGTCCACGTTCAGCTTCTCGCCGGAGAGGGCCTCCAGGGTGCTGACGATGGCACAGCAGCCCAGGCGGCAGTCAAAGGCCTTGCCCATCATGAGGTCGTGCTTCTCCTGGTAGGTGAAGGTGACATCCGGCACCACCGGCGCACCGATGCGGATCTTGAAGTCCCGGCGGACCTCCTCGGCGGAGGATGCGCCCACATCAATGACCATATCGCTGATGGCCGGGGCCTGATTGCGCTCGGCGGCGCTCATGAAGTGGGGGGGCTTGCTTGCGATGATGCCGGGAATATACTCGCCTTCGGCGTTCTGGATGAGGACCTTGTGGGCGGGCACGTTGCTGGGCACCCAGCCGCCCAGGGGAATGAAGTGGATGGTGCCGTTGGGGTTGATGTAGTGGACCATGAAGCCCAGCTCGTCGCTGTGGCCGTCCAGCTGGACGATGGGCTTGTTGCCGCTGTTGCCCTTGCGGTAGAGGTAGAGGTTGCGCAGACTGTCCTCCTTGAGGTCCGCGTAGGGCTCGCCGTAGCCCCGGGCGGTGGCTACCACCGCGTCCTCGAAGCCCGAGGTGCCGGGGGCGTTGGTGATGTCCGCGATCATCTGTAAGGTCTTTTTCTTGTCCATTGTAGGTTTTTCCTCCTTTTAATCTAACTTGACACGGTCAAACGCGCCAAGAAAGTCAACGATATAGTCCGCGCTGGTCTGGAGCATCTTCTTCCCCCACGCCTCGGTGGCGGTGTTGGGGTGGTCCGGGCCGATCCAGCCGTTGTCCGTCACCGTGGGGGTCACCCGGGGGATGTCCACGCTGACGCCCTTGTAGACCACGCTGCTGAAGCCCGTGGCCACCAGCTCGTCGGAGACGTTTTTCAGCACCAGGGGCTCCTCCACGTACGTCCGGTCGATGAGGCCCGGGTCGATGCCCATGATGGCCGCCGTCTCCTCGCCGCCGCCGTGGCCCCCCTTCCAGGCCGGGTCCATGTCCCAGGCCATGAGCCACCAGTTGAGCACCGCCATGAGCCCGCCCCGCTTCTGAATCTCCATGCCGAGACGGTGGAGGGTGCGGGTGTTGCCGCCGTGGCCGTTGAGGATGACGAACTTCCGGGCCCCGTGCTGCCAGAGGCTGTCCGTGATGCTGCGCATCACGTCGTAGAGCACGTCCGTGCCCAGGTTGATGGTCCCCGGGAAGTCGGCCAGGGTGTCCGTGGCCCCGTAGGGCAGGGTGGGACAGATGAGCACATCAGTACGCTTCTCGATGTCCTCCAGCAGGTGGTCGGGGATGAGGGTGTCCGTGCCCAGGGGCATGTGCTTGCCGTGGCACTCGATGCTCCCCACGCCCATGAGCACCATGTCGTGCTCCTTGAAGTAGGCCTCCGCCTGAGGCCAGGTGATGTTTGCCAAACGCATCGTTTTTCTTCTCCTTGCTCTATATTGTGTCGGGCACTGCCCGGTCTATACCAGCCAATCCGCGTGGAGCCGCCCGGAGCCGCTGTCCACGTAGCCCAGGGAGAGCTCCCCCTCCGGGTACAGGGAGGCGATGGCCGCGGCCATGATGGGGGGCAGGAGGACGGACGCCTCCTCCTCCGGCACGTAGGTGCGGCACCGGCAGGTGAACTCCGCGATCCCGGCTCCCCGGACCAGGACGGTCAGGGCGTCGGCCTCGTCGGGGAAGCGCACCGGCACCCCCTCCACCTGGTACTGGAAGCCCACCAGGTATCCGTCCTCCCGGGCCTCCAGGCGGCGCAGGTACAGCGGCGAGGCGTCCACGCCTCCGGTGAGGGCCGCGGCCAGGCGTCCGGCGGCGCGCAGGGCCTCCAGCGCCCCGCCCCGCCCGCCGGCGTCCTCCTCCCCGCTGTCGTAGGTCACGGTGCCCTCGGGGCCGATGCGCAGGGTGCGCCTGCCGTCCATGACCACCTCCGTGCCGCCGGGCTCGGCGTAGCGGGAGTTGGTGTGGGCGTTGAAGTCCAGGGCCGTCAGCAGGCGGTAGGAGGAGTATGTGGCCGGGAGCTCCGAGCGCACCTGGGGCAGGCCCTCCGCCTCCCGCACCAGCACCGTGTAGGGCGCGAGGGGGGCGTAGTTGGTCTCATAGGCGAAGAGGCTCCCGTTGGGGGACACCGACTCTGTCAGCGCCTCCACGGCGGAGGCAGGCAGGGCGGTGAAATAGCGGAAAATCTCCCCCTCCCCGCCGCAGAGGTAGAGCACCGCCGTGTCCCGCCCCTCGGTGGTGAGGGCCATGGCCCGGACGGCGCGGTCAAAGACCGTGCGCTCCCCCAGCCACGCCGCCACCACCTCCAGGGGCAGTTCCACGGTGAGGTCCAGGTACAGGCTGGACCTGCCCAGGCCCGCGCGCAATGTCTGGTCCGCCGCCGCGCCCACCTGGTCCGCACTGCCCAGTGCCTCCCCGAAGAGGGGGAGCATCTGCTCCAGCAGGGCGTCCCCGGCGGGGGTATAGAGCCTGCCGCACCGGCCGTACTCGCTGTCTGAGGTGACCATGATGTGGGGCGCGGCCAGGAGCTCCCCCACGCCGGAGGCCTCCTCCTGCCCCCCGGCTGCGGGCCGGACGGCCAGGAGGGTCTGGAACCGGGCGGTCCAGCCCCCCCGGAGGTGGAAGAAGCTCAGAAGCAGGAAGACGGCGGAGAGGGTCAGTACCACCAACGCCACATTTTGCAGGCGGTCCACCAGCTTCTTACTCATGGCGGACCTCCTCCTGCCGGATGGGCAGTTCGATGCGCACCGTAGTGCCGGGGCCGTCGTGGGGGGCGAGGCGGATGGCTCCCTTGTGGCGCAGTACGATCTCCCGGGCGATGGAGAGGCCCAGGCCCGTGCCGCCGCTCTCCCGGGAGCGGGCCTTGTCCACCCGGTAGAAGCGGTCGAAGATGCGCTCCCGGTCCTGCTCGGGGATGCCTATGCCGGTATCGGAGACCTCGATCCACGCCCTGCGGCCCCGGAGACCCGCGTCTACAGTGATGGTCCCCCCGTCGGGGGTGTACTTGATGGCGTTGCCCACCACGTTCATCATCACCTGCTCCAGGCGGCTGCGGTCCCCGGTGACCATGGGCAGGGTCTCCCCGTAGGAGCGGACCAGTGTGTGGCCGCGCCGCCGGGCCTCCAGCTCCACGGCCCGGCAGACGCTGTCCAGGGCCTCCCGCAGGGAGAAGCGGGCCATTTTGAGCTCCGCCCGGCCCGAATCCAGGCGGCTGAGGGTCAAGAGGTCCTGGACGATGTGGGTCATGCGGTCCACTTCGCTGATGATGATGTCCAGGAAGTTGTTCTCCATCTCCCGGGGGACGTCGTCGTTGTCCCGGAGGGTCTCGGCGTAGCTGCGCACGTTGGTGAGGGGGGTGCGCAGCTCGTGGGAGACGTTGGCGACGAACTCCTTTCGCATCTCGTCGTTCTTCCGCTGGGCGGTCACGTCGTGGAGCACCGCCATCACGCCGCCGTCCTCCCCGTCGGAGAAGGGGGCGAGGTAGAGCTCCAGAATGCGCTCCCGGGCTGTCAGCTCCCCGGAGACGAAGTCCGGCCGCTGGAGGGAGAGGACCTTCTTCATGGGGAACTTGTCCCCGAAGAGGGCGTCGTAGTCGTAGAAGCTGACCTCCCGGCCCAGCATCTGGCTGACGGCGGGGTTGCTGTGGAGCACGGAGCCGTCCCGGCCAAAGGCCACCACGCCGTCGGTCATGTGGAGGAAGAGGGTGTCCAGCTTGTTGCGCTCGTTCTCCACCGCCTCCAGGGTGTCCTGGAGGACGGCGGCCATGTCGTTGAAGGTGGTGGTGAGGATGCCGATCTCGTCGGTGGATTCCACCTCGATGGTACTGCCGAAGTCCCCGCTGGCCACCCGCTCCGCCCCCTCGGTGAGCCGCTCGATGGGGATGATCATGGTCTTGCTGAGGAGGAAGCTCAGGAGCACGGAGATGAGGAGCCCCACCAGCAGGGCCTGGACGATGATGAGGAAGAGCTGTCCGTTCAGGGCGCTGACCGTGTCCCGGTTGTCATAGATATAGATGATGTAGGCGCTCTCCCCGGCGGTGATGGGGATGGCCACGTCCATGTACCCGGCGGTGATGTCGCTCTGGTCCCCAACCCTGTCCTGTCCGGCGGCGATGCCGCTGCGGGCGGTGAGGAGGTTGGGCGTGGCCTGCATACGGTCAAAAGCCTCCTGCCCCTCGCTCCCGGCGAGAAAAGCGCCGGTGCGCCCGTCCAGGATGTAGTAGGTCCGGGTGGCGGAGTTGAGCCCCAGGTCCCCGGCCTTGGCCTCGATCATCTCCTGCATCTTGGGCACATCCTCCTCCTCCGCCCAGCTGCGCAGGCTCCCCACAAAGGCGGCGTTGGAGGGATTGCTGTCCCCGAACACGCTGTCCATCTGTTGGTAGAACTCCTCGATGAAAAATCCCGTGATGCTGGTCATGAGGAACGCCCCCACGATCGCCATCAGCGACGTGATGAGCAGCAGCATGATCAGCACCAGCTTCATGTGCAGACTGCGGAACATGGGGTCGGTCCTCCTTTCGTGGTGTTGGGATGGGGTGGTTTCTCGGGGATACCGGCCAACGCGCCCGCTCTATCGCGCCCCTGCGCGGTGTCGTTACTGCCCGGCGAAATAGTACCCCACGCCCCGGCGGGTGAGGATGAGGGCGGGGCTCGCGGGATCGTCCTCGATCTTCTCCCGCAGCCGGCGGACCGTCACGTCCACGGTGCGCACGTCGTCGCCCACATAGCCGTAGTTCCACACCTGTTCCATGAGGTCGCCCCGGGAGTAGACCTTCCCCGGGTGGCCCGCGAGGAATGTCAGGAGCTCATACTCCCGTTGGGTCAGGTCGATAGGCTTGTCCCGCTTATAGACCTGGTAGCTGTCCGGGTCGATGGTCAGCCCGCCCCCGGCCTGGACGGCCCCCTCTGTCCCCGCGCTCTGCTGCATGGCGGTGCGGCGGATGTTGGCCTTCACCCGGGCCATGAGCTCCCGCATGGAGAAGGGCTTTGTAATGTAGTCGTCCGCACCGATCTCCAGGCCCAGGACCTTGTCCGTCTCCTCCTCCCGGGCGGTGAGGATGATGACCGGCACACTGCTCCCCTTCTCCCGCAGGATGCGGCAGACGTCGAAGCCGTTCATCTTCGGGAGCATCACGTCCAGGAGGATAAGGTCCGGGTTCTCCTTGAGCGCCTGGTCCAGCCCCGCCTCGCCGTCGTAGGCGGTGAGGGCGGCATAGCCCTCCTTCTCCAGGTTGAACCGGAGGATATCCACGATGCTCTTCTCATCCTCTACGATCAGTACCCGTTTTTTCTGCTCCATTGGTTCCTCCTTTATCTTCTGAGCCGCCGCTCACAGGCCCTGCAGGACCTTGGCCTTCAGCACGGCGGCGATGGTCTTGGCGTCCCGGACCTCCCCGGAGAGCACCTGCTGTACCAGGGTCTCGAAGGGGACGCGCTCCAGGTTCAAAAATTCGTCCTCGTCCAGGTCCGTTCCGCCGAAGGTCAGGTCCCTTGCGAGGTACATCCGGATGATCTCCCCGCAGTACCCCGGGGAGGGGTAGAGCTCCCCCAGGGATTCAAAGGTCCCGGCCACAGCGCCGGTCTCCTCCCGGAGCTCCCGGATGGCGGCCTCGCGGGGGTCCTCCCCCCGCTCCAGCTTCCCGGCGGGGAGCTCCCGCAGGACCTTGTTGTAGGGGTAGCGGTATTGGCTGACGATCAGCACCCGGTCCTCCCCGTCCAGCGCCAGGACGCAGACCCCGCCGGGGTGGTCCACCACCTCCCGGAAGGCCTCCTTCCCGTTGGGGAGCTCGATCACGTCCCGGCGGACGTGGATGATCCTGCCGTCGAACATCGTCTGGCTGGAGAGCGTTTTTTCTGTCAGTTCCATTGTATTTGCTCCTTTTTTCCGCAGTGCGGTGCCGGTTTCTGGAGTTTTTGCTCCTTTCTTCCGGCGTTCCTAGAGTAGTATACCATAGCTTTCAGAAAATTTCCACTGAATTTACAGCTTTTTTTCCGAAATCCGGGAAATTCTTTGGGAGGGGGCTGGAGCGCCCATCGAATGCGGGCCCCGCTGCCCTCTCCCGGCCAGTGTCCACGCACCCGCCCACACGATACCACGGCGCAGACCTATAGGACGGGCGGATCATATCCGCCCCTACAGGACCCTGCGGTTTCTCAGTTTATGGGACAGACGCGGCAAAACCCGGATTTCCCCCTTGCGGCAGGGGAAAAAACATGCTATACTGGAAAAACGAACCGATTTCCCTGGAAGGAGGGACCATCCATATGGCAGAAAAAGGCGGCATCAAGGTCGCGGCACAAAACCGCAAGGCCCATCACGACTACTTTGTGGAGGACCACTACGAGGCGGGCATCGAGCTCTTCGGCACGGAGGTCAAGTCCATCCGCGCAGGCGCCCTGAACCTCAAGGATTCCTACTGCATCGCCAAAAACGGGGAAATTTACCTCCACGGGATGCACATCAGCCCCTATGAGCACGGCAGCATTTTCAACCGGGACCCGGTGCGGCCCCGGCGGCTCCTCATGCACAAGCGGGAGATCAACCGCTTGCAGGCCTACGTTCAGCAGGACGGCTACGCCCTGGTCCCCCTGCGGGTGTACTTCAAAAACGCCCGGGTGAAGGTGGAGGTGGGCCTGTGCAAGGGCAAGAAGAACTACGACAAGCGGGACGCCGCCGCCCAGCGGGACGCCAAGCGCACCATCGACCGGGCCATGAAGAGCTACCGGTGAGATCATATTCTAAATCCCAAAAATTGATAGAAACTCAATTGCTGAAAAGGAGAAATCAACTATGAGCCATCCCATCGTCACCATCGAACTGGAGAACGGCCAGGTCATGACCGGGGAGCTGTACCCGGAGAAGGCCCCCAACACCGTCAACAACTTCATCTCCCTCGCCAACAGCGGCTTCTATGACGGCCTCATCTTCCACCGGGTCATCCCCGGCTTCATGATCCAGGGCGGCTGTCCCAAAGGCAACGGTTCCGGCGGCCCCGGCTACGGCATCCAGGGCGAGTTTTCCTCCAACGGCTTCGAGGCCAACGACATCAAGCACACCCTGGGCGTCCTCTCCATGGCCCGGGCCATGGACCCCAACAGCGCCGGGTGCCAGTTCTTCATCATGGTGGACGCCGCCCCCCATCTGGACGGCAAGTACGCCGCCTTCGGCCTTATCACCGAGAACGTGGAGGCTGCGGTAGAGGTCTCCCGCGTCCCCCGGGACATGAGCAACGACAAGCCCAAAAAGCCCCAGACCATCCGCTCCATCCGGGTGGACACCCTGGGCGAGACGTACCCGGAGCCGGACAAGAACGGCTGCTCCGAGTTTTGATCCCTGCGGGGGAGAGGTCCGGCCGGGCCCCTCCCCTGTTATTATCTGTATCTCTAAAGGAAAATAGTTTCATGCGTTTGAAAGCCTACCCTGTCTACTTACTCTATAAGACCTGCTTTTCCCTGCTCTTTTCCATGGCCACCGTGCTCTCGCTGGTCTACTACTCCGAGGTGGTCGGACTCAACGCCCTCCAGCTCGTTCTGGTGGGGGTGTTCCTGCTGACGGGCCTTATGCGCAGTCTGCGGGAGCCAGTTCTGACGGCCTGGATGAATGCCCATGTGGAGGAGCGGATGCGGGCCACCGTATTCTCCACCAGCGGACAGCTGGACGCCCTCGGTCAGATCATCGGGGGCCCCATCGTGGGGATCGCAGCACAACAGGGCTCGGTCTCCTGGGGGCTCGCCTGCACGGCCCTGCTGTTACTGCCCGCCTTGCTCCTGGTGCCCGCGGCGGGGAGAGCGGGGAGGGAAAAAGCCTGAGGCCCCGGGCGGATTGTGCATATTGGATGGTCCCCGCCGGTGAAAAACGTGTTTCTTCTATCAGCAAGCGCCTTGACAAAGTGAATCCCCCCGTGCTAGTATAGAGAACTAACCACAATTCCATACTCTATGATAAAGGAGCGTACTGCGACATGGCGTTTTACTACAGTGAGCCCTCCCATACCTTCAGCGAATACCTGCTGGTACCCGGCTACACCTCCCCGGAGTGCGTCCCCGCCAACGTCTCTCTGCGCACCCCCCTGGTCAAGTTCCGCAAGGGTCAGGAGGAGTGCCCCATCTCCCTGAGCATCCCCATGGTCTCGGCCATCATGCAGTCGGTGTCCAACGACACCCTCGCCGTGGCCCTCGCCCGGGAGGGCGGGCTCAGCTTCATCTACGGCTCCCAGTCCGTGGAGAGCGAGGCCGCTATGGTCGCCCGGGTAAAGGGCTACAAGGCGGGATTTGTGCCCAGCGACTCCAACCTCCCCCCCGAGGCTACACTTCAGGATGTGCTGGACCTGAAGGCCCGCAACGGCCACTCCACCGTGGCCATCACAGCCGGCGGCACCAACCAGGGCAAGCTCCTGGGCATCGTCACCAGCCGGGACTACCGGGTCAGCCGCATGGACCCCGCCACCTGTGTGCAGGAGTTCATGACCCCCCGGGAAAAGCTCATCACCGCCCCCGAGGGCACCAGCCTCAAAACGGCCAACGACATCATCTGGGACCACAAGCTCAACTCCCTTCCCATCGTCAGCGCCGACGGCAGGCTCCTCTACTTCGTCTTCCGCAAGGACTACGAACAGCACAAGGAGAACCCGGGCGAGATGCTGGACGGCCAAAAGCGCTACATGGTGGGCGCGGGCATCAACACCAAGGACTACGAGACCCGGGTCCCCGCCCTCATCGAGGCCGGAGCGGACGTGCTGTGCATTGACTCCTCCGAGGGCTACTCCTGCTGGCAGGAGCGCACCCTCTCCTTCATCCGGGAGAAGTATGGCGACAGCGTCAAGGTAGGCGCGGGCAACGTGGTGGACCGGGACGGGTTCCTCTTCCTGGCCAAGGCCGGGGCGGACTTCGTCAAGGTCGGCATTGGCGGCGGCTCCATCTGCATCACCCGGGAGACCAAGGGCATCGGGCGCGGGCAGGCCACCGCTCTGATCGAGGTCGCCGCCGCCCGGGACGAGTACTTCCAAGAGACCGGCATCTATGTTCCCATCTGTTCCGACGGCGGCATCGTCCACGACTACCACATGACCCTCGCCCTGGCTATGGGCGCGGATTTCCTGATGCTGGGCCGCTACTTCGCCCGCTTCGACGAGAGCCCCACCAACCGGGTGCTGGTCAACGGGCAGTACATGAAGGAGTACTGGGGCGAGGGCTCCAACCGGGCCCGGAACTGGCAGAGGTACGATCTCGGCGGTGGAAGAGGGCTCGCCTTTGAGGAGGGCGTGGATTCTTACGTCACCTACGCCGGACCGCTGAAGGAGAACGTCGCCAAGAGCCTCTACAAGGTGAAGTCCACCATGTGCAACTGCGGCGTCATTACCATCCCCGACCTCCAGCAGAACGCCCGGCTGACGCTGGTCTCCTCCACCTCCATCGTGGAGGGCGGGTATCACGACGTGGTGCTCAAGACACATGGGACCTCGGCGCAGAACGTGTAAACGTGTAAACGGCCAAATTTCTGCTTGTTCTTTGGTAAAAAATGTGTTATACTAGTCCAAGAGGAGGTGAGCAAAGTGGGAACAGAGAAAGAGCGTAAGGACACACAGCAGGCCCTGCTCTACGAGTTGCGGCGTCTCATCAAGAATAGCGGCAAGGAATCCTACACCGTTGAGGAGCTTTGCCGCCTGCTGGACACCATCGCCGACGCAAAGGCGCAAGAGTAAAGCGGCAGGCCGGGGACGTTGCTCCCCGGCCTGTATCAAAGCATATTATGTAAGAAAGAGGCGTATTTCCACAATGACAAAGGTAAACGTGATCTCCGGTTTCCTGGGCGCGGGCAAGACGACGCTCATCAAGAAGCTGCTGGACGAAGCCCTGAAAGGCGAGAAGATCGTCCTCATCGAGAACGAGTTCGGCGAGATCGGCATCGACGGCGGCTTTCTCAAGGAGGCGGGCATCGAGATCTCGGAGATGAACTCCGGGTGCATCTGCTGTTCCCTGGTGGGGGACTTCGGCGAGGCCCTGGGCAAGGTCATGGAGCAGTTCCATCCGGACCGCATCCTCATCGAGCCCTCCGGCGTGGGCAAGCTCTCCGACGTGATCCGGGCCGTCCAGGACGTGGCTGCCCGGGTGGAGGGCATGGAGCTGGGCTGTGCGGTCACCGTGGCCGACGCCGCCAAGTGCAAGGTCTACCTGAAGAACTTCGGCGAGTTCTATGAGAACCAGGTCCAGTACGCCGGGGCCGTCCTCCTCAGCCGCACCCAGAAGCTCAGCCTGGAGAAGCTGGAGGCCGCCGCGGCCCTCCTGCGGGAGAAGAACGAGAGCGCCCCCATCGTCACCACCCCCTGGGACCAGCTCACCGGCGCGCAGCTGCTGGAGGTCATGGAGCGGGGCAGTACTCTGGCGGAGGAGCTCCTGGCGGCGGAAGAGGCGGAGGACGCGCCCTGCCCTGTCTGCGGCGGACACCACCATCACGACCATGACCATGAGCACGAGTGCTGTCACGCGCATGAGCACCATGGCCATGACCACGAATGCTCCTGCGGCCATGACCACCACGATCATGACCACGAGTGCTGTCACACGCATGAGCACCACGACCATGACCACGAATGCTCCTGCGGCCATGACCACCACGACCACCATCACCATCACCACCACGGCCACGACGCCGGCGAGGTGTTCACCAGCTGGGGCGTGGAGACCACCCATACCTTCTCCGCGGAGCAGCTGGAGCGCATCCTCGCCGCCCTGGACGGCGGGCAGTACGGCGCGGTACTCCGGGCCAAGGGCATCGTCCCCGCGGCGGAGGGCGCTTGGCTCCACTTCGACTACGTGCCCGAGGAGCACGCCGTCCGCACCGGCCCCGCCGACTACACCGGCAGGCTCTGCGTCATCGGCTCCAAGCTGGACGAGGCCGGGCTGAAGGCCCTCTTCGAGGTGTAAGCCATGCCGAACACCGAGACCCCGGTCTACCTCATCGCCGGTTTCCTGGACAGCGGCAAGACCTCCTTCATCAACGGCATCCTCTCCGACGGCTTCGCGCTGGAGGACCGGACCCTCCTCCTTCAGTGCGAGGAGGGCGAGGAGGAATATGACCCCGAGCTCCTGCGCAATGTCACCGTCCTCCCGGTGGAGAACCTGGAGGAACTGACCCCGGAATACCTCCTTGCCCAGCAGAAGAAGTGCCAGGCCAAGCAGGTCATTGTGGAGTACAACGGCATGTGGCAGATACAGGATTTTTACGTCAATTCCATGCCGGAGAGCTGGGTCCTCTACCAGATCATCGCCACCGTCGGCGGCCCCAGCTTCGAGATGTATACCAGGAACATGGCCTCCCTTATGTCGGAGAAGCTGAGAAACGCGGATATGATCCTCATCAACCGCTGCAGCGATGAGCTGTGTACCTCCCTGCGGCAGAAAAACCTGCGCCTGCTCAACCGCCGGGCGGATATCTTCCTGGAGCGGGAGGACGGCACCGGCGAGAACTATATGGACGGCACCGTCTCCGCCTTCGACCTGGAGCAGCCGGTCATCCGCATCTCCAACGAGGACTACGGCCTCTGGTACGTTGAAATTATGGACAATCCGGAGATGTACGCCGGGAAGACCGTGGTCTACCGGGCCATCATGTGCAAGCCGCCCCAGTACGGGAACTACTTCACCCCCGGGCGCTTCGCCATGGTCTGCTGCGCCGAGGATATGACCTTCCTCGCCTTGGCCTGCATCGGGTACGATGTGAGCAGGATTCCCGAACGGGCCTGGGTGGAGGTCACCGCCCAGGTGGCCGTGGAGCACTGGGACCCCTACGAGGGCGAAGGCCCCGTCCTCCACGTCACCTCCATCACCCCCTGCGGGAAGCCCGACGAGGAAGTCGTGCAGATGTGAGGCGTTTTCTCTGTTCTTCTGCGCAAAAAACGCGGGACCCTCTGTTCGGAGGGGTCCCGCGTTTTTCAGATCAGCTGCTGTCCGTTGATCGTCAGCTGGAAGCGCAGTCCCAGCCGCTCCGCCGCCCGGCGGCAGAGAACCATCCGCTTCATGAAAATCTCAAAGTAGTCCATCACAGAGCCGAAATCGGTGTCTACCGTCAGCTCCAGGCGGGCGGTCTTCTCCGCCGGGTCCACCCGTAGGGCGGAGCGCTCCACGGAGTAGTTCACCCGGTCGTGGATGTCAAAGGCGGCGGCGTCCCGGTTGCGGACCCGGCTGCGGCGCACGTCGGACTTGTCCGCGAGGATCAGCGCCGCCGCCACCGCGTTCACGGGTACGCCGGTGCCCTCGTCGTGGTTGCCGATGGCGGTGACTACGGTGGCGATGTCGGCGGCGTCCATGTCCATGTGGTCCAGGAGGCGGAAGGCCATCACCGCCCCGCTCTGGGAGTGGTCCACCCGGTTGACCAGGTTGCCGATATCGTGGAGATAGGCGGCGATTTTCGCAAGCTCGATCTCGTGGGCGCCGTATCCCAGAATGCCCAGGGTCTCCCCCGCCATCTCCGCCACCCGGCAGACATGGGGGAAGCTGTGCTCCGTGAAGCCCAGGGCGGAGAGGGACTCGTCCGCCCGGGTGATGTAGGTGTTGATCTCCGCGTTTTTGCGAAGGTCCTCATAGGTCACCATCGCTGGTCCTCCTCGTGTGTTCATGTTTTACCGCCTTGCCGGGGCAGAAGCCGCCGGAGACCGCACCCGCAGGGCAGACCTCCCGGCACCGGCCGCACCGGATGCACTCGGGGCTGTTGATGTTCTTTGTGACCTCCACGCCCATGGGGCAGGCCCGCTCACACTGCCCGCAGCGGACACACTTGTCCTGGTCCAGGCCCATCTGGTAGAAGCTGAAGCGGTTGAAGAGGGCGTAGAAGGCCCCCAGGGGGCAGAGGTATTTACAGAAGGGCCGCTGGACCGCCGCCGCCAGGGCCAGGATCACCACCAGCACCAGCACCTTCCACTGGAAGAGCGCCCCCGCCGCCTTGCGCAGGGATTTGTCCAGGAGCAGGAGGGGGATGCCGCCCTCCAGGGTCCCGGCGGGACAGAGGTACTTGCAGAAGAGGGGCGGCACCACGCCCTGCCCCAGGGCCGGGAGCGCAATCACCAGCAGTACCAAAACGGCATACTTCCCATACCGCGCGGGCCTGTCCAGCCGCCGGGGGACGGTCCATTTCGGGACCGGGAGCTTGTAGAGCAGGTCCTGGACCAGTCCGAAGGGGCACAGAAGGCCGCACACCGCCCGTCCCAGCACGACCCCGAAGAGCATCAGCAGGCCCAGGACATAGAACGGGACGCGGTGGCGGGTGCCCAGGACGGTCTGGAGGGCGCCGATGGGGCAGGCGCCCAGGGCTCCGGGGCAGGAGTAGCAGTTGAGCACCGGGACGCAGAGGGCCTTCGTGGGCCCGGTGAAGATCCGGCCCTTCCGGAACCCCAGGGCGTAGCCGTTGAAGAGGGCGGCGGCGGCAAACTGGAACGCCCTCTGCCGCCTCAGCCGATGCCGATGCACTCGAGACATATCCGCACCGCCTTTTGCATCACTTCCGCCGCCTCTCCCCTCGCCGCGCCCAGGGCGGTGAGCCCCAGCGCCGCCGCCAGTACGCAAAAGCGCACTGGCAGGGTCCATCTCTCACCCAACGCTGATCTCATCCTTTCCGCTTGCCGCCAGTACCCGGTTCACCGCCGCCGTGTAGGTCCCGCTCAGGTCCTTCTGTACGCCGATGAGGGCGTCCCCCACCAGGTTCCCCTGACTGTCTGCAAAGAGGGTGGTGGGGGTGTACATCAGGTTCCCGCAGAGCTCCGCAAGATCCCCGTCCCCGCTGACCAGGGTCACGCCCTCAAACCCGGCCTCCGTTAAGAGCTCCTGGGCGTGCTCCATGTCGATCCCGGCGTCCAGGCAGACGGTGATGAACTGCACGTTCTCCGGCAGGGTCTTGGCGTACGCCGCAAGGTCCGGCAGCTCCGCGATGCAGGGCGGACAGGAGAGGGCCCAGAAATTGATGACCGTGGCGTCCTTGGCCGCGATGTCATCCTGGGTGAAGGTCCCGCCGTCCAGGGTGTCCGCCGTGAAGGAGGCGAGCTTCCCCAGGGCGGCGGCGTCCCCCTGCTCCGCCGGAGCCTCCGGTTCTGCCTCCGGCGGCGGGGCGCTGTCCGCCTTTCCGGTACACCCTGCAAGCAGTACCAGGGCGAGCAGAAGGCACGGGAGGAGCGCCCTCACATACTTAAAATTCATAGCGTTCTTCTTCCTTTCCAAGTCTTCTGGGCCGAAGCCCACCCTATCATACCATAGTCTTCGGGAAATTTCGAGAAAAAAATCTGTGCAAGAGCAAAAAAATGTGGTATGATAGAGGACACTTGCGAAAGAACGAGGTGCTTGACTATGAAAATGCTCTTCAAACAGCGCTTATTCTCCTGGTTCGACAGTTACGATATCTATGCCGAGGACGGCAGTACTCTCTTCACTGTGGAGGGCAAACTCAGCTGGGGCCACTGCCTCCATATCCTGGACGCCCGGGGGGAGCACATCGGCACGGTCCAGGAGAAGGTGATGACCTTCCTGCCGAAATTCGAGCTCTACGCCTACGGCGAGTACTTAGGGTGCCTGCAAAGGGAGTTCACCCTCTTCACCCCCCGCTACACCTTTGATTGCAGCGACTGGGAGATCGAGGGGAACTGGACCGAGTGGGACTACACCGTTGTCAGTCCCTCCCAGGGCCTGGTGGCCTCCATCAGCAAGGAGCTCTTCAACTGGACCGATACCTACGTCATCGACGTGCCGGACCCGGCCAACGCCCTGTGTACCCTCATGGTGGCATTGGCCATCGACGCGGACAAGTGCTCCCATGGCTGATAGGCCGTGGAATAAGGAGGAAATTGATATGAAGATCGAACCCATCGAGACCGAACGGCTCCGCCTGCGGGGCTTCACCCCGGCGGACGCCATGTTCGCCATCGGCATCTGGAACAGCCCGGACACCGGGGAGTACCTCATCGACGAACCCATGGAGGCCATCGACCCGGCGTACCTGAAGGAGATCGAGGTCCTGGGGGAGCACCCGGACTGCTGTTACCTCATCGCCGAGGACAAGGCCACCGGGGAGCGCGTCGGCACGTGCAGCTTTATCCCCGAGGACGGGGTCTATGACATCGCCTACTGCGTGGACAAGCCCCAGTGGCGCAAGGGCTACGCCACAGAGATGGCCTGCGGGATGCGGGACTACGCCAGGGCCCACGGCGGGAAGAAGCTCACCATCCTCATCTTCAAGGGCAACGACGCCTCCATCGCCGTGGCCAAGAAGCTGGGGTGCCACGTGGCGTCGGAGCGGCCCTACCAGAAGAAGGGCTCTGACCGGGTGCTGACGGAGTACAAATTCGAGATGGAGCTGTCATAAAAAACAGGAGCAAGGCGCAAGCCTTGCGGACAAAAAGTTTTTCTTTTTCGCTTCCTTTTTCTTTGTACACAAAGAAAAAGGAAGGTATGCCGAAAAAAGGAGGAGTGACGCCCATGGATCACCCCTTGGCGGACCGCATCCGGCCCAAGACGCTGGAGGAAGTGGTGGGACAGCGGCACCTGCTGGGCCCCGACGCCCTCCTGCGCCGGTTCATCGAAAAGGGCACGGACGCCAACATGGTCTTCTACGGCCCCTCGGGCACCGGCAAGACCACCATCGCCAACATCATCGCCCAGAAGACCCACCGGACCCTCTACAAGCTCAACGCCACCACCGCCTCCCTCCAGGACGTGAAGGACATCATCGGCGACGTGGGGACGCTGATGGCCCCCGGCGGCGTGCTGCTGTACCTGGACGAGATCCAGTACTTCAACAAGAAGCAGCAGCAGTCCCTGCTGGAGTTCATGGAGAACGGGTCCATCACCCTTATCGCCTCCACCACGGAGAACCCCTACTTCTACGTCTACGCGGCCCTTCTCAGCCGGAGCACGGTGTTCGAGTTCAAATCCGTCACCGCCGCCGAGGTCCTGCCCGCCGTGGAGCGGGCCTTGTCCCTGGTGAAATCGGAGAGCCCCCTGCCCCTCGTCTGGGAGGAGGCCGTGCCCGGGTACATCGCCCACGCCTGCGGCGGGGACGTGCGCAAGGCCATGAACGCGGTGGAGCTCCTCTACGAGACCGCCCGGAGCGAGGAGGGCACCCTGCGCATGACCCTCTCCGACGCGGAGCAGGTCAGTCAGCGCAGCGCCATGCGCTACGACCGGGGGGGCGACGCCATGTACGACATGGCCTCCGCCCTCATGAAGTCCCTCCGGGGGAGCGACCCGGACGCCGCCCTCCACTACCTGGCCCGGTTCCTGGAGGCCGGGGACCTCATCACCCCCTGCCGGCGTCTCCTGTGCTCGGCCAGCGAGGACGTCGGCATGGCCTACCCCCAGGCCGTGCCCATCGTGAAGGCCTGCGTGGACACGGCCATGCAGCTGGGACTGCCGGAGGCCCAGCTCCCCCTGGCCCAGGCGGCCATCCTCCTCGCCACCGCGCCGAAATCCAACTCCGTGGTGGAGGCCATCGGCGCGGCCTGGTCGGACGTCAAGCGGGGCAGGACCGGCTCCGTGCCCCGGGAGCTTCAAAACGTCCACGCCGACTCCACCGGGCAGGAGCGGGAGCAGGGCTACCTCTACCCCCACGCCTTCCCCGGCCACTGGGTGAAACAGCAGTACCTCCCCGACGAGCTGTCGGGGGTCCGGTACTACCAGTACGGGGACAACAAGACCGAGCAGGCCGCCCGGACCTACTGGGAGAAGCTCAGGGGCGGTCAGTAGGACCAGTTCTCCACCCTGCCGTCGGTGATGAAGTAGCGCAGGGGCGGGTTTTCCGGGGCGGGGCCCAGGTTCTCGATGACCTGCAGCTTGATCTTCCGGGTCTCCGGACGGATGGATCGTATGTAGACGCTGACCGCGTCCCCGGGGATCAGGTCCCCCCGCCAGTCCGTGAGGCCGGAGAGGTTGGGGGTCAGCTCCACGAACACCCCGTACTCCCGCACCCCCCGGACAATGCCCGGCACCGCGTCCCCGGGGGCGAAGGCGGCGGCGTTCTCCAGCCACGTGCCCAGAAGCTCCTTGTGGCTGAGGTAGAAGCGGCAGCTGTCCCGGTCGATGTCCGTGACCACCGCCAAAATCTCCTGCCCCGCCCGGAAGCGGGCGGCGGGATGGGGCACCCGGGCCATGGAGATGTTCTCCAGCGGGATGAGGGAGGTAAAGCCGCACCCCAGGTCCACAAAGGCCCCGAAGCTCTCCAGATGGGTCACCCGGGCGGGGAGCACATCCCTGGGGGCGCTGTGCTCCAGGAGCCACGCAATGGCCTGCTCCTGGGCCCGGCGGCGGGAGAGGACCGGACGGGGCCTGCCGCCGCCGTCCACAGAGAGGTCCGTGATGGTAAAGCAGGTGGGCTTCCCCACCCGGGAGAGGACCGCGATGTCCCGGTCCGCGCCGCTGACGGCGGGATGGACCGCGTCCAGGCGGGGGATCACCCCCTCGTGTCCGCCGAAGCGGACGAAGAGGTCCCGCCGCCCGTCACAGCGGACGGCAAGGCCCTCCAGCACGGTCTGGTGGTCCATGGCCTCCCGAAGCTGGTCCAGGGTCAGCCGCTCCTGGGAGAGGGGGAGGGCACCCTCGGGCAAATATTCATTCCTGCGCAAGCGATACACCGTCCTATCTTTTTTATTTGATAGAACAGTGTATGCGCCGTGGAGCTTGACTGTTGAGAGATCGAGGTGATCTTTTCCGTGGAACTGAAATTAGGCGAGCAGGTGGAGCTCAAAAAGCCCCACCCCTGCGGCAGTAAAGTCTGGACCGTCCTGCGCGTGGGCATGGACATCAAACTGCGCTGCGCCGGATGCGGCCATGAGCTGATGCTCCCCAGGAGCAGGGCCGAGAAGGCCATCAAGAAAATTCTGACAGAGGAGGTAAATCCATGAATCCCAAATGGGTGAAGCTTGTCTCCCGGGTCATCATCGGCCTGCTGGTGTTCTCCATGCTTGCGGCGCTGGTGATCCCGATGCTTTCCTGACCGGCGTGCTTCAAGGCCCGGCGTCCTGTGCGGACGCCGGGCCTTGCCGGTTCTGTTACGCCTCCGGGACCTCTATGGCCTCGGTGCGGTAGACGAACTTCACCTGTCCCTCGCTCTCGCTGTCGATCCCGGCGAAGGAGCTGTAGCTCCTGGCCGCGTCGGAGACGGCCCGCAGGCGGTCCATAAGGCCCGCGAGGTCGCCGTCCACGGCGTCCACCAGCTTCTGGATGCCCTCCTCGTTGAACTCTGCCAGGCCGTCGGAGAGCTCCTTCGCGCCGTCCCGGAGTTCCGTGACCCCGGCGGTCAGGGCCGGTCCGGCCTCTTTCAGGGCACCGGCACCCTTGCTGAGCTCCGAGACCCCGGCGATGAGCTTTCCGGCACCCGCCTGCAGGCCCTCCGCGCCGCTTGCCACGCTCTGGGCCCCGGCGGCGGCCTGGTCCACACCAGCGGTGTAGGCCCCCAGGCCCTGATAGAAGGCGTTGTAGCTGTCCAGGGAGGCCTTCAGCGCCTCCACCTTCTCCCCGCCCTGGGGCATGGCGGCGATGACGCCGTCGAGGACCTTGCCGTAGTTCTCCGGGGTGAGGTCCGGGACCTGCGCCCCGGCGGCGGTGAGCTGGGCCTGGGCGGAGGCAAGCAAGCTGTCAAAGACCTGCTCCGCGCCCGCGTTCAGGGTATCACTCTGCTCCGAGAGAGCCTGCAAGCCCGCGCCGAGGGTCTTCGCGCCCTCTTGCAGCTGCTTGGTCCCGGCCTCCAGCTCCCCGGTGCCGGACCGGAGGGCCTCCGCCCCGGCGGCAAGCTGGTCGATGCCGTCCACCAGCTCGCCGGACTTCTCCAGCAGGGTGTCCAGGCCGTCATAGAGGGCGGAGGAGCCGTCCATGAGCTGGTCCATGGCATCAGTAAGGTCGTCCAGGGAGCCCTGCAGGTCCTCCAGGGAATCGCCCTCACCCACCTTCACGTCGGCGAACACGTCGCTGACGGCCACGGTGACGGCGGCGGCGAGTTCAAAGTTCTCCACGTCCGCCGTGACCTCCACATAGTTCGGGATGTCCAGCTTTTCGGCGTCCAGGTCCAGGCTCTCCTGGAGGCCCGGGAGGGCCAGGCCCATCACCACCGTACGGTTCCCGTCGCTGAAGACCTTGCCGCTGGAGACCTCCACGTTGGTGAAGCGGTCGTTGTCCAGCACCATCCCGGTGAGCATGGCGAAGGGGACATAGATCTTCTCCTGCTTCCCGCCCACGTCCATCATCTCAAATTGACGGTTGGTGTAGTCGAAGCGGATGGTCACCCGGCCGCTCTTCCCGGCCAGCTCCTCCGGCGTGACGGTCCTGCCGTCCAGGAGGTACGTCACCGCCACGTCCACAGGGAGCTCCTTGTCCGTGGTGCCCTGGTAGTAGATATCACCGCCCTGGGCGTCCCAGACCAGCTTGCCGCCGCTTGCGGTGAAGGTCTCCTCCCCCTTGACGTTCTCCACGTCCAGAAGGGTGGTGCGGTCTTGCAGCTTGGCGCTCCCGTAGGGATTTCTCAGCCAGTCGCTGACGATGATCTTCTCCACCGCGCCATCGGCCCCGGTGAGGATATACACGGTCTCATCTTTGAAGGGGACGCCCGTGGTCCCGGCGGTCACGGCCAGAGGGGCGGTCACGACAGGGCGGATGCCCTCGTCTCCAGCGGCGCGGCTGTTGAGCAGGCTCCCCAGTCCCCCCGCCGCGAGGATGGCGCTGAGGCTTACGGCGATCACTTTCGTTGCAGTGGGTTTCATTTTACAAGTACCTCCTGATTGGATTGAGTGTGGTGTTTGTGGTGTCCTCCCATGCCCAGGGTGGTGGCCCGGATGAGGCCGTCGCAGAGCAGGAGTAGGGCCGGCAGGACGAAGATGACGGATACCATGCTGATGACCGCGCCCCGGGCCATGAGCATACACATGGAGCCGATGATGTCGATCTCCGAGTACAGTGCCACGCCGAAGGTGGCGGCGAAAAGGCCCATGCCCGAGACGATGATGGAGGGGATGGACGTGGCGAGGGCCGTGTGGACCGCCTCCCGCTTATCCTTGCCGCCCACGCGCTCCGCCTTGTAGCGGGTGGTCATGAGGATGGCGTAGTCCACCGTCGCGCCCAGTTGGATGGTGCTGATGCAGATGGGGGCGATGAAGGGCAGGCTCTGTCCTAAATAGTGGGGCAGGCCGAGATTGACGAAGATGGCCGCCTCGATGACCGCGATGAGGATAAAGGGCAGGGTCAGGCTCTTCTCCACCAGGGCGATGATAACGAAGATGGCGAGGATGGAGACGGCATTGACCACCTGGAAGTCGTGGTCCGTGGTCTCGATCATGTCCTTCATGCAGGGGGCCTCGCCGATGAGGAGGCCCGCGGGGTCATAGCGCTTGAGGATGGTGTTCAGCCGGTCCACCTGGACGTTGACGCTGTCGCTGGCCACCTTGTACTCCGAGTTGATGAGCAGGAGCTCCCATTTGCCGCTCCTCAGCGCCCCCGTGACCTCCTCCGGCAGGAATTCCGCCGGGATGCGGGGGCCCGCCACGCTCTCCAGGCCCAGGACGTACTGCACGCCCTCCACCTGCTCCATCTCCCGGATCATGGCGTTGACCGTCTTGGCCGGGAGCTTCGCGTCCACCAGGATCATGTGGGTGGAGGCGATGCCGAACTCGTCAGATAACTTCTCGTTGGCGATGACGTACGCCATGTCCTCCGGCAGGCATTGGCCCATGTCGTAGTAGACCTCGCCGTTGGTCTTCTCGTACCCCAGGAAGGCCGGGGGGATGACCAGGACGAAGAGGACCAGGATCACGGGGAAGATCTTCACCACGCCCCGGCTCAGCCCGCCCGTGCTGGGGATGAGGGAGCGGTGCCGGGTCCTTTGCAGGGGCTTGTCGAACACTAAGATCAGCGCGGGCAGGACCGTCACACAGCCCAGCACCCCCAGGAGCACGCCCTTGGCCATGACCAGCCCCAGGTCCCGGCCCATGGTGAAGGACATGAAGCACAGCGCGATGAAGCCCGCTACCGTGGTGATGGAGCTCCCCACCACGCTCGCCAAGGTCTCCCGGATGGCTTGGGCCATGGCCTCCTTGTTGTCTGCGTGGAGGCCCCGCTGTTCATTGTAGCTGTTCCAGAGGAAGATGGAGTAGTCCATGGTCACCGCCAATTGCAGGACTGCGGAGAGGGCCTTGGTGATGTAGGAGATTTCGCCCAGGAAGTAGTTGGTGCCCAGGTTCAGCAATATCATCATCCCGATGCTTGCCAGGAACACGAAGGGTACCAGCCAGCTGTCCAGCAGCAGCAGCATCGCCCCGCAGGCCAATGCCACCGCGATGCCCACATAGATGGGCTCCTCCCTCTCGCACAGGTCCTTCAGGTCCGTCACCAGGGCGCTCATGCCCGAGACGAAGCACTGCTCCCCCGCCAGGGCCCGGATCTCACGGATTGCGTCCATGGTCAGGTCCGAGGACGTGGAGGTGTCGAAGAATACGGCCATCATCGTGGCGTTCTCCGTGTTGAACGCCTGGTACAGCTTCTCCGGCAGGAGCTCCATGGGCACGCTCAGGTCCATCAGGGAGTCGTACCACAGCACGGTCTCCACATGGTCCACCTGCTCTACCTTGGCCTTCAGGGCCGCGGCGTCCTTCTCCGGCAGGTCCTCCAGGATCAGAAGGGAGAACGCCCCCTTGTTGAACTCCTCCAGGAGCTCGTTCTGTCCGGCTACCGTGTCCATGTCCTCCGGCAGGTAGTCCAGCATGTCATAGTTGATCCGCGTCCCCGCCATCCCCAGCACCGCCGGGATCATCAGAAGCAGGGTCAAAATCAGGATCGGTACGCGGCACTTTACCACCGCTTTGGAAAATCGCATGGTTTCTATGCTTCCTTTCTTATTTGGTTTTGTACGATTAGAGTGTTGGGCTCTGCCCAAACCCGCCAGGGCTTTGCCCTGGACCCACCAGGGGCTGAGCCCTCTGCGCTGGCTTCGCCAGCTTGAGCTTGGCTGTCCTTCGGACAGCTGTTGCCTGGACCCGCAGGTTACGCTTCGCTCTCGTCCAACTGGTGCCGCACGATCTTCACCGTGCTCAGCGCCACGCACAGGCTCAGCACCCCCTCGCACAGGAGGGACGCGCCCAGGAGCTCTGTCAGCAATACGCCGCTCTCCCAGGGGCGGAACACCAGGGCCAATCCGATGGCCCCCGTCACCAGCGCCAGGGCCGCGATGAGCCACCAGCTCCGGATGCCAAACCGCTTCGAGTCCAGAGCGATCTGCACCTTGAACAGGCCGTCGGAGAAGATCGCAATGCCCAGCGCCGCGAAGATGAAGTCCAGAGCGCCCTCCGGCTTCAGCAGGATCACCGCCCCCAGGGCGATGAGCAGGATGCCGAACGCCAGGTCGTACTGGAAGGCCAGGCGGAACAGGTCCCCGGAGAAGTAGCCCACCAGCTTTACTCCGCCGAACACCACCAGCGCAATGCCCAGCGCCCGGCCGATCACCGCCATGGACGGCTCCGGACGGAGGATGAACGCCGCTCCCACGCCGCAGAAGACCAGCGACATCACGATATATCCCACTTTGGCGATCCACATGGGGGTCACGCACCGCATTTTCATAACTACACCTCCTCCCGTTCTCCGTCCCGGCCTCGTAAAGGCCGGTCCCTTGTGACTGCCTGAAGTATAGCAGGTCCGGCGGACTTTGAAAATGGACAGAAAAAGTCCCCGTGTCCGAAAATCAGACACAGGGACCAAACCAGCCAAATTTTGGGCACCAGGGGCGAAGTGCCTAATTCTGCTCCCGCTCCACCGGCTCCCAGCCCAGCTTCAGCTGGTATATCCGGCGGAAGAAAGCGGTGATGTCGTCCTTCATCCCCCCGCTCAGCCAGTCTATGACAGCGCCGAAGCAGGCGCACTTGTGGTAGCGGATGAAGACGGCCCTGTCCTCCCCGCTCATCTCCCGGCCCTCCAGGGCGGAGCCCACATAGGTGGCCACCACGTATTGGCAGACATCCATGAGGTAGCGCTGGAACACGTCCCGGCTCAGGGAGTTGTAGATGTGGAGCACCGCCCGCTTCCGGCGCAGGATGGACTCCACCACCGTGTCGAAGCCCTCCTCCAGGGAGGCGACGGTGGGGTGGCTCTCCATGATCTCCGCCAAGTCCTCCGCCACCACCTCCTCCAGGAGCGCGGGCAGGTCGGCGTAGTGGTAGTAGAACGAGTTGCGGTTGATGCCGCAGTCCTCCACGATGTCCTTCACCGTGATCTGGTTCAGCGGCCGCTCATCCAGGAGCTTGATGAAGGTCTCTTTGATGGCTTTTTTGGTGAAATTGGGCACAGATGATTCTCCTTCCCTCTCCTCTTGGCGCTTTCTTAACACAGTATATCACAAACCGGGCCGGATAGGAATAGAACACCTTCTACAAATCAGGCCCCATTTCCCTGGTAAAGCTGACGGACCCGGCATCCGCTCACCGGATACCGGGTCCGCTGTTTCAGGTATGCTTATTGGGCCAGATTTTCGCAGAAGCGCATGAGGATGGCGGCCGCCTCCGCGCGGGTGGCGTGGCCCTGGGGGTCCAGGACGCCGCCGCTCTTGCCGTTGATGAGGCCGCTCCCGTTGGCCCAGACCATGGGGCCCCGGGCCCAGCCGGAGACCTGATCCCCGTCGGAGAACAGGGAGAGGTCCCCCAGGGCGCTGGTGCTGTAGCCCTTGTACTGGGCGTAGCGGTACAGGATAGCGGCCATCTGCTCCCGGGTGATCTGGTCGTCGGGGCCGAACTTCCCGCCGCCGTAGCCGTCCACAATGGCGTTGGAGGCGGCCCAGTTGATAGCCGGGGCGTACCACTGCCCCGCCGGTACGTCGGTAAAGCCCGCGCCGGAGGCGGCGGGAGTGCCCTCCAGCCGGTGGAGGATGGTCACGATCTGGGCCCGGGTAGTGGTTCCGTTGGGCACAAAAGCTGTCGCGCTCATGCCGTTCATGAGCCCCATGCGGTAGACGTACTCCACCGCCTCCCGGTACCAGGCGTCCGGGGCCACGTCCACAAAGGGCAGTTCTGCCGCCGGGGGCTGGGGCTGGACCGGCTTATCCTCCGGCAGGACGGCGAAGAGCGCCTGGACGGTCACATTGGCGTTGGGCATGGCAAAGCTGTAGCGGTTGCCGCCCAGATCGGTCAGGACAAGGTCTCTGCCGCCGCCGGAGGCGGTGACCCGGTCCACCACATAGCCGGTATCCGGCAGGGCGGTGACCGTCACCTGGTCCCCCGCCGCCGCCTGGGAGGCGCTCAGCTGGATCTTGCCGCCCGTGATGCCCGAGGCCGCCTCCACCCGGTACCGGGTGGGCGCGGGGGCCGTACTGCCGCCGCTGCTCTCATCTGAACCGGGACCCGGCCACCAGTCGGGGGGATTCACAGGCGGCGTAGAGGGTGACGGCCCAAAGGTCTCCTCCGTAAAGTCTCCTGAGCGCAGGAGCTTCCAGCCGGAGACGGAGGACACGGCGGCGCTGGTGAGGGTGCTCCCCGCCGCAAGGGCGCTGAGCGCGCCCAGGTCCAGGCTCCCGCCCTCGCCCAGGGCGGCGCTCTTGGAGGCGATGTAGACCGTCATTGCCGTGCCGCTGGAGCTTTTTGCGGTGCGGATGCCCGGTTCGTCCAGGGCGGCGCTGAAGGTCAGGTCCACCTCGCTTGCGGCGCGGTCCAGCCGCATGGTGAACTGGAGGCCCTGACAGTCCGAGGCAAGGCCGCTGACCGTCAGGCGCACGCCGGAGGCGTCGGCGGTGACGTCCAGCTTCGGCTCACCCGCCGCGAGGGCCGGGACTGACAGCATCAGCGTCAGCACCACCGCAAGGAGCAGGGACAGTACTTTTTTCGTCGTTTTCATCGATTCCTCCTTAGTTGGCGCTGCTGGTCAGCCGGATATCCGTGAGAGCCTCCGCATGAGGGAAGCTGATCCACAAAGTCTCACTGGTCGTGCGGTGGCTGTCAGCACTTTCCGGCTTGTCCGTCCGGTTGAGGACTGCGCGAATCTCGGTGGGGTAAAGGGTCCTGTCTGTCTCCTTATCCGTCAGGGGGTCCTTCGAGCTCCAACCGGCCTCCTTGTTCAGCTTGTTCTCCTCAGCCCAGTCAGGGACAAACATGAAGATACCGTCGCTGATGTCGCTGACCTCCCCATCTCCCGGAATCTCAGCAAAGAGCAGGGTGAAACCGTTCATACAGCGCGGTTGCAGCTCCGTTGCATCCGTCACCGCCTCGCCGGAGATGTCATAGCGGGCCTCAATCTGTATGAGGGTATACACCGGGTCGCCGCGGTAGGTACCCATAACGACAACGGTCCCCTTTGGAATGGTCTGGGTTTTTCCATCGCTGTCCACATATGAGTAGTCCTCTGCAAGCTTACCGGCGGTGACGTTCTTCGCGTCGTAGAAGTCCACACGGTCGCCGGGGTAGTCGAGGAGCGTCACAACTGCACCTTCAGGGACGCCGGTGATTGTCACGGTCTTTGCATCATAAGTCCAGATGCGGGTGTCGCCTGCCGCCGCGCCGGGTTTGGCAAAATACCACACTCCGGCGTTGTCGGGAGCAGGGGTCGCGTTGACGTCCTTTCCATTGATAGTGATACCAGGACTCTGCACGGTGCTGTTCTCCACCTTGATGCCGGTGACAGCCACCTTTGCGTCACCCTTCATGGTGAAGGTGACTGTGGTCCCCTCTCTCGACATCTCGTAAAGGTCTTCGCTGATGGCCTTGTCATAGGCTACCCTGAGTTCCTGCGTTTCTGCCTCTTGACCCATGTTCCCCAGCTTATCTACCGGGACCACCGAATATTTGTATGTCCGGTTGTTGGCCGCGCCCAAGTCGTCGACATAGGTAGTTGTGGTGGTGAAGCCGATGGGCGTACCGTTGCGGCGAACCTCATAGCCTTGAATCGTACCGGAAGCATCGTTGTTGATGGTAAGAGTGACCTTACTGCCCTCAACGGCAGCCGAAACTGTGGTATTTCCGGTCCCAGCTGTCCCGTTGATCCAGCTCTCATCGTTGAGGTACCAAATGGCGCGGGGTTCCGTCGCGAGCTTCCCCATTTCGGCCTTTGCCGTGTCCCCGAGGGTCATCCCCCAGCGGGTAAAGAAGTCCGTGAGATTCTTCCCTGCCGTCTTGGAGGCGATCAGCGCCACACGCTCGTCGTAGGTATAGCCGTCCTTGTACTCACCGCTCTTCCAATCCTTGAAGAACGTGTTAAAGAACTTCAGCGGCTCCTCCTTGGTATCATAGGCCAAGTGCAGCTGCCAGTACATACCCAGCTGGACGAAGACGTTCCCCGCCGCGCCCGGACGGCCTGCGGACACCTTGTCAAAGACCTTCTGCCAGATGCCGCTGTTCGTCAGACGGGTGGTATTCTTGGTCATGCCGCCGCCGTCCCAGGCCTGGATGGCCAGAGAGTAGATATTGTTGGTAATCTCCGCCTTGCCCAATTTGTCCATGTTGTGGCCGATCTCGTGGGCAATGCCCCAGCCGAAGAGCATCGGGGTTCCGCTGCTCGTGGGCCTGCCCTGAGCCAGTGCGCTTGCGGAGCCGTAGCCGATGCCGACATGGTTCCCGGCGGCGTACATGAACGCTCCGGCGAACATGCGCATATAGCGGATGTTCTGACGGGTCTGCATGGGATAACGGTAGCCGGCAAGCGTATCAGCAGAGCCGATAATCCCCTGGACCTTGTTGGCAACGAAAAGTGTCTCCTCCCAGGCGAGGATGTTCTGGTACATGGTCTCAACCTTGTTATCGGTACCAAGCCCGTCCAGAATCTTGTTTGCGGGCAGGCTCAGCAGGACGCTGGGCGTGGAAATCTCCGTGGTGTTGAAGACGTTGGTCTCGGGATTCGTCCCATTCTTTGCCACGTGGGCCTCCAGCGCCGTCACGTAGGCGCTGATGGCGGCACGCTGGGCAACTCCGTCCGTGCTGTACCAGTTGGAGAGCTCCAGGACGGGGATGATGGCTGCTTTCTCGTTGGGGAGCACATGGAGTTTGATCTGCTCCGGATGCTCGCCGGAGTAGGTCACGTAGAGCGGGCCGCCCCGGGGATCGGTCAAGCTACCGATCTTGGGAATGTCGATATAGTTGCGCCCGTTCCGCAGCTGAACGGAGGTCCCTCTCCAGATGCCGGATTCTCCGTAGTACTGAGTGGGGACGATGGAGACTGTCTCACCCTCCGGAAGCTGGGCGTAGATTGCCACCGTCGATCCGGCCTCGGCGGAGATGCCCAGAGGCTGGAGGTCGCTTGCGCTCTGACCGTATGTGCTGTCCGCTCTGCCGCTGCGGCTCTGGAAATCGTTCTTCACGAGCCCCAGAGCGCTGGGGTCTGCCAAGAGCTTTTTTGCCAGCTCAAGTTCCTGTCTCAGAAGGTCAACATCCAGGAAGAAGCTCTCTTTTTCCGCCAAACGTTCCTCCAACGCGGTGATGTCTCCTTCGCTCACGCCGGTCCTTATTTCGGTCAAGGTCTCATCTGTGAAGAGGGCGAGGATATCGTCCGGCAGGCTGTCGCTCTTGTAGAAAGCCATCTCCGATGCGCTCACTCGGAAACCGTTCCCCTCCCGCTCGTTGAGCTGTACTGTCAGGCTCTTGACACCTTTCACCGCGTCAAAGGGCAGGATCAGATAATTTTTATCCGTCATCCGTGGAGCTGCATATAGAGTCTCTTCGAGTATCTGGACGCCATTTTCGTCTACAGCATCGATCCTATAGGTATTCAGCGCATACTTATGGTTATCCCCCAGATATGGAACCAAGATCACATAGTTCATATCCGCAGGTTCGCTAAATGTATAAGTGATATGGCTGTTTTTGCTCCAGCTCCCAGCGATCCAGTATGTGGAAGCGTCATTGTCGATGAGGTGGTCTGTGACAAAGTTGGGACACAGCTTCCTGTCGACATTACTCGGGTCTTTCAGCACGATGGACTCCACCATACTGCTGTCGATCCGTCCATCCGTTGGCAGCTCCGGCATCGTCAGGTCCTCCCGCTCCGGCGTACCGGCGGCGATCGCGGAGAAGGGTCCCACGCCCTTGCTGTTTCCGGCCTTCACGGCGAGCTCATATTCCGTGCCGTTGGTCAGGCCCGTGATGGTGGTGCTGGTCGCGCTCAAGTCGCCGCCGAACTGGGTGAACTCCGTCTCCCCGGCCACGCGGTAGAACGCCTGATAGAACGTGGCGTCCTTGGTCTTGCCCCAGCTCAGGCGCAGTGCTCCGTCCATGGGCACCACCCCGATGTTGGAGGGTGCGCCGGGCACCTTGGCGGCCTCGGGCATGGCGGAGACAATGGCCGACGGCCTGCCGCGCCAAGCGCCGTTGGTGGCTGTTACCTGGAAATAGTAGGTGGTCAGATTCTCCAGCCCCGTGACAGACGCCTTGTTGCTCACCACCGGCAGGGTCCGGTCCAGGTGATCCGCGCTCTCGCCGTAGGCCACCTTGTAGCCGGTGACGTTGCGCACCGCGCTCCAGGCGAGTTCCACCATGCCGTCCCCCGCCTTGGCGGAGAGGTTCATCACCTGGTCGTCCGTCTTGGGGTTCTCCGGCACGATGTCCTTGAGGAATTCGATCTGGGTCACTGTGGCATACTCCGGCTTGGCGCCGGCCTGCCCGGCCACACGGGTCACATGGATGGTGACCTTCTTCACCGCCACCCGGCGGCCCAGGTCGATGGTCACCACCCGCTCCCCGGCGGTCGGGCCGATGGCGTAGACCCCGGCGGGGGTGCTGATGTCAAAGGGGACGTCAAACGTGCGCCCGTCCTCCGTCTCCACCGTGGCAGCGCCGGTCTCCAGGGCTCCCATGCCGTCCGGGCAGGTGATCTCGATGCGCTCCATCTCCACCGCCGCAGGCAGTTCGATGGGGAGCACCAGATCGTCCCCCGCCGCTGCGGGCGCAATGGTGACGGATTCCGTGCCGGTAAAGAGCTGCTGCGCAGTGCCGGAGCGGAAGATGAGGCCCGCCGTCTCCACCACGGGGACGGTGATGGCCCCGGTCTCCAGGACCTGCGCCGAGCCGTGCTCATTCAGAATGTAGTTGACATAGGCGAGGTCCGTCACATCCACCGCGCCGTCGCCGTTGAGGTCGCAGCCCTCCGGTGCGCCGCCCAGGCGGGCCTCCAGATATGTAAGGTCCTGCTCGTCCAGAACGCCGTCGCCGTTGACGTCGCCCAGGGCGAAGGTGCCGTCCCCGGTGCCGGTGATGACGTGGCGGGAGTAGCTGTCCAGGGTGACGTCAGCGGAGTAGGGCACGTAGCCCGTGCCGGTCACCTCCAGCCGGTAAGTCCCCTGGGCCAAGCCGGAGACCTCCGCCTGGTAGTACCCCAGCCGGGCCTCGGTGGTCATCTCCACGCCGTCGATGTTCTTCGCCTTCACAGACACCGGGGCCTGGAAGTCGTTGCGTACCGCCGTGCCTGCGGCAAGGGGGAGCTCCAGCCGCTCCGTGCCCCGCGTGAGGGTCAGCTTGACGCCGCGCCCTTCCACCGCCGCGCGGGTCTGGGGCAGGTCAAAGCGGACGGTCAGGCCGATAGAGCCCGCGGCCCCCGTCCCCGCCGCACGGGCCGTCTGCGGCCACGGGGCGAAGAGGGAGAGCGCCATGGCAAGGCTCAGAAGAGCCGCCGTCAGTCGTTTTCTCCAGTTCAAATCTGATCTTCCTTTCTTGTTTGTTTTGCCGGTTTAAGGTCATATTATACAAGATCTGGGCGGGTTTGTCAATGCGCCGTCGAGGACCTGCGGGACCTGCGGGACCCGCCGTGCAGCTTTTTCCGAAAGGTTCCCCGTGGTTGAGAGGCCCTTTTCCTCCGCCCTCAGCCGCCGCTGACCTCCCGGGAGAACGCCTGCACCGCCGCGGAGACGTCCTCCCCCGCCCCTACCCGCTGGAGCATCTTCCACCAGGCCCCCCGGGCCGCTACCCAGTTTGGCGTCACCTGGCAGTAGTCGTCCGCGTATGGGATGAAGGCGCTGTAAGCGCTCATGAGCGGGTCATTGTCGTAGATGCCCGGCATGTCCCGCACGGGCCAGAAGTTGGCGATCTGCACCGCCTGGGTATAGCGGGCGTCGTCCCCGGCCACGTAGCGGATGAACGCCTTGGCCGCCGCAATACGCGCCTCGTCGCCGCTGTCAAAGACCCCGAAGCCCCAGATACCGGACTGGAGCCGGGGCTCCCCCGTCTCCGTGGGGAAGGTCATGGCGAGGATGCGGAAGTCCAGGTCCGGATTCTTCACCGTGTGGACCACCTCCAGCGAGCCGTTCCAGCAGAAGGCCATGGCCAGCTCCCCCTTACAGAAGCGCTCGATCTCCCCGGCGCCCTGGAGCGCGGGGTCGAAGTCCACGCCCTCCAAGTCCCGCAGGAGCTCCAGGGCGCGGATGTTCTCGGGACTGTCCACGGTGTAGCGGGTGTGCTCCGGGTCGGTGAAGGACCCGCCGCAGAGGTTTGTCACCAAGGCCCTCGTCCCCTGGTCGCCCCCCTGCCCGCCGCAGTAGATCGCCGCCGCCTGCTCCTGCCCGTAGGCGCGCAGGGCCTCCACGGCCTGGATAAAGCCCTCGGTGCTCCAGGTGCGCTTTTCCTCGTCCAGGTATTGCAGGGCCCCCGCCGCCTGGAACAGGTCGTAGTTGATGGCCATGCAGTGGGTGCTCATGCAGATGGGGTAGACACAGTAGGTCCCGTCCCCCCGGCGGCAGGCAGCGCGGACGGCGTCATAGACCGCCCCGGCCTGCTCCGTCTCCCAGAGGTCTCCCAGGTCCGCCATGAGCCCCCGCTCCCCCCAGTCCGAGAGGAGCCGCTCCGGGCTCTCCAGCACCAGGTCCGGCAGCGTGCCGGAGGCGACGGCCTCCTCCACCCGCGCATCCCCGGTGTCGTAGTCCAGGTGCTCCACCGTCAGGCGGATGTCCGGGTTGGCCCGCTGGAAGCCGGAGACCAGGCCGGAGATGGCCGTTGGGTTCCCCCACTCCCCCACCGGGTAGGTCCAGAGCTTAATCTCCACCGGCTCCGCCGGGTCCTCCGCCGGAGGCTCCGGGGGGCCCGCGGGCGCAACACCGCAGGCGGTCAGGGTCAGGAGCAGGACCAGCGTCAAAGCAAAGGCTCTTTTCACAAAAATTCCTCCCTATTGAGAAATTTGGTATTTCCCCCCCAGGGGTTCGCGGACCCTGATGCCCTATCGGGGCCCGCAGCCCTACCGCTCCCCTTCGCGGAAAAACCGGTCCAGCAGGACCGCCACCTCCTGGATGTCGATAGGCTTGGGGGTGTGGGCGTTCATGCCGCAGTCCAGACAGCGCTGGATGTCGTCGTGGAAGGCGTCGGCGCTGATGGCAATAATGGGCACGGTGCGCGCGTCCGCACGGTCCTGCCCCCGGATGGCCCGGGCGGCCTCGAACCCTGTCATCTCCGGCATCCGCAGGTCCATGAGGATGGCGTCGTACCACCCCGGGGGCGAGGCGCGAAACTTCTCCACACACACCGCCCCGTCCTGGGCCCACTCCGCCTCCAGCTCCAGCTCCGCAAGAAGTTCGCTTGCGATCTCCCAATTGAGCTCATTGTCCTCCGCGAGGAGTACCCGCCGCCCGGGAAAGCGCATCAGGGGCTCCCGCTCCAGCTCCGGCACGGGGCAGGTGTCCTCCTGGGCATACCGGCGCAGGCCGCAGTACAGGCTGGAGCGGAAGAGGGGCTTTGCCACACAGCCGCTGATGCCCGCGGCGCGGGCCTGGGATTCCACCTCCCCCCAGTCGCCGTTGAAGAGCACCAGCACCGGCACCTCCGCATCCAGGCGGCGGATGGCCCGGGCAGTCTCCAGGCACCCGGGGCCCTCCAGGCCCCAGTCCAGCAGGACCACGGGGCATATCCCCCGCTCCCGGGCGGCGCGGACCGCCTCCAGGGCCTGCGCTCCGCTCCGGACCCAGCCGGGCCGGAGGCCGATGGACTCCAGCATCCCCTCCGCGGACTGCCAGACCGCCTCGTCGCCGTCCGCCAGGAGCACCTCCCGCTCACTCAGGCGCATATCCGGCTCCTGGCCGCGGGCCTTCTCCAGGTCCAGCGTCACCCGGAAGAGGCTCCCCTGCCCCGGGGCGCTCTCCACCTCGATATCGCCGCCCATGGCGTCGACAATATACTTGGTGATGGTCAATCCCAGCCCCGCGCCCTGGGCCTTCTGCACCCGGGCGCTGTCCTCCCGGGCGAAGGCGTCGAAGATGCGCTTTTGGAAGTCCGCCGACATGCCCACGCCGGTGTCCCGCACCGTCAGGCGCACCCGGATGAAGGCGGGGCCCCTGGGGGAGGGCTCCTCGGTCAGCTCCATCCGGATGGACCCGCCGGAGGGGGTGAACTTCACCGCATTGCCCAAAAGGCTCAGCAGGACCTGGGTCAGGCGCACCGGGTCCCCCAGCACGTTCTCCACGCTGACGTTCCCGGTGTAAACCCGGAAGTCCTGGTCTCGCTCCCGGACCTGGGGCTGGGTGATCATCATGGCGTTGGTGAGGATCTCCCGGAGGGAGACCGCCTCCAGCTTCAGGCTCCAGTCCCCGCTCTCGATCTTGGACATGTCCAGCATGTCGTTGATGAGCCCCAGCAGGTGGCGGCTGGAGACGCTGATCTTCTTGAGGCAGGAGCGCACCTGGGGCGTGTTGTCCAGGCTGGCGATGGCGAGGGTGGTCATGCCCATAATGCCGTTCATGGGGGTGCGGATGTCGTGGGACATGTTGGAGAGGAACTCGCTTTTCGCCCGGCTGGCCCGCTCGGCGGTGTGCCAGGCGCTGTCGGCGGTGCGCCGGGCCTCGTCCAGCTCCATGATCTGCCGCCGGGTCAGGCGGAAATACCCCACAAACACCAGTGCCAAGGCCCCCAATATCAGCGCGCAGCCCCCCAGGGCCACGGCGGTCCAGCGCCGCCCCAGGCCCGCCACCGTCTCGTCCAGGATGCCGTAGGACATGTAGAGGAGCAGGTACCACTCGGAGTTGGGCAGGTCCGTGCCGTAGAGGTTCCAGCGCGCCCCGTCCATCTCAATGACGCTGGTGCAGTCCCGGCCCGCGTCCATGGCCGCCTGGAGCTCGCGGATGAACTGCCCCGTCTCCCGGCCCCCCGCCCGGTCGTAGCGCTCCTGGGCCCGGTCGAAGAAGTTGTCACTGCCCTCCATGTGGCCGGGGACGATGAAGCTCCCGTCCCGGCGGATGATGGTGTAGTCCAGCGTGGTGCTTTCCACGTTGAGGGAGAGGGTGTCCACCAGGTAGCTGGTGGGGAGGCCCGCCACCAGGGCCACGCTCTTGGCGCCGCCGTCCAGGGGGTAGGCCGCCGGGACGCCCATAAGGACCATCGGAACGCCGGAGGCGCTCCACCCCGCGCTGATTTTCTGCTCCCCCCGGCGCAGGGAGCTGATGAAGGGCTCCGCCATGCCGGAGGTGAAGGCGGGGCCGTAGATCACGTCGAACTCCCCCTCCTGGGTGCAGAAGGCGAGGCAGGAGAAGCCCCGGGACCGGGCGCTGTGGGTCAAAGCTACCCGCACGGCGGCGCTGTCGGAGCCGCCGCGCCCCGGCAGTACGCTGTCCGCCAAGGCCCCCACCTGACTGAGCCGCAGTTCGATGGTGGTGCCGAAGTGGGTGGCAATCTGCTCACTCATGCCCGACATATAGATCACGCCGATATCCGTGATGGCCTCCGCGCCCACGGCGCTGTTCCATGCCGCCTGGATGCTGAAGACGACGACGCAGAACACCGATACCAGCACGAGGCTGACCGTCAAAAACCGTGTTGTCCGATTTCCCATATCAGAACTCCCTCCGCAGGGTTGGTGGTTTCAGAATATCGTCTTATTATACCGTACATTCCCCGCTCTTGCAAGGGGGGCTGACAGATTTTGGGGAAATCCCCTTTGGCGCAGGCGGCGAAAAAGGACAGGCAGTCCTTCTCCGACTGCCTGTCCTTCAGGAAACGGTATGGAATTACTCCTCATCAGCCTCCGCGGGGGCGGGGGCGAGCAGGGCCCGCATGGAGAGGGAGATCTTCTTCTTCTCCTCGTCCACGGCGGTGATCTTCGCCTCCACAATCTCGCCCTCGGAGAGCACGTCGCCGGGCTTCTCGATGCGCCGGTCGGCGATCTGGGAGATGTGGATGAGGCCGTCCACGCCGGGGACCACCTCCGCAAAGGCGCCGAAGGTCATCAGCTTCACGATCCGCACCTTGGCTGTGTCGCCCACCTGGTAGGTGTCCATGAAGACCTGCCAGGGGTTGGTGTCCCGGTCCTTCACGCCCAGGGAGATCTTCCGCTTGTCGGCGTCGAAGGAGATGACATACACCTCCAGCGTCTCGCCGATGGACACGGCCTCGGAGGGGTGCTTGATGCGGCTCCAGCTCAGGTCGGAGATATGTACCATCCCGTCCACGCCGCCGATGTCCACGAACACGCCGTAGCTGGTCATGCTCTTGACGGTGCCGGTGTAGCGCTTGCCCACCTCGATATTGGCCCAGACCTCCGCAGCAGCGGCGGCGCGGGTCTCCTGCTGGACGACCTTGATGGAGCCCACCACCCGGCGGCGGGCCCGGTTGACCTCGGTGATGCGCAGCTTCACGCGCTGCTTGACCAGTTCGGTCATGGCGGCGTCGCGGGGCAGGCCGGACTGGGAGGCGGGCACAAACACCCGGGCTCCGTTGACGGACACGACCACGCCGCCCTTGTTCTCCTCGGTGACGATGCCCTCCAGCACGTCCTTGCTCTCGCAGGCGGCCTCGATGACCTCCCACGCCTTGTTGGCGTCCACCTTCTTCTTGGAGAGGGTGGCGTAGCCCTCCACATCGTTGACGCGGATGACGAACAGCTCCACCTCGTCGCCGACCTTCACCACATCCTCGGGCTTGACGGTGGGATCGTCGGTCAGCTGGTCCACAGGAATGTAGCCGGCCTGCTTACAGCCCAGGTCCACGTGGACTTCTGTGGGGGTAATGGCGGTGACCACGCCGGTTACCTTATCTCCTGTATTTAAAGTTTGAGTGTACTGCTCAACCATTTCGGCAAAATTTTCCATGCCCTCGCCCTGAATTTTTTCTTCGCTCATCGTCTTTATGACCTCCTTTATGATGCTCGCAGGCGTGGAGGCCCCCGCTGTCAAGCCAACGCGAGCGCACCCGGTCAGGTCCGGTACCCCCCCGGCGTCCTCCACCTGGAATACGCGGGGGCACCGGGAGCGGCAGATCTCTGTCAGATGCTTCGTATTGGCGCTTTTGGGATCACCAACCACCACCATAGCGTCCACCGTGGCAGCGATTTGGGCCGCTTCCGATTGACGGGTATGCGTAGCGTCACATATTGTATCAAAAATTTTTACGTTTGTACACTGTTTTTTTAGAATTTTTAAAGAACTTTCCCAAATTTCTCGCCGGAGGGTGGTCTGGGAAACCACGGTAATCGGCAAATTTATAGCATTTTCAGCGTTTTCCGCCCAGGAAAGGGCTTCCTCCGGCCCTGAAAATACCAAAAGATTGTGACACCATCCCCCCACGCCCCGGACCTCGGAGTGGGCGGGATCGCCGATCATCACGCTCTGCCGCCCCTCCGCCTGGGCCTCCCGGACGAGGCGCTGAACCCGGCGGACCTTGGGGCAGGTGGCGTCCAAAACCTGGGCCCCCCGGACGGCAAGGGCCTCGTACACCTCCCGGCCCACGCCGTGGGCCCGCAGGAGCACCGCGTCCCCGGCCTCCGCCTCCTCCGGGGAGGCGATGACAGTGAGGCCCAGGGCGGCGAGGCGCTCTGTCTCGCGGCGGTTGTGGATGAGGTCCCCCAGCATCCGGGGGCACTGCGCCGAGGCGGCGAGCTCCTCCGCCATGCGCACCGCCCGGGCCACGCCGAAGCAGAACCCGGCGCTCTTGGCCGCGATCACTTCCATCCGTCCACCTCGCTGAGGGCGTAGATGCGATGCAGAATCTCCTCCGACGCCTGACGGCTCTCCTCCGACGTGGCCCGGCGGCCTGCCACCTGGGGGGTGTAGGGTGCGCCGAAGACCACGGTGGTGCGCCGGAAGAGCTTGTGCTTGGGCCCGCACCAGACGGGGATCATGGGGGTCTTGGTGCGGGTGGAGAGGACCGCCGCGCCGCCCTTGGCCTCCGCCTCTCCCTGCTCCTCCACCCGGGTGCCCTCGGGGAAGATGAGGAGGCGGCTGCCGTCCCCCAGGGCCCGCAGGGCGGTCTTCATGGCGGCAAGGTCCGATCCCCCCCGCTTCACCGGAAAGGCCCCCACCTTTCGCAGGAACCACCCCACCACGGGATAGTGGAAGAGCTCATCCTTGGCCATCACCGTCAGCCGGGAGTCCACCGGCAGGGCCATTGCCACCACAAAGGGGTCCCAGAAGCTGGCGTGGTTGGGGCAGAGGATGGCCCCGCCCTCCGGCAGGTTCTCCAGCCCTACCACCCTCCGGGGGAAGAAGAAGCGGATGAAGGGGGCGAGGATGGTGTAGACCAGGCGGTAAAAATCCGTCATAGGCCCATGTGCTCCTGGATGATCTCCCGGAGGCTGCGGCAGCTCTGCTCGAAGTCCAGGTCCGTGGTGTCCAGCAGCACCGCCCCCTCCGCCGGGCGCATGGGGGCGATCTCCCGGTGGGAATCGTTGTAGTCCCGCTCCTCGATCTCCACCAGGAGGACGCCGAAGTCCTTGTGCTCCCCCTGCTCCCGGAGCTCCCGGTAGCGGCGCTTGGCCCGCTCCTCTGCGCTGGCGGTGAGGAAGATCTTCACGTCCGCGTCCGGCAGGACTACGGTGCCGATGTCCCGGCCGTCCATGATGACGCTCTGCTCCTGGGCGATCTCCCGCTGCATCTCCAGCAGGAAGGCGCGCACCGCGGGAATGGCCGCCACCTTGGAGGTGCACATGGAGACCTCCGGCGTGCGGATGGCCTCGGTGACGTCCTCGCCGTTGAGATACATGCGCTGGAGGCCGTCGTCCCCGTAGCCCATGCGGATCTCGATGTCGGGCAGGAGGGCCTCCACGGCCTGGGCGTCGCTGGGGCGGACCCCCTGCCGGAGGACATAGCACCCCACGGTGCGGTAGATGGCCCCGGTGTCCACGTAGATGAACCCCAGGTCTCCGGCTACGGCGCGGGCGAGGGAGCTTTTCCCCGCTCCGCTGGGCCCGTCGATGGCAACTGCGTAATGTTTCATGGTCTCGTTCCTCTCTTCTCGTTTTGGGTCGTTGTGATCCCCTGCGGCGCAGGGGCCGTACTATAGACGGCGGTGCAGGCAAAAAGGCGCAATTCCCCCTCTCATCCACCCCCCGCCGCAGACGCCCCCGCCAGATGCCCGGTGGACCAGGCGATTTGCAGGTTGAACCCGCCGGTGTAGGCGTCCACGTCCAGCACCTCCCCGGCGAAGTAGAGGCCGGGCAGGAGCTTCGACTCCATGGTGGAGGGATTGACCTCCTTCACCGCCACGCCGCCGGAGGTGACGATGGCCTCCTCCACCGGCCGGGGACGGGTGATGGCCACGGGCAGGGCCTTGAGCAGGACCAGCACCCGCCGCCGCTGTTCCCGGGTGAGGTCGTGGACCTTCTGCCGGGGGTCGATGCCCGTGAGGGCCGCGAAGGGCCCTATGAGCTTCTTGGGCAGGAGACCGTCCAGGGCGTTACAGAAGTCGCTGTTGGCATGGCGGGCGAAGTCGGCGAGCAGGCGCTTATCCAGCGCCCCTTCGTCCAAGGCGGGCTTGAGGTCGATCTCCAGCCGGTAGCGCTTCTTCCCGAAGTTCCGCATATGGGCGGAGGCGGAGAGGACCATGGGCCCGCTGACGCCGAAGTGGGTGAAGAGCATCTCCCCGAAGTCGCTGTAGATCTTTTTCTCGTTCTCGTAGACCCGCAGGGCGGCGTTCTTCAGGCTCAGGCCCTGGAGACGCTGGCAGAGGTCCCCCTCCGCCTCCAGGGGCACCAGGGACCCCCGGGGCTCCACCACCGTATGCCCGGCGGAGGCGGCTAATCGGTAGCCGTCCCCGGTACTCCCGGTGAGGGGGTAGCTGGCCCCGCCGGAGGCGACGGCCACCCGCCCCGCCCGGTACGCCCCCCGGTCCCCCAGGACCCCGGCGAGGACGCCGTCCTCCACCAGGAGCTCCACCGCCCGGTCCCGCACCCAGCGGACCCCCAGGCGGCGCAGCTCCCGCTCCAGGGCGGCGCTGACGTCGAAGGCCCGGTCGGACACCGGGAAGACCCGGTTCCCCCGCTCGGTCTTGAGGGGCACGCCCAGCCGCTCGAAGAAGGCCATGGTCTCGGCGCTCCCGAACCGGGAGAACGCGCCCCAGAGGAAGCGCCCGTTTCGCGGGGTGTTCGCCGCCAGATCCTCCACAGAGCAGTTGTTGGTCAGGTTGCACCGGCCCTTGCCGGTGATGTTCAGCTTCTTCCCCAGGCGCTCGTTGGGCTCCAGGAGGACCACCGCCGCCCCCCGCTCCGCCGCGGCGATGGCGGCCATCATCCCCGCCGGACCGCCGCCGATGACGGCCAGGTCAGCCCTCTTCGCTGGGATCGAAGACGCCGTAGTCATTCCATATCCCCTCCAGACGGTCAAAAGTTTGGGCGATATCCGCGTCCTTCCGGTGCCCGGCGGCCACGATGAGGGCGTTGAGCAGGCTGAAAGGGGCCACCAGGGAGTCCACAAAGGAGATCATGTCACTGCGGGCCAGAAGGACGGAGGACGCAAGCTGATAGAGGGGCGACATGGGGCTGTCGGTGATGGCCACCACGTCCGCCCCCCGGTCGTGGGCGAACTGGACGCCCTTGACGGTGGACTGGGAGTAGCGGGGGAAGCTGATGCCCACCAGCACGTCCCCGGGGCCGATGCGCAGGATGCTCTCCAGGATGTCCCCGGCGCTGTTGCTGGTGACCAGGGTCACGTTCTCAAAGATCAGATGGAGATAGAAATGGAGATATCCGGCCAAAAAGGAGCTGGACCTCACGCCCAGGATATAGATATGCCGGGCGGCGAGGAGCCGGTCCACCACCTCCGCAAAGACGGTGCGGTCCACCTCCTCAATGGCCAGACGGATCTTGTCCATATCCATCTGTAACGTGCTGGTCACCACGTCCGCGCTGAAGAGCCGGTCGTTGGATGCCTGGATGCGCTGGATGGAGGTCAGCTTGCTGTGGACGATCTCCTGCAGGGCCTTCTGCATGGCGGGGTAGCCGTCGTAGCCCAGGACGGCGGCAAAGCGGACCACCGTCGATTCGCTGACCGCCGTGAGGCTCCCCAGCTTGCTTGCGGTCATGAAAGCGGCCTTGTCGTAGTCCGAGAGGATATACTCCGCGATCCGCTTCTGCCCCTTGGAGAACCCGGGCAGGTTCTCCCGGATGATATGTAGGACGTCCTTTTTCATCGCTTCTCCCTCCCGGACCCGCCCAGGGCCTCCCATTCCGCCGCCGTGAGATGCCGCCACGTTCCCCGGGGCAGGTCCCCCAGGGTGAGGGGGCCCTCCCGGACCCGCTCCAGCCGCTCCACATGGAGCCCGGCCATGGCGCACATGCGCCGGACCTGCCGGTTGAGCCCCTGGTGGATGGTGACGGAGAGGACCCACCGTGCCCCCCTCCGCTCCCGCACGGCCACCCGGGCGGGTGCGATGGGGGAACCGTCCTCTAAGCGGCGGAGGGCGGCGAGGCGTGCCGCGCAGCCCTGCAAGTCCCCGGTCACGGTGACCCGGTACTCCTTCTCAAGGCCGTGGCTGGGGTGGGTCAGGCGCTGGGCGAGGGCGCCGTCGTTGGTCAGGAGGAGCAGGCCCTCGGAGTCCATGTCCAGCCGCCCCACGGGGTACACCCGGACGCCGCACCCGGAGACCAGCGCCGCCGCCGTGGGCCGCCCCCGCTCGTCGGAGAGGGTGGTGACGTATCCCCGGGGCTTGTTGAGCATGAGGCACACCCGCTCCGGCGGGGCGCTCAGGGGCCTGCCGTCCAGGGCGATGCGGTCCCGGGCGGGGTCCGCCTTCTGCCCCAGGACGGCGGGAGCGCCGTTGACCGTGACCCGGCCTGCGCGGAGGCAGTCCTCCGCCTCCCGCCGGGAGCAGACCCCGGCGGCGGATAGGATTTTTTGCAGGCGTTCGTCCATGGAGGGACCTCCGGTCACAAGCGCGAAGCGCAAAATAAAAGTTTCGTCCACCTTTTCAAAGGTGGTGGGGTCCAGGGGCAAAGCCCCGGCGGGTCCAGGGCAGAGCCCTGGTGGGTTTGGGCAAAGCCCAACACGCCTTCGTCCCTAAATCTCCCCCACGAACCGCCACGGAAAGGCCGTCCCCTCCCCGCCGTTCTTCTTGGCGGAGGGCGCGGCGGCGATGAGGTCCACGCTCGCCACCTCCTCGCCGTCCAGACAGGCGCAGAGCTGTCCGATGACCTGCCCCGGCACCACCGGCGCGGCTACGGAGAGGGGCACCTTCGCCGCGATGGTCAGCCGCTCGTCCCCGGCGAGGGGGTAGCGCAGGTCCCCGGCGGCGGCGAGGGGCACGTTGGGCACGGTGCCGCACCGGACGGCGGTGGAGGCGAGGACCTGCCCCGCCGCCGCCGCGGTCTCCATCCGGTAATTGGCGAAGCCGTGGTCCAAGAGGGCCATATGGTCGTTCCAGTCGTTGCCGTCGTTGAGGGTGACGCACACCAGGGTCATGCCCCCCCGCGCGGCGGCGGAGACCAGGGTCCGGCCCGCAGCCTTGGTGAAGCCCGTCTTCACGCCGATGCACCCCTCGCACAAACGCAACAGCTTGTTGTGGTTGACCAGGTACCGCTCCCCCACGGTGACGGAGGCGGTGGAGACGATGCGGCGGAAGTCGTTGTTTTTCAGGGCGTAGGCGGTGAGGACCGCCATGTCGGCGGCGCTGGAGTAGTGCTCCGGCGCGTCCAGGCCGTTGGGGTTGGCGAAGTGGGAGTGGGTCATGCCCAGGCGCTGTGCGGTGTCGTTCATGAGCTCCACGAAGTCCTCCACGCCGCCGGAGACGCAGTGTGCCACGGCCAGGGCCGCGTCGTTGCCGCTTGCGAGCATGAGGCCGTAGAGGAGCTCCTCCAGCCGCAAGCGGTCCCCGGGCTTGAGGTACATGGAGGACCCCTCCGCCATATCTGCCGCCGTCACGGTGTACTCCTGCTGGAGCTTGCCGTGCTCCAGGGCGGTCACGGCGGTCATGATCTTGGTGATGCTTGCGATCAGGCGCTCCTCATCGGCGTTCTGGGCGTAGAGCACCCGGCCGCTCTCCTGCTCAATGAGTACCGCCGAGGCCGCAGAGGTCGTCAGCGCCTCCGCCCGGCACGGGAGCAGGAGCGCCAGCGCCAACGCGAAGCCCCACGCCCGGCACGGTCTTGTTCGGGACATACCGGTCCACCTCCAATGTTCAGATGGAGGTAGTATGTCACCGGCGGGGGAAAGTAAACATGCCAAAGTTCCCCTCAAACTTCAAAAAAACGGCAGAGCTCAGCAGGGCTCCTCCACCGGCGGGTCCTCCGGCTTTTTCCGGCTGTCGATGAAATTGGCGACCTGGTCCACCACGCCGGGGACCATCTCCACCACCCGGTCGATGGTGCTCAGGGGCGCGGCGGCCACGGGCATCACCCGGGTGAAGCCGTCTTTGACGATGAGGAAGGCCACAGGGTCGATCTTCACCCCCGCGCCGATCGCGGTCCCCAGGTTCTTAGGGTCGTCGGGCTCGGCTTTTTTCGCGCCGAAGGCCGTGCCGCCCCCGCCGAAGCCGATGCTCACCCGCGAGATGGGGATGAGGGTCACGCCGTCGGGGGTCTCGATGGGCTGACCGACGATGGTGTTGGTGTCCACCATCTCCCGGACCTTGGCCATGCTCTCCTGCATCATCTCGCTGAGGGGGTTGTTTTTCTTTTCCATTCCATGAACTCCTTTCCTGAAGGCGGGGCCTAGGCGGCCTCACCGGCGTCCTTAGACGGTGCTTCCGGCTCCTTGGCCGGGGCGGGGGAGGCGAGCCTGCGAAAGCCCTGGAACCACCGCAGAAGGCTGATACCGGCCCTGCCGCCGACGGCGAGCAGGTCCCAGGGCCGAAGGGTGGCGCCCAGCTCCGCGATGCAGTCCATCTGCTCCTGGGAGAAGTCCAGGAAGAGCTGGATGTCCTCATCCCGGATGCGGACCGCCCTGCGGAGCACCGGGAGGCCCGCCGAGAGGGCCGCCTCCAGCTTTCCGTAGAGCACGGCGGTGTCCGCCGGGTCGTACCCGGCCACCAGCAGGTGGACCTTCAAGGGCTTGATACGCACCCGCCGCCGGGTCCCGCCCAGAGCCCGGCCCAGGATGGGCGGGAGCTTCTCCAGAGCGTAGAGGATCTGCTCCCGGCTGATCTTGGCCTTGGGCGGCTTTTCCTTTTCCTCTTTTTTCTCTTTTTCCCCTTTTGGAGGCTTTTGGCGCTTCTTTCCTGGTTTTTTCTCCTTCTCAGGCTTCTCAGGCTTCTCGGGCTTCTCGGGCTTCTCGGGCTTCTCCTTCCCGGGGAATATCCTCCGCCGGATGGGGCCGAATCTTACATCCAGAGACATCTCTCCCTGGTCGTAGGTAAAGCGCACCCCCGCAGGGGTCAGGAGCACTGTCAGGAGAAGCCCCAGTATGATGAGAAGGACGATCCATCCCGTCATGGAGCGCCGCCCCCCTCCTCCTCCGGCGCGGGTGCCGCTCCGGGGGGCTCCTCCGCCCCGGGCAGCGGGGGCAGGTCCTCCAGGCTGGTCAGGTGGAAGGACCGGAGGAAGTGCTGTGTCGTCCGGTAGAGCCTTGGCCTCCCGGGGGCCTGCAAACGTCCGCACTCCTCAATGAGCCCCCGGTCCACCAGCAGTCCCACGGTGTAGGCACTGTCCACCCCCCGCACCTGGTCCACGTAGGCCCGGGTGACGGGCTGGTAGTAGGCGATGACCGAGAGAACCTCCAGGGCGGGGGGGCTGAGCCGGGGAGCCTTTCGCATCTCCAGGGCCCGGCGGATGCAGGGGGCGTACTCCGGCGCGGAGCACAGCTGCCACGCGTCCTCCAGCCGCACCACCCGGACGCCCCGGCGCTCAAAGGCGCACGCGTCCCCCAGGCGCTGGAGGGCCTTCTCCGCCTCAGGGCGGCCCACCCCCAGCGCCAGGCAGATGCGCTCGATATGTACCGGCTCCCCGGAGGCGAACAATATCGCCTCCACCGCCGCTTCCAGGTCCTTCGTTTCGACTGTCATGGTACTCCTTATATGCACTCTAATCCTTTTTCCGGAACTCCCCCATGGATATCACAAACCCCGCCGCGCCTATCACAGCGAAGACCAGCAGTCCAGCCAAGTCCAGGGGAGAACAGCACGCCAGAACGGTAGACCTCGCCCCCGGCTGGACGGTCTGCGTGGCGGCGATGCCCCAGCCCGCGAAGCCGGTCGTCCCACTCAGGAGCAGGCCGATGCCAAAGAGCATTCTTTTCATGGTGAAATTCTCCTCGCTTCCCACTCCTCCCGGGTAATGGCGTAGACATAGAGGATACCGTCCTCCGGGTCCTGGTATTCCTTGATCTTCCGCATCCCGTTGGCGGCGGCGGTGGAATAGGAGGCGATGTTGGTGTATTTCATGTAGGAGTAGAGGGCGTCAAAATCCCGGTTTTCAAACGCCCAGTCCCTTGCCGCCCGGGCGGCTTCGCTCCCATAGCCCCGGCGCCAGTAGTTCCTGTGGATATGGTACCCCACCTCCGGAAGCTCCCGAGCGTCGATGGACTGCATGGTGATGCCGCAGTCGCCGATGAACGCCCCGGTCTCCTTGAGGACCAGCGCCCACAGGCCAAAGCCGTACTTCTGGTAATTGTCCAGGTTCCACTGGATCCACCGCCGGGTCCCGGCCTCGTCGTAGGGTTTGGGGTAGTGGCACATGGTCTCCGGGTCCGACAACAGCGCGTACAGGCCGTCAAAGTCGTCCCAGGTGTATTCCCGCAAAATCAGGCGCTCGGTCTCCAGTATCATGAGGTGCCTCCTTTTTCTCTACAGTTTCAATCCCTCGGCGCTCTCCCCCGTGGGCGTGACGGTCCAATCCTTCTCCCCGCCCGCCAGGCGGACCACCCGGGCCTTGCACAGCTCCAGCACGGCGAGGAACACGGCCACCACTTCGCTGCGGCTCCGGCTCCCCCAGAACAGGAGGCGGAAGCTGGTCACGCCCAGTTTCAGCCGCTCCAAAATATCCCACGCCTTCTGGGAGACGGGGTAATGCTCCTGCCGGACGATCTCTCCAAAGCTGCTCAGCGGCGGCGGCAGACGCCGCTCACTGCGCACGCTGATGTCCCGCAGGGCGTTCAAAAGGTCCGCGGCCTCGTGGTCGTAGAGGGGCGGTCCGCCCTGGTCCAGGGGCTCCGGGCCTTTCACGAAGAGGTCCCGGCCCTGGGCCTCCAGAGCGCCCATGCGCTCCAGGACGCTCTTGATCCTGGCGTAGTCCTCACTGCGGCGGCGCTCCTCCAGGGAGCGGATGAGCTCCTCCATCTCGCTTTTGGCCTCCTCGTCCTCCAGGGAGAGGAGCATCCGCGTCTTGATGAACATCAATTGCGCGGCCATGGCCACAAAATCACTCGCCACCTCCAGGTCCATCTGCTGTCTCTGCTCCAGGTAGGCTAAGTACTGCTCCAGAATCAGCGCGATGGGGATATCCTGGATCTCGATCTTGTTCTTGCTCAGGAGGAAGAGGATCAGGTCCAGCGGACCCTCGAAGTCCTCCCGGCCGTCCTTGTTGTGTACGACTTGCTCCAGCTTATAGACAGGCGCTTCCATCATCCGGCCCTCTCGAAGGAGAAAAACAGTTCAGCCATCCAGTAATAGACCGTGCGGATGGCGTCGGAGAGGTAGCTTCCCCCCAGGTCCAGCCAAATGATGAGCATGAGCACCAGCATCCCGAAGCGCTCGAACCGCATGAGCGTATAGTAGGCCCTGTCCGGCAGGAGAGAGAAGAGGACCTTCGACCCGTCCAGGGGCGGGATGGGCACCAGGTTGAAGAGGCCCAGCCCGATGCTCAGCATGGCGGTGGTCATGAGGAAGACCACCGGCCCCGCCGTGAACCGGGAGATCACCGACGCTGCGAACATCAGCAAAAACGCCAGCAGGAAGTTGCTCACCGGCCCCGCCAGGGCCGTCAGGGCCATCCCGGCCTTGGGGTTTTTGAAGTACCGCATATCCACCGGCACCGGCTTCGCCCAGCCAAACCCACAGATGAACATGGACGCCAGGCCCAGCCAGTCGATATGGTGGAGGGGGTTGAAGCTCAGGCGGTTCATGCGCTTGGCCGTGGGGTCCCCCAGGGCGTAGGCCGCAAGGCCGTGGCAGGTCTCGTGGACCGTCAGGCACACCAGCACGCCAACCAGACGTTGAAGCGCATAGAGCAGGCTCCCCCAGTCAAATCCTTCCCAAAATGTCCGCAAATATCCCAGCATAGCGTCCTCCTTATTTTCCGCCCACCAGTATAACAGATTTTTCCGGGGATTACAAGCGTCCAAAAACCTATTTTCTTTCCCCGGGGGTGCATTTTTGTTTAGTGCCTGCTATCCCGTGCCCCCGGGGCTCCTCGCCCCGGACCCCGGTGACTTTTTGTGCGGACAAAAAGTCACCAAAAAACCGCTCAAGAAACTACGTTTCTTGAGAATCTTCCTTCATTACGGGGGTTTTTTGTTTACGCTACGACCTGTTTGTCTCCTTTCCCCAATCTCTTCCCTGGGCCGATGCCAGTCGAATCTCCGCCACCACTCCCTGGCCCTTTAGTCTTCTTCGTTGGGTTCGCCTCCGAGAAGCACGATTCTTTTGAGAGACTACCGGGCCACCGGCACGGTGCGGGCGAGACTGCTCTTCTTGTCCTGTACGCATGGCGCATCCGCTGCGCAGTTCGGCAGGGAGTTCTACATGGAGGGCCGGCAGGCGGAGAATAACATTCTGCCAATCTTGCCAGGGGAGCGCGCAGAAGTTCGGAGGAAGGGCGCCATCTTGTCGTACTGCGCACTTCCGGGCCCCTCCGGCCCAAGAGGAGTGGGGGAGTCCAGAGGGGGCAAAGCCCCCTTGGCGGCTTTTTGGTGACTTTTTGGCCGTGCAAAAAGTCACCGGGGTCTGGGGCGAGGAGCCCCAGGGGTTCGACGGAGAAGGCATTCATTCGGAAGCAAAAAGCAGCCCCGGGGCGCTGAGCCCCAGGACTTCAGCAGAGAAGGCACTCATTCGGAGGCAAAAGCAGAAGGGGGCATCCGCCCCCTTCCCTTTAGATGTATCCTTCCGCACACAGGAGTTCCGCCAACAGCACTGCGCCGCCGGCCGCCCCCCGCAGAGTATTGTGACTGAGCGCCGCAAACTTATAGTCATACTGACTGTCCTCCCGCAGACGCCCAATCGACACCGCCATCCCATTCTCAATCATCCGGTCCAGCTTCGTCTGCGGACGGTCCGCCTCCTCAAAATAGTGCAAAAACTGCTTCGGCGCGCTGGGAAGCTCCAGCTCCTGCGCCCTGCCTGAGAAATTCGCCCAGTCCGCCTTGATCTGCTCGATAGAGGGCTTGCACCCGTCCTTGAACTTCATAAAACACGCCGCCATATGTCCGTCCGTACATGCCACCCGGAAACACTGCGCCGTAATGGCCGGACCCTCCGCCAAAACCAGCTTCCCGTCCTCCACCGTGCCCCAGAGCTTCATCGGCTCCTGCTCGCTCTTCTCCTCCTCCCCGCCAATATAGGGGATGCAGTTGTCCACCATCTCCGGCCACCGCTCAAAGGTCTTCCCCGCACCGGAGATCGCCTGATAGGTACACACCAGCACCTTCTCCAGCCCGTACTTCCTCAGAGGATGCAATGCGGGCACATAGGACTGGAGCGAACAGTTGCTCTTCACCGCCACAAATCCCCGCTTCGTCCCCAGCCGCTTACGCTGTGCGTCAATCAGCCGGAGATGCTCCGGATTGATCTCCGGCACCACCATCGGCACATCCTCCGTCCACCGGTGTGCACTGTTATTGGACACCACAGGACACTCCAGCTTCGCATACCGGTCCTCCAGCGCCCGGATGTCCTCCTTCTTCATGTCCACGGCGCAGAACACAAAGTCCACCTGCCCCGCCAGCTTCTCAGCGTCCGCCTCAGCGTCCAGGACCACCAGCCCCTTCGCCCCCTCCGGGACGGGGGCCTCCATGGCCCAGCGGCCCGCGGCCGCCTCCTCATAGGTCTTCCCCGCACTGCGCGCACTCGCCGCCACGGCCGTCAGCCGGAACCAGGGATGGCCCTCCAACAGCGTCACAAACCGCTGACCCACCATCCCGGTGCATCCGATGACGCCGACCCGATACTCTCTCATGGGGTGTTTCCTCCTTCATTGGGACCCGGGAGCCGAATAGGCTTGCAAAATCCTCCGCCCCCGTGTATACTATTTTTATTCTATGAACAAGCCGGGAAAATTCCCGTCTTTTCATATCACATTTTCGGTTTGATGTCAATTTATTTTTTTTCTCTTTTTCTCAAATACTCCTCATTGTCCCGGAAAAACGGACAAATCCCGCCATTTTTTGATACCAGCGGAGGATTCTGCCATGCCCCCTCTGTTTCAGTCTTACAACACCATCTCCCTTGCCGTCCATGCCCAGCTGGACAGCGTGCTCCGCCTCTGGCAGCGCCGCCTCGGGCCGGACCTCCTGGCGGTGTATCTCCACGGCTCTCTGTCCCTGGGCCGCTTCCAGGAGGAGAACGGCGACCTGGACCTCCTGGTCCTCACCGCCCGCAAGCTCCCCCGCGAGGAACGCCTTTCCCTGGCCCGGGACCTGCTGGACCTGGACCAACGCCCCTGCCCCCTGGAGCTCTCCGCCCTCTATATCGAGGACCTGCGCCCCTGGCGGCACCCCGCCCCCTGTCAGTTCCACTACAGCGGAGCCTGGACGGACCACTATGAAAAACTGCTCTCCGGCGCGTGTACGGACAGCTTCCTCCTGGACACCGATTTCCCCGACCCGGACATCGCCTGCCACGTCCGCCTGACCAAGGAGCAGGGCGTCACCCTTTACGGCCCATATCCCCAGACGTTTCTGCCGGAGATCCCGGAGTCCAACTTTTGGCAGTCCATCAGCATGGACCTCTATAGCTGCGGCATCCTGACCCTTGCCCGGGTGCTCTCCTACCAGCGCCTGGGGCGCATCGTCTCCAAATACGACGCCGCACTCTGGGCCATGGACATCGTGCCGGAGCGTTTGCGCTATCTGCTGGAGGACGCGGTGGGAGAAAAGTACTGCAAAAAAGCCTGCCCAAAGCCCCCTCCAGAGGACCTGGAGGCCCTGCGGCGCTTCCTGACCGGCCAAATCGAGGAGGACCGGGGTGATCGAATACCACGAATTTGACACAGCCCTGCTCCCCCAGGCACCCGCCTTCACGCGGAACACTGGCATGGCGGACGAAGCCGCCAACGCCTTTTATCGGGCGCTGGGGCTGAAATAATACGACGACATGGGCCTGACCGGCTTATCTGTGGCCGGTCTCCCGGAAAGGATGATACCTTGAAGACCCACGACTTTTACTTTGACCTCCCCCCTGAGCTCATCGCCCAGATCCCCCTGCCCCGGCGGGACGCCTCCCGCCTGATGGTGCTGGACAAGAATACGGGGGCCTGGTCCCACCGGCACTTCCGGGACCTGACAGACCTCCTGCGCCCCGGCGACTGCCTTATCATGAACGACTCCCGGGTCCTGCCCGCCCGCCTGCTGGGAAGCCGGGTCCATCCCGACGGCTCCCTGGGCGGGGCCTGCGAGGTGCTTCTCCTCATCGACCGGGGAGAAAACGTCTGGGAGTGCCTGGTCCGTCCGGGGAAAAAGCTGCGCGCCGGCGCCCGGGTCTCCTTCGGCCCGGAGGGGGAGCTCACCGGCGAGATCGCCGGAGAGGCAGCGGGCGGCAACCGCCTGGTCCGCTTCCACTACCAGGGCATCTTTCTGGAAGTCCTGGAGCGCCTGGGCCGGATGCCCCTGCCCCCCTATATCAAGGCCGAGCTCCAGGACCAGGAGCGCTATCAGACCGTCTACGCCCGTGTCAGCGGCTCCGCCGCCGCACCTACGGCGGGGCTCCACTTCACGCCGGAGCTCATGGAAGCGCTCTCTTCCATGGGGGTGCGCATCGGCTATGTGACGCTCCATGTGGGGCTCGGCACCTTCCGCCCCGTGAAGGAGGAGGATATCCTGGACCACGACATGCACAGCGAGTACTGCGTCATCCCCCAGGAGACCGCGGACCTCATCAACCGCACCCGCGCCGCCGGAGGCCGGGTCATCTGCGTGGGCACCACCTCCTGCCGCACTGTGGAGAGCTGGGCCGGGCCGGACGGACACATGGAGGCCGCCGCCGGGTGGACCAATATCTTCATCTATCCCGGTTACCGCTTCAAGGTCCTCGACGGCCTCATCACCAACTTCCACCTGCCGGAGAGCACCCTCATCATGCTGGTCTCCGCCCTCGCCGGACGGGAGAACGTCCTCGCCGCCTACCAGGAGGCTGTGCGGGAGCGGTACCGGTTCTTTTCGTTTGGGGACGCGATGTTCATCCAATAGGAACAAAAACAGGAGGAGATGCACCCATCCCCTCCTGTTTTCTCATTTCTCCAGCTTTTCCAGCAGGTCCTCCACCGCGCCTGTAACGGCTTCGTCGAAGGTGGGGTGGGGGCGCATGACCTTCGCCAGCTGCCGGGCGGTCAGGCCGTTGGCCGCCGCCTCGGTGAACTGGGAGAGCATGTCCGTGGCCCGCTCACACATGAGCTGGGCCCCCAGGATGACTCCGGTCTCCGCGTCGGCCACCACCTTGATGAACCCCCGCTCACCTCCGGCAATGAGCGTTTTTCCGTTGGCGGACATGATGGCCTTGCCCACCTTCACGGCCCGGCCTGCGGCCTTGGCCTCGTCGGCGGTGAGGCCCACGGAGGCGATCTCCGGACTGGTGTAGATACAGCTGGGCACCAGGTCCAGGTCCACCAGGGGCTCCCGGCCCGCCAAACGCTCCACGCAGGCGATGCCCTGGGCAGTGGCCACATGGGCAAGCTGGATCTTCGCCGACACATCCCCGATGGCGTAGACGCCGGGGACGCTGGTCTGGAAGTTCCCGTCCACCAGAATGCGGCCCCGCTCCATATCCACCTGGAAGCCCTCGCCGAAGAGCCCCGCCGTGTTGGGACGGCGTCCGATGGCGCACAGCACCGCCTCGCCCCGGGCCTCGCCGGGCTGGTCCTTGCAGGTGTAGCGGACCACCAGCTCCTCCCCGTCCTTCTCTACCGCGCTGACCATGCAGCCGGTGTTCACCGACACCCCCTGGCGCTTGAAGATCATGGTCATATTCTGGCAGATTTCCCGGTCCATGTTGGGCAGGATGCGCTCCAGGGCCTCCACAATGGTCACCTTGCACCCCAGTGCCGTATACACACAGGCCAGCTCCACGCCGATGACCCCGCCGCCGATGATGACCAGGGAGTCATATATCCGCTCCTGGGGCGCTAGCACATCATCCGACGTGACAGCGTGCTCCAGCCCCGGAATGGGGGGCCGCGCAGGCACAGAGCCCGTGGCGATGAGAATGTTGTCCGATGCGTACTCCACACCGTCCACCGCCACCCGGCCCGGACCCAAAATGGTTCCCGTGCCCCGGAGGAGGTCCACCTTCTTCTGCTTGAGCAGGCCCTCCACACCGGCGCGGAGCTTCTCCGTCACCTCCGCCTTCTTCCGGTGGACGGCGGCGAAGTCTGCGGCGGGCTCCCCGGCGTTCACGCCCCACTCCCCGCCCCCGGACGCCTCTTTGACGATCTGGGCGGCGTGGAGGAGGCTCTTGGTGGGGATGCACCCCCGGTTGAGGCAGGTGCCGCCCACGTCCCGGCTCTCCACCAGGGCGGTTCGGATGCCAAGCTTCGAGGCCCGCAGGGCGGCCTCGTACCCGCCGGGGCCCGCGCCAATAACGATCAGTCCGTACTGTTCCATAACGCTCTCCTTTCTGCACCAACGGGCATACGCCTTTCTTCCTCAAAAAAGACGTATGCCCTTGATCTATCTCAAATATCCTGCTCCATCAAAAGGGAACAAAGGTCCGTTCCCACAGTTTGCTCCAGTCCCGCGCCCTCCAGGCGCCGGACCAGCTCCTCCCGGCGGAAGACGCTGCCCGTGAGGGCCCCCTCCACCGCCGGGGCCAGGGCCCAGTCCATGGCGTCGGTGTAGACCGTGACGCCCCGCACCGTGCCCGCGTCCACCTCCAGGCGGAGCTCCACCTCCCCCCAGGGGAACCGCTTCCCGCAGCGGAGCTCGCAGGGGATGTCCCGGCCATAGAGCCAGTCCCAGGAGCGGTTGCGCTCCGTGAGAGCGTCCACACAGGCCCCGTCCAGGGCGGAGGTCTCCAGCCGCTCCGCCCCCATGCCGTAGACCGACTGGAACGCCTCTTCCATCCGCGCGGCCGTCTCCTCTATGGTGAGGTCCGGCTTCAGCTCCCTGAGGTTCACCACCCGGGAGCGGACCGACGAGACCCCTTTGGCCTCCAGTTTGGCCTTGGAGGGGCTCAGGTACCGGCCCATGGCGGTCATGTCCACGTCCACCAGCAGGGTGCCGTGGTGGTAACAGCGGCCCTGGTGCTCATAGAAGGCGTTGCCGGAGAATTTCCGGCCCCCGGTGAGCACGTCGTTGCGCCCCGACCGCTCCGCCGGGATGCCCATGAGGCGGCAGGCCTCCACGATCACCCCCAGCTGACGGTTCAGGTCATAGCCGGGCTTCCGGACCAGGAAGGTGAAGTTGAGGTTCCCCAGGTCGTGGAACACCGCGCCTCCGCCGGAGAGCCGCCGGGCTAAAAATACCCCGTCGGTCTCCATCTGTCCGGTGCGGCACTCCCTCCAGGCGTTCTGGTTGCGCCCGATGACCACGGTGTGCCGGTTCTGCCACAGGTAGAGGATGCACGTGTCCTCCCCCACCGCCTCCAGCAGCGCCTGTTCCACCGCCAGGTTCCGGTGGGGGTCCGTGCAGTCCGTCCGGAAGATCTGGAGGCGCTTAATCATTGGGCGTGTACTTGAGCACCGGGTTCCGGGCCGCGCCCACCTCGTCCAGACGGCGGACCGGGGTCCTGGTTGGGGCGTCGTGGAGGGCCTGGGGATTCTCATGCGCCAGGTCCCAGAGGGCCAGGAACACGTCGCAGGCCTCGTCCATGGTCTCCCGGCTCTCGGTCTCGGTGGGCTCGATCATCAGGGCCTCGTGGACGATGAGGGGGAAGTACATCGTCGGCGGGTGGATGCCGTGGTCCAGGAGGCCCTTGGCGATGTCCATGGCGGAACAGCCCGTGGCGGCCTTCAGGTCCTGGAGGTCCATGACAAACTCGTGCATACAGGGGCCCGCATAAGCCATGGTGTACTTCTCAGACAGGCGCTTCATCATGTAGTTGGCGTTGAGCACGGCGTTCTTCGCCGCCTCGGGGATGCCCTCCTGTCCCAGAGTGAGGACATAGGTCAGCGCCCGGACCACAACGCCGAAGTTGCCGCAGAAGTTCTTCACCCGGCCGATAGAGTGCTCGGGGACGGCAAGGTGGCAGCCGTTCTCCGTCTCCTCCACCACAGGGCCGGGGAGGAACGGGGCCAGCAGGGCCTTGCACCCCACCGCGCCCGCACCGGGTCCACCGCCGCCGTGGGGGGTGGAGAAGGTCTTGTGCAGGTTCAGGTGGATGACGTCGAAGCCCATGTCGCCGGGCCGGACCACGCCCATGACGGCGTTGAGGTTGGCCCCGTCGTAGTAGCAGAGGCCCCCGGCGTCGTGGATGATCTTCGTGATCTCCAGGATGTTCCGGTCAAAGATGCCCACGGTGTTGGGGTTGGTGAGCATGAGGCCGGCGGTGTCCGGTCCTACAGCGGAGCGCAGGGCCTCCACGTCCACACAGCCGTCGGGACCGGAGGGCACGTTCACCACGGTGAACCCGGCCATCACGGCGGAGGCGGGGTTGGTGCCGTGGGCGGAATCGGGGATGATGATCTTGGTGCGCTTCTCATCGCCCCGGTTCTTGTGGTAGGCCTTGATGAGGAGCAGTCCGGTGAATTCCCCGTGGGCCCCGGCGGCGGGCTGGAAGGTCATGGCGTCCATGCCCGTAATCTCCCCCAGGAGCTTGGCGGAGGTGTGGAGCACCTCCAGGCACCCCTGGACCGTCTCCTCCGGCTGGAGGGGATGGATGTTCGTGAAGCCCGGCAGGTTTGCCATGTCCTCGTTGATCTTGGGGTTGTACTTCATGGTGCAGGAGCCCAGGGGGTAGAACCCGTCGTTGACGCCGTGGACCCGCTTGGCGAGGGCGGTGTAATGGCGGGTCAGCTCCGTCTCGGAGAGGTGGGGGAGCTCCGGGGCTTCGGCCCGGGGACTCACGATCTCCACCTCCGGCACGTCGCAGGCCGGGAGCAGGGACAAGTGCTGACCGGGAGCGCCTTTTTCAAAAATCAGCTTCATTTCAGCACACCTCCTTGATGATGGCCACGGCCCGGTCGATCTCCTCTTTGCTGACCACCTCGGTGGCGCACCAGAGGATGCCGCCGTCCACGGCGAGACCGCCCAGGATGCCCTGCTCGTCCAGGGCCTTCAGCACCGCGCCGGGCTTGTCGCACTTGGTGGCGAACTCGTGGAAGAAGGGGCCCTCGTGGAGCCGGGGCAGGCCGATCTTCGCAAGCTCTGCGGCCAGGTAGTGGGCCTTGCTCATGGAGAGCTTCGCGGCCTGCCGGAGGCCCTCCGCGCCCATGGCGCTCAGGTACACCCCGGCGGCAAAGGCGCACAGGGCCTGGTTGGAGCAGATGTTGCTGGAGGCCTTCTCCCGGCGGATGTGCTGTTCCCGTGCGGTGAGGGTGAGCACGTAGCCCACGTTTCCGTCCACGTCGTGGGTCTGTCCCACGATGCGGCCCGGGAGCTTGCGGAACATGGCCTTGTTTGCGGCCATATAGCCCAGGTACGGCCCGCCGAAGGCCAGGTCCAGGCCCAGGGGCTGGGCCTCGCCCACGGCGATGTCCGCGCCGCACTCTGCGGGGGTCTCCATGACGGCCAGGGCGATGGGGTTGCAGCCCATGATGTACTTGGCCCCGGCGGCGTGGACGGCCTCACCGATGGCCTTGGCGTCCTCGATGTTGCCGAAGAAGTTGGGCTGCTGGAGGTAGACGCAGGCGGCGTCCGCAGTCAGAGCGGCCTTGAGGGCCTCCAGATCCGTGCGGCCGTCCTTGGCGGGGACCACCTCCAGCTCCATGCCGGAGCCGAAGCAGTAGGTGCGCATGACGGCGATGGTCTGGGGGTCCGCGCAGGCGGAGACCAGGGCCTTGTTCTTCTTCCGGTCCCGGCACATGGCGATGGCCTCGGCGGCGGCGGTGGAGCCGTCGTAGACGGAGGCGTTGGAGACCTCCATGCCCGTCAGGGCGCAGATCATGGTCTGGTACTCAAAAATGGCCTGCAAGATGCCCTGACTGACCTCGGCCTGGTAGGGGGTGTAGGCGGTGACCAGCTCCTCGCGGCTGATGACGCTCTTGACCACCGAGGGGATGAAGTGGCGGTAGGCCCCCGCGCCCCGGAGGACGGTGCCATAGACCTTGTTCTTGGCGGCCATGGCCTCCAGGGCCCTGCGGACCTCCAGCTCGCTGAGGCCCGCGGGCAGGTCCAGGTGCTCCAAGAGCATCTCATGGGGCACCGCCGCGAAGAGGTCCTCCACCCGGCTGACGCCCACGGCGGAGAGCATCTCCTCCCGCTGGGCGCGGGTGTTGGGGATGTAGCTTCCCATAATGAATGTCTTCCTTTCCCGGATGGGGGGACCTGCGGCGTCTTTCTGCGGACGCGCCGCAGGTCCCCCGGATTTTTACTTCTTCTCGATGAACGCCTCGTACTCCTCAGCGCTCAGCAGCTCCCCAAAGGCGGAGATGTCCTTGATCTTGGCGATCCAGGCGCCGTAGGGGTCCTCGTTGAGCTTCTGGGGCTCGTCCTCCAGCTCGGTGTTGGCCTCCTCCACCACGCCGGTGACGGGGCTGACCACGTCGGAGACCGCCTTGACGGACTCCACGTCGCAGAAGGCCTCGTCGGCGGTGACTTCGTCGCCCTCCTGGGGCAGGTTGATGAACACCAGGTCGCCCAGCTCGCTCTGGGCGAAGTCGGTGATGCCCACCAGGGCGGTGGCGCCGTCGAGCATCTTGACCCACTCGTGGTCCTTGGAATACTTCAGTTCAGCAGGGAAAGTCATAGTTCGTTCCTCCTTGTATTTTCATGGTTGATAACCATTTTTCATAAAATATGCGGGGACTGCGGGAGATCAGATCCCGGTCTTCTTCGCCAGACCGTTCAGGGCCTCGCTGACCTGCTTCTCGTCGAAGCAGTAGTGCATCTGCTGGTACCCGGCGCGGAGACGGACGATATCCTCCTTGACCTCCCTGCCCCGGAGGATGCAGTCGGCGAGGATGTTGGCCAGCTGGTCAAACTCCTTGGGCCCGAAGCCGAAGCGGGTCATCTCGTTGACGCCCATGCGCAGTGCGCCGGAGGCGGTGAACCCCTCCTCCTCGGGGGTGGCCTGGTAGTTGCAGATGATGTTGCTGCGCTCCAGGCGCATGGCCACATCCGGGCCGGTGCCGTAGCCCACGTTGACGATGACCTGGTGGGTCTCGGTGTAGCCGATGGCCGGGTCGCCCGCCACGTCAAGGCCCGCGGCCTTCAGGCTCTTGGCAAAGCTCTTGGCGTTGGAGACGACGGCCTTCTGGTACACGTCCTTGAACTGGTTCATCTCGTAAGCGGCCATGAGCAGGCCCAGCTGAGTGCCCAGGTGGTGGTTGGAGACGCTGCCGGGGAAGGCCCGGCTCTCGATGGTCTCCCAGAGGCCGTATTTCAGTTCGCCCTTCTTGTAGTTGACGCCGATGACGCCTCTCTGGGGGCCGAAGAAGGTCTTGTGGGTGGAGCCGGTGACGATCTCCGCGCCCTCCTCAAAGGGCTTCTGGAAGTGGTCGCCGATGAGGCCCAGGACGTGGGCCATGTCGTACATGATGGTGGTTTGCAGGCCCATGTCGTCCACGAACTTCCGGATCGCGGCCACGGGCTCCCTGTGGAGCACCATGCTCTTGCCGAAGATGATGAACTCGGGCCGGTACTGCTCGATGGCCTTCCTGGTCTCCTCCACGTCGATCTTGTAGATGTTGTCCGCGCAGACGGGGAAGTTCACCAGGGCGTGGCGCTCGGTGACGGGATCAATGGCGATGTAGTCGTGGAGCGCGCCCATAGGCTGGGCGGAGAGGTGTCCGCCTTTGATGATGTGGTTGTTCATGATGTAGCCCAGGCGCTTGGGGTCGTGCTTGCGGTCCAGGCGGTTCTTCCAGTCCATGAGAGCGGAGAAGACGGCGGTGTTGCTCATCTGTCCGCTGATGGCCCGGGTCTCCACCTCCGCACAGCCCAGGAACGCCTTCATCTCCTCCACCAGGAGCTGTTCCACCTCGTCGATGAACTCGGTGCCCTGGTAGTAGAAGACATCCGCGTCATAGAAGCTCTTGACCTTTTTGTGCTCCGCGTAGCGGAAGGACGGGTCGCTGGCGCACAGCAGGCGCACCGCCCGGGAGGGGGTCATCTCCGAGGGGATCAGGTTCACGCACTGCTCCTGCCGCCAGACATGGTTCTCCACGGCCCGGCCGATAAGCTCCAGGGCCTTGGGCGCCCGGTCGCCGGACGGGTTGGCGCTCTCCTCCTCGTCGGGGCGGTAGAGGATGGGCCGGGCGAAGGGGGGCGCGTCCACCCGCATGTGGTAGGGGGCTATCACGGCCTTGAGCCGCTTGCCGCGGACATCCACCTGGACCTCGTCATCCTCCAGGGTGTCGCTGTCCACGATGGCAAGGCCGATGGCCCGCTTGGCGGTCTCCTCCAGGATGACGGTCTGCAATCCCTCGCCCTCGTGGCGGTAGTAGGGCACCATGGTGCCGCTGGTGACGAAGCCGATCTGCTTACCGCCCTTGTACACCGGCATCCCCGCCCGCATGACGCCCTTGTCCAGCAGGGTGATGGGCAGGATGCGCCGGGGCAGGTCCGCCGTGTCGGAGAAATCCCGGTTCTGGATGCGCTTGAACGCCTCGTACTGCTTCGCCAGGGGCTCGCGGCCGATGAAGTCCCCCTTCTGAGGCGCAAAGCTGACGGCGAATTTCGCCAGGGGCACGGCGAAGATGGGGATCTCCTTCCCCTCCGGGTCGTCGCCCATGTCGTGGCCGTAGAGGGGCAGGCAGGCCTCCAGGCGGAGGGTGTCCCGGGCCCCCAGGCCCGCGGGCTTGGCCCCCAGCTCGATGAGCCGGTTCCAGAGCCATTCCGCTCCGGCGCTCTCGATGTAGACCTCGTAGCCCAGAGGCTCGCCGGTGTAGCCGGTCTTGGCCACCCGGACGGTGTGCCCCTCGAACTGAAGGGTATTCAGGGCGTTCTTCACCGGCTCGGTGATGGGCTTGCCGCCGGAGAGGGCCTGTAAAATCTCCTTGGACTTGGGGCCCTGGACGGCGATTGCGGCCCAGTCGCCGGTGATGACGGTCATCTTCGCGTCGTAGGCCTTGATCTGCTCATTGAGGTGGGCCAGGTCCTTGTCCGTGTTGGCGGCGTTGACCACCAGGAGGAAGCGCTCCTCCTCGAAGCGGTAGAGGTAGGCGTCGTCCACCGCGCCGCCCCGCTCATTGGGGATGATGGCATACTGGGCCTGGTTGAGGTCCAGGGCGGAGACATTGCTGGAGAGCACATGCTGGAGGAAGGACACCGCCTCGGGGCCGTCCACCAGGACGCGGCCCATGTGGGACACGTCGAAGAGACTGCACGCGTGGCGGGTGTAGAGGTGCTCGGCCACGATCTTGCTGGGGTATTCGATCGGCATCTCCCAGCCGCCGAAGTCTACCATGGCAGCTCCGGCGGCAACGTGGATGCCGTAGAGCTGGGTTCGTTTCAGTACGCTCATCGTGTTGTTGCCTCCTGTTGTTATTTTTTTGCCCGAACGGGCGGGAAAACGGTCGTTAGAGAACGGGGCGGGCGTAGGGCCCCTCCGCCTTCATATGGCGGGCGCAGACAGCGGCCTTCAGGCGGCGTCCCCGGACGTCCACCTCCACCTCGTCCCCGGCGGCAAGGCCGCTGTCCAGGAGGGCCAGGCCGATGGCGTGACGGCCCGTCTCCTCCGTGGGCACGCCCTCCTCGGAGAATTGGTAGTAGGGCACCACGGTGCCGCTGGTGACGAAGCCGATCTGCCTCGCTCCATTGTACACCGGCATCCCCGCCCGCATGACGCCCTTGTCCGTGAGTTTCACGGGCAGGATGCGCCGGGGCAGAGCAGAGACATCGCTGAGGTCCCCGGACTTGATCCGCTGGGCGGCCTCCCACTGCCGCTCCAGGGCCTCACGGCCCAGGAAATCCCCCTTGTGCTCCGCGAAGCTGACGGCGAAGCGGGCCAGAGGCACGGCGAATATCGGGATCTCCTTCCCCTCGGGGTCGGCGCCCATCTCGTGGCCGTAGAGGGGCAGGCCCGCCTCCAGACGGAGGGTATCCCGGGCCCCCAGGCCCGCGGGCTTGGCTCCCAGCTCGATGAGCCGCCGCCACAGCCACACAGCCTCCTCGCTGCGGATATAGACCTCGTAGCTGAGGGGCTCGCCGGTGTAGCCGGTGTGGGCCACGTGGACACTGCGCCCCTCGAAGTCCAGGGAGCGCAGGGCGTTGCGCTTGGGCTCTGTGACGGCCTCGCCGCCGGTGAGGACCTGCAAAATTTCGTCCGACTTGGGGCCCTGGACGGCGATGGCGGCATAGTCCCCGGTGATGACGGTTATGCGGGCGTCAAAAGCGCCGATCTGGCTCTCCAGATGGGCAAGGTCCCGGTCCGTGTTGGCAGCGTTGACCACCAGCAGATAGCGCTTCTCCTCGAAGCGGTAGAGGTAGGCGTCATCCACCGCGCCGCCCCGCTCGTTGGGGATGATGGTGTACTGGGCCTGATCGACAGCGATGGCCGCCGCGTCGCTGGACAGCACGTGCTGGAGGAAGGGCACCGCCTCGGTGCCGTCCACCAGGATGCGGCCCATGTGGGACACGTCGAAGAGGCTGCACGCACTGCGGGTATAGAGGTGCTCGGCCACGATCTTGCCGGGGTACTCGATGGGCATCTCCCAGCCGCCGAAGTCCACCATCGTGGCCCCCGCCGCCACATGCTCGGCGTACAGCTGGGTCCGTTTCAGTTCGCTCATGCTTCCTTTTTCTCCTTCTGTTTTTTGGGTGCGCCGGAGGCCCGGTCCCTCCTTGGAAACAAAAAAGGCGTAACAGTCTCCTGTCACGCCTCTGTCCCTTTGACCTGAGAGATTCCCGGACGGGGAGATGCTCCCCTCCCGGTTGCTCCGCCGGTGCACCGAAGTGCTCTTCAGATTCGCGTCACGATCCAGTCCCTGTACCTGAGAGTATACGGCAGTTACTCCTTCGGTGCCGCCCAAGGCGGTCTCTCCTGAATCGATCATCCGCATATGAAATTGTTGTTTCCGGGATTAGGTTACCAGTCTTTGGCGGTTTTGTCAAGAGCTCCGCCGGTCCTCCGGCAAATTTGATAAGTATTCGCCAATCATTGAAAATCCGAATAGGGTTTTGGGAAAGACATCCTCTATCCCTGCTGACAAGCCCGGACATCTGTGGTATGATACCAGGAGATGTTCCCCGGGGCGGCCCGGAGCGCATACATAAGGATAAGGAGCGATACAACTATGTCTGTCATTACAGTGAACGCCATCGGCGACACCTGCCCCGTCCCCGTCATCAAGGCCAAGCAGGCCCTCGCCCAGATGACCGAGCCCGGCGGCCTGGTGGTGCTGGTGGACAACGAGGTGGCGGTGCAGAACCTCACCCGCATGGGCGCGAGCCAGGGCTATGCCGTGCAGTCGGAGAAGACCGGGGACGGCAATTTCCAGGTCCGCATCCTGGTCAACGCCCTCCCTCAGCCGGAGGAGAGCGCCCCCGACGCCGCCTGCATCCCCGACGCCCGGGGAGACCTGGTGGTGGCCGTGGACAGCGCCCACATGGGCCGCGGCAGCGAGGAGCTGGGCGCAACCCTCATGAAGGGCTTCCTCTTCGCCGTGGGGCAGCTTCCCCGGCTTCCCTCCACCGTGCTCTTCTACAACGGCGGGGCAAGCCTCTCCTGTGAGGGCTCCGCCGCCCTGGAGTCCCTCAAGAGCCTGGAGGCCCAGGGGGTCAAGATCCTCACCTGCGGCACCTGCCTCGATTACTACGGCCTCACCAGCAAGCTCGCCGTGGGCGAGGTCACCAATATGTATACCATCGTGGAGACCTTGGCCGGCGCCGGAAAGGTCATCAAGCCGTGAGCGGGCCCGACGGCGAACTCCGCCTCATCGCCACCTTCGCCACCACCCACTCCGCCATCTCTATGGAGCGCCTCTGCCGGGCGCAGGGCCTGCCGGGACGGCTCATCCCCGTTCCCAGGTCCATCTCCGCCAGCTGCGGCATGGCCTGGTGCGCCCTCCCCGAGGAGCGGGAGGTCCTGGAGGGGGCCGTCCCCTCCGACCCCGCCATCCGGGTGGAGGGGTGGTACTACGTTATGTTCTGAGCATTGCGAAAGCCGGGGGTGACTGCCCCCGGCTTCCCCGTTTTTATGCGTTTTTTCGATAGCCTGTTTGTTTTTGTTAGTTCGCTGGGGAGTTTCGCGCCTCCGGGCGCGAGTGACTTTTCCCGCGGCGGAAAAGTCACCAAAACGCCGCCGAACCTGCGGTTCGGACTCCCTAACTCATTTGTTTTTTAGTTACGCTACGACCTGTTGGTCTCCTTTTCCCATGGGTGCTCTGGGCCGATGCCGGTCGAATCTCCGCCGCCACCCCCTGGCCCTTTGGCCTTCTTCGTTGGGTTCGCCTCCTAAAGCACACTTCTTTTCGATACTACCGGGCCACCGGCACAGTGCGGGCGATACTGCCTTGCTATACGGTATCCCGTTCCTCATCCCGTTCCTCGCAAATCAACGGGCTGATAGGCCTCTCCTTACCCCAGCTCCTCCCGCACCGCATCCAGCGCCGCACGGATCACCTTATCCATATCATAATACCGGTAGCTGCCCAGCCGCCCGCCGAAAATCACATCCGTACGCTCCTCCGCCAGACGGCGGTACGCCTCATAGAGCGCCTGGTTCTTCTCATTGTTCACCGGATAATAGGGCTCCATCCCCGGCGTCCACTCCGCCGGATACTCCCGGCTGATCACCGTCTTCGGCTGCCGCCCAAACCCAAAATGCTTGTGCTCAATGATCCGGGTATAGGGCACCTCCCGCTCCGTGTAGTTGACCACCGCATTCCCCTGCCAATTGGAGCAGTCCAGCACCTCCGTCTCAAAGCTGACCGTCCGGTACTCCAGGTGCCCCAGCCGGAACCCGAAAAATTCATCGATCATCCCGGTAAACACCGTCTTGTGCGCAATACTGGGGTGCTCCTTGATAAACTCGAAATAATCCGTCCTCAGACGCACGTCGCTCCCCTCCAGAAGCCGCTCCGCCAACGCGTCGTAGCCCTCCGTCGGAATGCCCTGATAGGGGTCTGAGAAATAATTATTGTCAAATGTGAAGCGCAGGGGCAGACGCTTGATGATAAAAGCGGGGAGCTCCCGGCAGTCCCGTCCCCACTGCTTCTCCGTATACCCCTTCACCAGCTTCTCGTACACGTCGCGGCCCACCAGCTTCAGGGCCTGCTCCTCCAGATTCTGCGGCTCACCGATATCCAGCTCCGCAATCTGCTCCTGAATCTTCTCCTGGGCCTGGGCGGGAGTCCGCACACCCCAGAGCTTGGAGAACGTGTTCATATTAAAGGGCAGGTTGTAGAGCTCATCCTTATAGATGGCCACCGGTGAGTTCACAAAGTGGTTGAAGGTGACAAACCGCCCCGCGTAGTCCCACACCTCCTTGTCCGACGTATGGAAGATATGGGCCCCGTAGCAGTGGACCTGGATGCCCTCCACCTCCTCGCAGTGGATATTGCCGCCAATATGCCCCCGGCGGTCGATGACCAGGCACGTCTTCCCCCGCGTCACCGCCTCATGGGCGAACACCGCGCCAAAAAGCCCCGCGCCCACAATGAGATAGTCGTATTTTTGCTGCATCATTTCCTACTTTCTTGTCCGCCGGCCCCTTTAGGCCATTCGTTTTTCTCTTCTCCAAAGCAGAACATGCTGAAAAAGGCCACCACCCCGGGGCCGCAGTCGTAGTCCATCCCGCACCGCTCCGCCAGCTCTCTGACGAAGATGCAGTACGCGGACATGCAGGAGAACGCCTTGTCCGGGAACCGGCAGGGCTTCCCCTCCACGATGGCGCAGGGCGAACACAGACTGCACCCGCTTGCCCCCACCATCAGCCCCGGACGCCCCGAGCGGTCGATGAGCTCCCTTGTCAGCTTGTTGTGTCTCGCCTTCGCGGGCTTGGTCTGCTCCTCGTCCATGGGGTCCTCGATATCCCACATGGTCTGCATTACCAGCGCCCTGGGCCATTTCAGCACCTTTTCACGCATCTCCTCCACCGTCCCGCAGTCCGGCGGGCAGGCGTAGTTGACCCCGTACTTCCCGCAGAGGTTCTCTTCGCACAGCGGGCGGAACGACGGCACAAACACCAGCTCCCCCGTCTCCACCAGCTCCGCGTTGGCGAACCCCAGCTCCAGCGCCAGGGCCTTCAGCTCGTTTTCATCCATTGGAATGCCTCCTGTTTTTGGTCGCTTCTGTGATTATACACCACAAAGGCGCTTTTGGCTACCGGAGAGCAGAGAAATTTTTTCTCTTCGATTGCAATTTTCGGGAGATTGTGGTATAGTAGAGCCGATCCGTTAATTGCTTAACAAAGGAGACCTCCCTATGGACATATCTACCCTGAAACAAAAGCTGGACGCCCAGGGCTACGTCTGCGACGAGGCCCTGGCGGCCACCCTGCTGGTGGCCCTGAAGCTGGGCAGGCCCCTGCTCATCGAGGGCGCGGCGGGCGTAGGCAAAACCGAGATCGCCAAGGTCATGGCCGCCGCCCTGGACCGCCCCCTTCTCCGCCTCCAGTGCTACGAGGGCCTGGACGAGAGCAAGGCCCTCTACGAGTGGAACTACCAGAAGCAGCTCCTGAGCATCCAGGTCCAGATGGACCGCACCGGCCCCGACGCCCTCACCAAGTCCCTCTTCAGCGACGCCTACCTCCTGGAGCGCCCCCTGCTCCAGTCCATCCGGTCCGAGGTGCCCACCGTCCTCCTCATCGACGAGATTGACAAGGCGGACGAGGAGTTCGAGGCCTTTTTGCTGGAGATCCTCTCCGAGATGCAGGTCAGCATCCCCGAGGTGGGCGTCCTCCGGGCCAAGACCATCCCCTTCGTGGTCCTCACCAGCAACCGCGCCCGGCCCCTCAGCGAGGCCCTCCGGCGGCGGTGCGCCTACCTCTATATCCCCTACCCCGACCTGGACAAGGAGGTGGCCATCCTCCGCTCCAAGCTCCCCAATGTCAACGAGCACTTGGCCGTTCAAGTTGCCCAGGCGGTCCACGACCTCCGGGAGAACGAGGGCATCCTGAAAAAGCCCTCCATCGCCGAGACCATCGACTGGGTCTCCGCCCTGGAGGCCCTGGGCATCAGCGACCTCACCGAGGACGCCCGGGAGCGGACCCTGGGCTTCGTCCTCAAGAGCCGGGAGGACATGGAGGCCAGCGGCCACTGCGGCGCCTGCGGACACGACGGGCCATGAGAGAGGGCGTCTACCTGGAAAAAATGGCGGAGTTCGCCGCCCTGCTCCGGCATGAGGGGCTGACCGTGGGCCTCCGGGAGACGGAGGACATGTGCAAGATCCTCTCAGAGCTGGACCTCGCGGACCGGGGGACGGTCTACGCCGTCCTCTCCTCCCTCTGCGCCAAGAGCCGGGAGGAGCAGGCCGTCTTCCGCCGGGCCTTCGACGGCTTCTTCGTCAGCGTGGAACAGCGGCAGGCACTCCGGGCCAGGCACGAGGCCGAGGCAAGAGAACTCGCCCAGCGCCGCATGGAGGCAGAGCGGGACCTGCAAGCCGGCGGCAATCCCATCCCCCTGCGGGAGGACCTCCAAGAAGTCTACGTCCGCATGGGCGAGGACAAGCGGGAACAGCTCCGGCAGATGCTGGAGAAGACCCGGGGCAACTTAGAGCGCAATCCCAAGCTCTACGGCAACTTCATCCGCTCCGTCTTCATGCGCTTCCTCCTGGAACAGCAGATGGCCATGGAGGACGCCGCCGTGGGGAGCGAGTCCCTGGACCCGGATTTGGCGCTCCTGTACCGGGACATCTCCCAGTTTCGGGAGACGGACATCCCCCGGGCCGCGGCCCTGGTCTCCGCCATTGCCCGTCAGCTGGACGCGGAGCTCAGCCGGGCCCGCCGGGGCGGCGGCCACAGCGGCAAGCTGGACTTCAAGCGCACCATCCGCCGGGGCCTGGAGACCGGCGGGACCTTCTACCGTCTCTCCTACCGCCCCAGGCGGCAGAAGCGGAGACGGCTGGTACTCCTGTGCGACGTGTCCGGGTCCATGCTCCAGTTCTCCGAATTCGCCCTGCGCTTCCTCAAGTCTATGAGCGAGGTTTCGGAATCCTCCAAGACCTTCCTCTTCTCCGAGGAGCTCTGCCGGGTGAACCCCTTTGCCCTGCAAAATATGGACGCTTTCCGGGATTATGTGCGCTCCTCCGGCCTCTACGGACGGGGCACGGACCTGGGGAAAGCCCTGGAGGACCTCTGCGCCCAGCGCCCCGGCGTCCTGGGGCCGTCTGTTACGTTGCTCATCCTCTCCGACACCAAGACCATCGACGTGCCCCGGGCCGCACGGGCCCTGCTGGAGGCCCGCAGGCAGGCGGGCAAGGTCCTTTGGCTCAACCCCATCCCCCAGAGGAAGTGGCCCTACGTCCGCAGCATCCAGACCATGTCCATGCTCTGCCAAATGGCCGCGTGCAGTACCCTGGAGGAGCTCTCCAGCACCTGCCGGAGGATCTTGCAGGGGTGAACGTTGAAAACGGATCTCCGTTGACCAGCCGTTCTCCATCTTGCCAACAGCCTCCGCCTGTGGTATACTGTAAGGGATACGAAAGGCAGGCGGTCTGCCGTCAATAAGGAGAGAAACCATGCACATCTACGAATCAGCGGAAAACTATCTGGAGGCCATCCTCATCATCCAGGAACGGCGGGGGAGCGTGCGCTCCATCGACATCGCCAACGAGTTGAACTTTTCCAAGCCCAGCGTCAGCGTGGCCATGAAAAAGCTCCGGGAGAGCGGCTACGTGGAGATGGACGCCGACGGCTCCATCCGCCTCCTGCCCGCGGGCCTCGCCATCGCGGAGCACATCTACGAGCGCCACCGGATGCTCACGGACTTCTTCCAGTGGCTGGGCGTGGACGCCGAGACCGCCGCCGCCGACGCCTGCAAGGTGGAGCACGACCTCAGCGACGAGACCTTCCGGCGGCTCAAGGCGCATGTCCAGGTGGTCATGGGGCAGAAAAATTGAAGGTTTTGCCTCCCGCCCCCTGCAAGAAATCTCCGGGTCAAGGGCATCAAAAAAGAGCGTCTGCTTCCAGACGCTCTTTTTCTTTTCACACCTCTCAGGCCGGGCAGACGTTGACGGCCCGCATCTTACTGGCGTTCTTGGGGTCCGGCTCCACCTCGTAGGTGACCTTCTGCCCCTCGCTGAGGGTGCGGTAGCCGGTGCCCTGGATGGAGGAGAAGTGGACGAAGACATCCCCGCTCCCGTCGTCGTTGGAGATGAAGCCGTAGCCCTTCTCCGCGTTGAACCATTTGACTGTGCCTGTGTTCATTGAGTCATGACCTCCTAAAAAATTTTGCCAGCGCCAAAGACGAAAACTGCACGGAAGCAAACCGCGACAGACGCTGGTCTACATCCAGCAGTGACTGATTTGTACATTTTTGGACATGGTGTAAGCATACCACCCCGCGGAGAAATTGTCAAGTGCTGATCGTGTGTTCGGACCACAAATTTCCCCCTCCCGGATGTGTCCGCCCCTCGCTTGCAAAGGGTGGGCTCCTGTCCACGATTTGTTGCTAAATTGTAACAGCTTTTTCCGGAAACTTGTGGTACAATGGCTCTATCTACCTTGGGCGGCGGCGCCGCCCGTGAACAAGCGAATAAGGAGGAACCCCCGATGAAAAAACAAAAGCTGCGCCACCGGCTCTTGTCCGTGGTGCTCTCAATGGTCCTGCTGGCGTCCCTGACGCCCGCCGCCTTCGCCTCGTACCCAAATCAGTATCAGTCCAGGCAGTGCCCGGTCTGCCACTCCGACAACTGCACCTGGACCGTGCTCACCGCCGCTACCTGCCACAGCGAGGGTCTGGCGGAGTACGTCTGCACCAACCCGGTCTGCCCCAGCAAGACCGATATCGTGCGTATCCCCATCGACTCCAACAACCACGACGCCACCTACTCCGATAACGGGGACGGCACCCACTCCGGCGTCTGCAAATATCTGGTCTCCCACACCGCGGCCGTGAACATCGAGCGGGAGGCCCACACCTACGACGCCGCCGGCGTTTGCACCAAGTGCCGGGCCGTGAACTACGGCTCCGTGAAGGTCACCCTCCCGGAGAACCCGGAGATCTATGTCTCCCTCAACGACGCCGAGGCCTCCATCTCCCTGGGGGACGTGTCCCTGGCCATCGGCAATGCGGACCTCACCGGGGAGTATACCCTCTCCTACAACTGGTACTATGAGGGCAAGCTGGTGGGCAGCGAGCAGAGCTATCCCCTGCCCGCCTCCATCACCGAGAAGGAGGGGAGCTATAAATATGTGTGCTTCGTCATGGCCGTGCCCAAGAGCGGCCTGACCACCCAGCCCATCAGCGCCTCCTGCACGGTCACGGTCCACGTCCGGGACCTCATCACCGCCTACGCCACGGTCAGCACCGAGGACGTCTACCTCTCCCTGGGGGAGCCGGACAGCTGGTCCGCCCGGTCCATTGAGGAGCAGATCTATAACGCGGTCTACGAATCCTCCAACGACCTGCCCTCCTATGTGGTCTTCGGCACCAAGCCCGTCTCCAAGGCCGGTCAGCTCTGGGTGAACACCGGGGCCAACAACAAATATTACTTCTACGACAACGCCAAGCCCGCCAACGCCCTCTCCGACGTGCGCTTTGAGGTGACCAAGGGCACCACCGGCGCTTATACCATCTCCTTCACCGCCTACGACGTCAAGGGCAAGAGCTTCCCCGGGATGCTCACCATCACCGTGGAGCAGAGCGCGGGCCACATGGACATCGTCTACGCCACCACCAAGGACGCCTCCGTGAGCCTGGACGCCAAGAAGTTCGAGGACTTCTGGCTGGACACCTACGCCCGGGGCACCCTCTCCCTGGTCCGCTTCACGGATCTGCCCACCGTGGCGGAGGGGGGGCTGTACCTGGATTTCTCCTCCATCGCCCGGCCCGGCACCCGAATCAAGGCCAGCGACTCCTTCTACGTCTCCCCCGGGGCCAACCAGTACGGCATCTCCGACCTGACCTTCTCCCCCGGGGTCAAGCAGACCGGCTATGTGGTCATCCCCTTTGAGGCCAGCGGCATCAACAACACCGGCCGGCAGACCTACCTGCCCGGCAGTCTCTACATCTTCGTCAGCGACGGCGCGGTCCAGGATGTGACCTGCACCGTCTCCGCCGGTTCCTCCCAGGCCCTGGACCGGGAGGCCTTCCTCAAGGTCTACCAGGCCGCCTCCGGGAGCAAGGGCTCCGGGTTCTACATCCAGCTTCTGGACGTGCCCGCCAGCGGCTCCCTCTACGTGGGCTACACCGCCCCCGGCAGGGGCACCCGCCTGACCGCCTCCAACATCGCCGCGAGGCCCTTCTACTACAGCAGCGCCCGCAGTGAGCTCATCGAGGACATCTCCTATGTCCCCGGCTCCGCTGTGTCGGAGTCCGTGCGCTATGTGGCCTACGACCTCCAGGGGAAGATGCTCTTCGTCGGCGTCCTGCGCTTTGCCGTGGGCAGCCTCTCCGTGAGCTACTCCTGCAATTCCGACGGCGTCCTCTTCCGCCCCAGCGACTTCGCGGGCCTGGCCGGGAGCTACGGCAGGATCAACAGCGTCTCCTTCACCCCGCCCAGCGCCTCCCAGGGCACCCTCTACTATGGCCGGACCTCCACCAGCGTGGGCACCGCCGTCACCAGCAGCAGCGTCTGGTATGACATCACAAGCTCCGGCAGCGCCCTGACCCTGGACCGGGTGTCCTTCGTGCCCAAGGCGGGCTTCAGCGGCCTGGTGAGTATCCCCTTCACCGCCGCCGGGGGCAACAACACCCGCTTCAGCGGCACAGTGAAGATCAACGTCACCGCGAGCACTACAGTGCCTACCAATCCTACCAATCCCGTCAACCCGTCCAACCCCGCCAAGCCGTCGAATCCCTCCACGCCCACCGGCCCTGTGAAGACCTTCAGCGACGTGAAAGCCACTGACTGGTTCTATCAGCCGGTGACAGAGCTTGCCACGGCGAACGTCATCGGCGGCTATCCCGACGGCACCTTCCTGCCCAACGGCGAGGTGACCTACGGCGAGGCGCTGAAGATGATCCTCCTGGCCGCCGGGTACCCCGAGCAGGCCCCCACCGGCACCCACTGGGCCAGCGGCTACCAGACCCGGGCCATCACTGACGGCATCATGAGCCAGTCCGTGCCCAGCCTGGACCGGAAGATCACCCGCTACGCCATCGCGGAGATCGCCGCCAAGGCCATGAAGCTCCCCGGTGTGACGGCTGTCTCCCCCTTCACGGACATGGCCTCCAACTACTCCGCCGCGCCCTACGTCATGGCCCTCTACCAGATCGGCGTCATCCAGGGCACCAAGCTGGATACCGGGGCGGTGAACTTCTACGGCCCCAACTCCATCCGCCGCAGTGAGATGGCCACCATCATCTGGCGCATGAACAACTACCAGCGCACAGGGAACGTCAACGGCTGAGCACCAGGACCCGTCTCCCCCGGAATGCGGGCAGACGGGTCCTTTTTTGTAAAAATACCGTTGACAGCCCAAACAGGGTGTGCTATGATAGGTTTACAATATAACATCATGAGCGAACCAACGGTTCGCGGACAAAAAGTTTTTCTTTTTTTGCTTCTTTTTTTCTTTGTACACAAAGAAAAAAAGAAGGCCCGCGCATACTAGGATTGGGAGTGTGATGAAACAATGGATCGAATCTATGTGACCGGCCACCGGAACCCGGACACGGACTCGGTGGTCTCGGCGATGGCCTATGCGGCCCTGCGCAACGCGCTGGGGGAGCGGCACTACGTGGCGGCGCGGCTGGGCCACCTGAGCGACGAGACGAAGCTGATCTTGAACCGCTTCGGCTTTGAGCCGCCCATGCTGCTCAAAAACGTGCGCACCCAGGTCCAGGACCTGGATTTCGACGTGCCGCCCATTTTACACGAGGCGGTGACGGTAAACCGCGCCTGGTCGGAGATGCAGGAGGACTCCCAGATCTCCGCCATCCCCGTGACCGACGACGAGGGGCACCTGCAAGGGATGCTGACGGCGGGGGACATCGCTGGGTTCGACATGGAGACCATCGAGGCCCCGGACCTTCGGGCCGTGCCCCTCTTCAACATCCTCAGCGTCCTGGAGGGGCAGCTCTTAAGCGAGACGGAGGAGGTCATCAACACCCTCACCGGCGAGGTGATCTTGGCCCTGCCCCAGTCCGGGGAGCTGCCCCCCTTCCGGCAGAAGGAGACCATCCTGGTCTGCGGCAGTCAGCCGGAGATGCTCCGGCAGGCGGTGGAGTTCGGCGTGGCCTGCGTGATTCTCTGCCAGGCGGAGCTCCCCGACGATATCCGGGCCATGGTCAAAAACACCTGCATCATCTCCACCCCCTACGACAGCCTTCGGGCGGTGCGGCGCATCTTCCAGGCCATTCCCGTGGGCCGTCTCGCCCACCGGCAGGAGATCACCTCCTTCCACCTGGAGGACTATATCGACGACGTGCGGGAGGTGGTGCTCCAGAGCCGCTACCGCAGCTACCCCATCCTGGACAGCGAGGAGAAGGTGGTGGGCACCCTCTCCCGGTACCACCTCATCAAGCCCCGGCGCAAGCAGGTGGTGCTGGTGGACCACAACGAGGCGGCCCAGTCGGTGCCGGGCCTCAACCAGGCGGAGGTGCTGGCCATCATCGACCACCACCGCCTGGCGGACATCCAGACGAAGAACCCCATCTACTTCCGCAACGAGCCCGTGGGGAGCACCTGTACCATCGTGGCGGGCATGTATCAGGAGCGGGGCATGATGCCCTCGCCCAAGCTGGCGGGCCTCATGGCCGCGGCCATCATCTCCGACACGGTGATGTTCAAGTCCCCCACCTGCACCGCCCGGGACCGGAAAATGGCGGAGCGCATGGCCAAGATCGCGGACCTGGGCCTGGACGAGCTGGGGCGGGAGATCTTCTCCGCCTCCGCGCCGGAGGACCAGCCGGTCAGCCAGCTCCTCTTCGCCGACTTCAAGGAGTTCCACATCGCCGGACACAGCTTCGGCGTCAGTCAGATCACCTGCGTGGACTCGGACCGCCACCTGGGGCGCAAGGAGGAGTTCATGGAGCTCATGGAGCAGACCAAGGCGGAGCACGACTACAGCATGATGCTCCTGATGCTGACGGATGTGCTCCTGGAGGGGAGCAAGATTTTGTGCCTTGGGGGCGAGGACATCTTCCAGCAGGCCTTCAATGTGGAGCTGAAGGACCACGAGGCGTTCCTGCCCCGGGTCATGAGCCGAAAAAAGCAGATCGTGCCCATGCTCTCCGCCCTCTGGGGCTGATGCTCCGTCCGAAAGAAGAACTGCGGGACCGGCGGCTCCCCTTCTGGGGGATGCCGCCCGCCCCTTTACACAGATAGACCAGATTAGGTGAACTTATGATGCAAGAAATCGCACGTTTTTTCCTTCCGCCCATCGGCTCAGGGCTGGTGCGGGCGCTGGCGGTGGTATTCAACCTTGCCTGCGTCCTCGCCGGCATCCTGCTTCTGGCCTACTTAGGCTGGGTCGCGGCGGTCCGCCTGGTGCAGAAGCGGGGGGAGCCGCCGCCGGGACGCCCCAGCCTCCAGGCCCTGGCCCTCTCCGGAGCCCTCGCGGCCTGCGCCACGGCCTTTCTCGCCTGGCTTCCCTACGGCGCGGCGGGCTGGAACGGCGTCAACTCCGTTGGCATCACCAACGACTGGATCTTCCGGGTCCTGCTGGACGCCCTGGACCCGCTGCTGCTGCTGAGAAGCCTCACCTCCTACCCCACGCCCCTCTTCGGGCTGAACCTGACCATCCGGGCGCTGGTGCTGTGGGTGCTGGCGCTGGCGCTCCTCTTCGTGTGGGGACGGGTCCGGGCGCTGTGGGGGCTTGTCCGGCGCTTCTGGGTCAGCCTGTTCCCGGGCCGGGAGCGGGGGCCTCTGGGCCGGATGGTGGCGGGGCTTGCAAAGCAGCTGGCGGAGCAGGTCCTGCACCTTTTGTCCCTGATCCCTTTCCTCCTGCGGCATATCTTCCGGGCGGCGAGGTCCTTCCTTTCCACCATGCTCCAGATCTTCGTGGGCTACAGCACGGAGTCGGACAAGAACCGGGCCGTGTTCGTGGCGGCGTGTTTTGCGTCCCTGGCCTCATTGCTGAACACCTTCTTCGGCCTCACCGGCTTCTACAGCAGCGACAAGACCTGGATTCCCGTGGTCTGCTCCTTCGCCATCGCCTGCGCGGTCCAGCTGGCCATGCTGATTTTCGGCATGAGGGCCGGGGAGGGCATCGCCGAGGGGATGATGCTGGAGCAGCGCTTCCGCCGGGGCGGACTGCTGCAGGCCATCGCGGGGAAGGTCTTCGCGTGCGTGATGTACCTGCTGGTGTACGCGGCGTTCCTCATCGTGCTCTACGGCGGCATCTTTGACGGCGGGACCGAGGGCCGGACCATCATCCGGTACCTGCCCATCCTGCTGACCGTGCTGGGCACGGCCCTGCTGGCCTACGCCGCCGTGCGGCAGGGGCTGGAGATCCACCGGCTCTGGAAAGCCTACCGGACCGCAAGGGAGGACGCGGCGGCGGACCGGCCCCTCCCGCTCCCTCTGGAGCGCCTGCCCCGCCGCCTGCCCAGCTGGTTCTACCTAACGGCCTACCTCCTGCTGATGCTGGTGTCCACCGGCTTTGCCTTCAACAATATGTTCGGCTACTACGCGAGCAGCGCCAAGCTCCACGAGCGGGTCTACGACCAGGTCCGCTATGAGACCGTGAGCCGCCTGGGCCTCAATGAGACGGTCTCGGACATGGCCCGGGTCTACAGCGAGAACACCAACCACATCCTCTCCGCCCTGGAGGAGGGCTCCGCCGCCGCCACCGCTGTGCGGCAGGAGGTCCGGGCCTCCTACGACGCCCAGGTGGGCGAGGCCCGGGACGCCGGCAGCGAGGCCCTGGCCGGAGGTCTGGAGAACGTCCGGGACCGGTACGTCTCCCGCACCAGCGACTTTGAGACCACCGTCTCCGTCCTCAAGAGCTTCCTGCAAATGGACTACGACAGCATCGGCACCGAGGTGACCATCACCACCGAGGAGTACGCCCACTACTGGCGCGGCCGGGCTCAGGAGTCCTACCGGACCACCTACTTCGATATCGCCCTGCCCGGCCACCGCATCGCAGTGGGCAACCCGGTCACCGGCGGGGCCATCGACCGCATCACCGCCTCCGACGGCCAGCACATCACCTTCCCCCAGATCCGCTATCCGGACCCGGACAGTGTGGACCAGTCCATCATCCGCACCGCCCGCTCCATTCCCAACGCCGACAAGTACGTCATCCTGCGGACCCTCCTCAGCCAGTACCAGCGGCTGGAGAGCGACATCTACAGTGCCGACGGCGCGGCAAACGGCCCCCTCACGGACATGGACGCCATCTACACCTGGCTGGACCAGAACGCGGAGATCGACGGCGTCCGGGGGAGCGTAGCGGCGCTGTACGCCGCCGGCCGCGCGGCGGGGAGCACGGCCAAGGTGGCGGTCCTGGACCTGCCCCGGATCGTGGACGCCTACCTGGGGACCGCCGGGGCGGCCGCGGCCCAGGGGAGCGGGGAGCTGATCAAGTACGCCGCCTATGAGCGCCTCGACGCCTATGTGGACCGGGCCCTGGACCTGGACGGCCTGCTAAGCGGGTATACCGGCGGCGCTGAGACCGGCGCGGAGGGCAGCGGGGCCTATTTGGCCCAGCAGTTTCGCAACTACGCCCAGGGCATTACCTACTCCGACTTCCAGATCAGCTATGACGCCCTGCTCCACGGCGGGCTGGGCATCAACCCCTCCAGGGACGCCGGGCTCACGGCCCTGTACGCCGCCTCGCCCATCGCCTGGTTCCTCCTGCTGATCTGCGCCCTGGTGGACTTCTCCGCTTTCTTCGCCGGACTGCTGCTCTTCAAGGACATCTACCTCTTCCGGAAGAACGAGAAGATCATCGAGGTGGGCTATCTCAACTACGAGGCCGAGCTGACCAACTTCTTTACTCCGCCGGAGAGCGGCACGGAGCGTCTGCTCCACCTCGCCTTCCTGTATAAGCTCCTCTACGGCGTGCCGGAGGAGAAGGCGGAGGAGCCGCCCGCGCTGGAGGAGGCCGTCCAAGAGGCCGGACCGGCGGAGGAACCTTCGCCGGAGGAGCCTGCGGAGCGTGCAGAGCCCTCCGAAGCTCCGCCGGAGGAACCCCCCGCTCCCGCGAAGCAGGAGTCTCCCCTGGACACCGCCCGCCTGCGGGCCATCCTGGCGTCGCCGGAGTTCGAGGCGTTCTGCCGGGGCGGCGAGGCCGCCCTCTCCGCCTTCGGCATCCGCAGGGACGGCGAGGACAGCGGCTACCCAGACCTTCTGGTATGGCTGAGCAGTTTCGTCAAGAAAAACGACATCTCCTTTGATGTGCTCTTCCGGGAGGAGGATGCGCTGTAGCAGAGAGAACGCCCCCGGTCAGCGAGACCGGGGGCGTTCTTCCGCCGGGGGCTCTGCCGCGTCTTGAAACTACGACAGCGCCTCCCCGAATACCTTCAGCAGCTGTTCCTGATGGAACGGCTTATCCACAAAACCCCGGGCACCGATGGCCTTGGCCCTCTCGAACGTATCCTCGTACGCCAGGGAGGAGATCATCACGCGCCGCGCCTGCGCTCCATCATGACAAACTCATAGATCCCGCCGTTGGTTGACACCCGGGCGGTGCCGGTCCTCTCAAACCCCGCCCGCTCATAGACCTTGACGGCCCGCCGGTTGAAGGACGCCACGCGCAGGCGGATGGCCTCCGGCGCGAAGCGCTCCTCCACGTACCAGAGGACCGTCCGCAAAAACGCCTGTCCCAGGCCCCGCCCTGTCAGGTCCGGCCGGAGGCAGAGGCCCAGCTCCACAGCTTCCCCCTCCCTCTCCACGCAGAAGAAGCCCGCAAGGGCGCTCCCGGAGAAAACGGAGAAGTACCGTTCCCCCCGCTGTTCCGGGGAGGTGATCTCCGCGTAGTCCTCCGGGTCGGCGGTCATGTCGTAGAAGGCGTATTCCCCGCCGTACTTCCAGCGGTCCGCGATCTCCCGGGCCGACTGCTGGTCCATTTTCTCGATCCGCAGGTCTTCCATCTCACGCCTCCCCCGCCGCCGCGAGCTTCTCCGCCTGGCTGGCGGTCACGAGGGCATCAATGATGGGGTCCAGGCCGCCATTGATGACGGCGTCGATGGCGAAATTCTTCACGTCCCCCGCGAGGCGGTGGTCCGTCACCCGGCCCTGGGGGAAGTTGTAGGTCCGGATGCGCTCCGAGCGGTCGCCGGAGCCCACCTGACTGCGGCGCTGGGCGGCGATGGCGGCGTTCTGCTTGGCCTGCTCCGCCTCGTAGAGCTTGGAGCGGAGGATCTTCATCGCCCGGTCCTTGTTCTTGTACTGGCTGCGCTCGTCCTGGCACTCCACCACCACGCCGGTGGGCAGGTGGGTGATGCGGATGGCGGATTCCGTCTTGTTGACGTGCTGTCCCCCCGCGCCGGAGGAGCGGAAGGTGTCGATTTGCAGGTCCTTGGGGTCGATGGTGAACTCCACCTCCTCCGCCTCCGGGAGCACGGCCACGGTGGCCGCGCTGGTCTGGATACGGCCCGAGGACTCCGTCACCGGCACCCGCTGGACCCGGTGGGTGCCGCTCTCGAACTTCAGCCGGGACCAGGCCCCCTCCCCCTCCACCAGGAAGCTGACTTCTTTCACGCCCCCCAGCTCTGTCTCGTTGATATTGCTCAGCTCCAGCCGCCACCCCTTGCTCTCGGCGTACATGCCGTACATACGGAAGAGGTCCGCGGCGAAGAGCATGGCCTCCTCGCCCCCCACGCCGCCGCGGATCTCCATGATGACGTTCCGGCTGTCGTTGGGGTCCCGGGGGAGGAGGAGGAGCTTCATCTGCTCCCGCAGGGCCTCCATCTCTTGGCGGGCCTCCTCCATCTCCTCCCGGGCCATGTCCCGGAGCTCCGGGTCGCCCAGGAGCTCCTGGGCGGAGCTCTGCCGGGCCTCCGCCGCGCGGTAGGCGGTGTAGGCCGCCGCCACGCTCTCCAGCTCCTTCTGCTCCCGGGTCAGGCGGCGCAGGAGGTCCGGGTCCGCGTAGGTGGCCGGGTCCTCCAGCTGGCTGGTGAGGGCCTCGTAGCGGTCCGTGATGGTTTTCAGCTTATCCAGCATGTCCCGTCTTCTCCTTTCCTCCGCTCCGGATACTGGTGAGGAACTCCTCCAGCCAAAAGGCGGAGCCCACGTCCCCCGGGCGGATGGACACGGCGCTGATATGGGAGGAGGGCACATAGATGTCCATCTGCTGGAAGACCTCCTCATAGCGCACGCCGCTGGCCCGGGTGATGACGTAGGCCGCCCGGCGGAGCTGCTGGCCGTACTCCTGGAGGAAGCTGCGCACCGGGGCGCTGCACCGGCCCGCCCACACCGGCGTGCCGATGATCACCAGGTCGTAGGCGCTCAGGGGGAGCATGGTTTTGAACTCCTTCACCGGGGGGATCTCCCGGCTCATGGCCTGCATCCCGCTGCGAAGCCACCCGCGAAGGCCGGTGCGGTCCTCCCCGTCGGTCAGCTCCACCATCTCGCAGTGGAGCTCCTGGGCCACCTCCTGCATCACCCGCCGGGTGTTCCCCGTGCGGCTGTAGTAGACGCATAGTGTGTAGGGCATAGTGTCTCTCCTTTTTTATCGAAACTGCCGGGCCCCCTCCCCGGTCAGAGGGCGGCGAGCCGTTCCGCCGTCTCCTCCGCCGTGAGGGCCGTCACATCCATTTTCATCGTATCTAAGTCCTCACAGAGCGGCAGGCGCTGTAAGCTCCCGGGGATGCGCCCTGCCTCCCGCCTGAGAAAACACGAGGTCCGCCGCCAAAGCGAACGCCTCCCGGACATAGTAGTTGACGGTGATGGGCCAGTACCGCCCCGGCATCCGCGCCGCCACGGGCACCATCTTCCCCGGCATATACGTGGAGGCCCGGCAGAGGTGGTAGCCGCTGGACACCACGGCGATCTCCGCCGTCCCGTCCACGCCCAGCTCCTCCAGGAGCTCCAGGGAGTAGCGGATGTTCTCCCGGGTGTTGTCCGCCTGCTCCTCCAGGAGGATCTGCTCCGGAGGGAGGCCCTGGGCAGTGAGCCAGCGGTACATGCACTCCGCCTCGGAGATGGCCTCCCCGGGCCCCTGGGACCCGGAGACCACCACCGGGACCTCCGGCTTGTCCCGGACGTATTCCAGCGCCGCCTCCAGCCGGGTCTGGAGGCTAAGAGAGGGCGCGGTGCCGTTGACCCCCGCCCCCAGGACGATGACTGCCGAGACCGGCGTGACGCTGTCCGTCCGCGCCCAGGAGACCACCCGGGCCTCCAGCACGGCGAAGAGGGCAAAGCCCGCCGCCAGGGCCGCAAGCACTCCCCGCCGGACCCAGAGGGCCCAGCGGTGCTTTTTTCTCCAGCGGTCCAGCAGGGCCAGGAGGACCAGCACCGCCGCCGCACACCAGAATAAAAATCCGGTGAAGCGCACCGCCGTGAACACGAACTGCATCGCCGCCCCCAGCAGGAGGCAGAGCGCCGCCAGGAGGTACAGGAGTTTTTCTTTTGCGCCCATCACGCCTCCGCCTCTGCGGCGAGCTGCTCCCAGCGCTCCATCAGCTCCAGGAGCTTCGCGTCCAGCTCCTCCTTCTGGGCATAGAGGGCGCTGTACTTCTCGTAGTCGCAGGCATTGGCCTCCAGCTCCGCCTCCAGGACCTTAATCTCGCCCTCCAGCTTCTCCATGTCCCGTTCGCAGATGGTCAGCTGCTTGCGGGCGTTCTGCTGGGAGCGGTTCCCCTTGGGCGCGGCCTTGGGCTTCTCCTCCCGGACCTCCGGCTTGGGCTGGGCCTGGGCAAGGGTCCGGTCCCGCTCCTTGATCTCCTTATAGCGGCCGAAGGGCACGGGGTAGTCGGTGATATGGCCGTTTTCCAGCTCCCAGATGCGGGTGGCAAAGCGGTTGATGAAGTAGCGGTCATGGCTGACGAAGAGGAGGGCCCCCTCGTAGGCCTCCACCGCCTCCTCGATCCACTCCCGGCTTGCGATGTCCAGGTGGTTGGTGGGCTCGTCCAGGATGAGGAGGTTGATCTCCTCGTCCATGAGCATACAGAGCCGCAGCCTACTCTGCTCTCCGCCGGAGAGCACGCTCACCGGCTTGAACACGTCCTCCCCCCGGAAGTTGAAGGCCCCCAGCCGGTCCCGGGCCGCCTGGGTGGTGAGGCCCCGCTTGGAGTAGAGCATGGTATCGAGGATGCTCCGGTGGGGGTTGTCAAAGTGGATGATCTGGGGCAGGTACGCCGAGCGGACCGAGGGCCCGTAGCGGAACCGCCCCGTGTCCGGGAACTCCTCCTCCATGAGGATCTTCAGCAGGGTGGATTTCCCCGTGCCGTTGTCCCCCAGCAGGGCGATGCGCTCGCCTCCCTCCACCAGGAGGTTCACGTTCTCGAAGAGCTTCCGGTCCCCGAAGGACTTGCCCAGGTCCTTGATATGGAGCACCTCGTCGCCGAAGAAGTCCGTCTCCCCGAACCGGGCCGTGAGGGCCCGGGCCTTGGTAGGCTTCTCCGTCTGCCGGATACGCTCGATCCGCCGCTCCATGGAAAAGGCCCGCTTGTGGAGCTTATCCGCCCCCATGAAGGCCCAGAGGTGGAGCTTGTCCGCCGCCTCCTGCAGCTGTTTGATCTTGGCCTGCTCCTTCTCGTAGAGCCGCATCTTCTCCTGGAAGCGCCGCTCCTTCTCGATGGCGTAGAAGGTGTAGTTGCCGGAGTAGAACTCCGCCTTGCCGTCCACCACCTCGATGACCCGGCTGATGGTCCGGTCCAGGAAGTAGCGGTCGTGGCTGATGGCCACCACCGTGCCCTTGAACCGGCGCACATACTCCTCCAGCCACTCCGTGGCGTGGAGGTCCAGGTGGTTGGTGGGCTCGTCTAAAAGCAGGATATCCGTGTCCTCCAGCAGGAGCCTCGCCAAATTCACCCGGGTCTTCTCCCCGCCGGAGAGGCTCGCGAACGCCTGGGAGCGCATCTCCGCCGGGATGGACAGGCCGTTGGCCACCTTCCCCACGGCGGTCTCCGTGTCATAGCCCCCCAGGAGCTCGAAGCGCTCTGAAATCTCTCCGTAGCGGCGCAGAGTCTGCTCGCTGCTGTCCCCTCCGGCCATGGCCCCGGCAAGGCGCTCCATCTCCTCCCCCAGCTTTTTCAACCGGGCAAAGGCCGTCTGGAGCACGTCCTCCACCGTATACCCCGCCGGATACACCGGGATTTGCGATATGAGCCCGAGGCGCCGGTTCTTGGCGATGGCGATGTCGCCCTCGTCCGCCTCCAGCTCCCCCGTCAGGAGCTTGAAGAGCGTGCTCTTCCCTGCCCCGTTGCGGCCCAGGAGCCCGACCCGCTCCCCGCTCTCAATCTGGAACGTCAGACCGTCCAGAATGTTCTTTCCTACTTCAAACGCTTTCTTTACGTTGCTTACGCTGATCTCTATCATGGTTGTTCCTATTCTTTCCTCTGTTCATGCGGTGTTCGTTCCTTTTTCCGCGTGGAAAAAGGAACCAAAAAGACGCTTAAGAAACTACGTTTCTTAAGAATCTTCCTTCATTACGGGGGTTTTTGTTTACGCTACGACCTGTTTGACTCTTTTTCTCAATGTCTGCTCTGGGCCGATGCCGCTCCCATCGCTGGAACCACTCCCTGGACCTTTGGCCTTCTGCGTTGGGTTCGCCTCCAAGGAGCACGATTCAAACCTGATACTACCGGGCCACCGGCATGGTGCGGGCGAGACTGCTCTGCCATAATGTCCCTAAAACCGATACTCCCTCAACTGATCTGCCATCAGGTCAAACCGGCAGATAAAATGGGAGGCTTTCAGCAGCACGGCATCCCCCGGCGCGAAGTGGGGGAGCAGTGCGTCCCGCGCCTCATCCCGCGAGGCAAACCACCTCACATCCGCGCACCCTGCCTCCTTCGCCGCCGGAACCATCCACTTTTTGCTCCGCTCTCCGACGGCTAAGAGCATCTCAATCCCCAGCTCCCCCACCGTCCGGCCTACATCTCTGTGGCCGCTCTCCTCAGCGCTCCCCAGCTCCGTCATATCCCCCAGCACAGCGATCCGCTTGCCGCCCGTATGCTTTGCCAGGATCGCCAAATCCGCCCGGACCGACCGCGGGTTCGCATTGTAGCTGTCATTAATCATAATCCGCCCGCCGGTCAGCCGCTCTACCCGCAGACGGTTGTCCGCCGGAGCGTACCCGGCAATCCCCCGGCAGATTTCCTCCGCCGTCAGCCCAAGCCGTTCCGCCGCCGCAGCGGCAATTGCCGCCAACACAGCCATATGCACCCCCGGCGAGGGAATATCAAGCGGATAGCGGGCCTTTTCCGTCACCACAGTACACTTTATCCCCGCAAGCCCCAGGTCCTCCAGGTCCGTCAAGCGCACATTGCACCCCTCTCCAAGGCCGCACCGGGCGACGTCGCAGTCCAGGCGGAGAGTGTTCAGAAGCGGGTCGTCCCCGCCCAGCACCGCTAAGCCTCCGGGCCGCAGATTCTCGAAAATCTCCGCCTTCGCCCGCAGGATGTCCTCCCGGCTTTGGAAGTGGGACAGATGCACGTCATCCACACAGGTAATGATCGCCACATCCGGCCTTACCGCCTGTCCCAGCGCCCGAATCTGTCCAAACTCATCCATCCCCGTCTCAATGACCGCCGCCTGGTGCGACCGCGTGAGGCCCAGCAAGGTCAGCGGCGCGCCGATATCCCCGTTGAGGTTCCCCGGCGTTTTGAGCGTACAAAACCGCTCCGAGAGCACCCCCGCGAGCAGCTCCTTGAGCGTCGTCTTCCCCATACTCCCGGTGATCTGGACCACCGGAATGTTGAACTGTCCCCGGTACCACCCCGCCAAGTCCCGCAGGGCGGTCCGGGTATTCTCCACCAGGATGTAGGTCTTATCAGGCCGCACCGTCTCCGGCATCCGGGCGCAGAAGCACCCCGCCGCTCCCTGGTCCAGCGCCATGTCGATATAGTCGTGCCCGTCGAAGCGCTCCCCCGTCAGGGGCACGAACCAGGCCCCCGGACCGATGGACCGGCTGTCAGTAGAAATCTCGGAGACAGTCAGCGCCCCGTCGCCGCAGAGCGTCCCGTGGACGGCGGCGCACATCTGAGCAGTGGTAGTGGGCATCATGGGCAAAACCTGCCTTTCATATAGCGTATAGATCAACTGTCTTACGGCGGGCTTCCCTCTTCCAGGAACCGCCGCGCACAGGCGATGGTAGTCTCAAAATCCACAGCGGCGAAGTCGGTGGTGTCGATATCCACCGTCTCCCCGCCCAGCTCGACGCCCTCCAGGTTCCGGCAGAGCCGGTCGAACGTCTCCCAGCTCACGGCCTCGAACATCCGGTTCGCCTCCCCCCGCTCCGGCGTCCCCTCCCGCCGGAGGAACCGCTGGTGCAGGACCGTTGTGTCCCCCTGGAACCGGAAGGCCAGCACAGGAGCGCCGTACCGCGCCGCCAAATCCCGAAGCCGCCCGGCCTCGTCGGTGGGCTTCACCCCCGGAGGCGTGAAGTTACCCTCCAGGATCACCGGAAGCCCCGCCTCCAGCAGACGCTCCGCCGCATAGCACATCGCGTCAAAGGTGACTGCGGAGAAGCGGCTGCTCTCCGCCCGGTCCGTGATAGACACGCTCTCACAGAGGGCGCTCTTGAAGGTGTCCTTCACGAAGCAGGGCACCCCGAGCTCCTTGCCGAGACGGCGTGCAAAGGTGCTCTTCCCTGCGGCGAGATACCCCGCAATGACGATCAGCTTCCCGCCCATCTCAGCGCCTCCGCTCCAGGGAGAGGCGCAGAATCTCCTCGCAGAGCGCGGGATAATCCATCCCCACCGCCGCCGCCTCCTTGGGCAGAAGGCTCCCCGGAGTCATGCCGGGCAGGGAGTTGATCTCCAGACACCAGGCCCGCCCCGCCTCGTCCAGAACAAAGTCCGTGCGGGAGTAGACCTCCAGCCCCAGCCCCCGGTGGAGGGCCAGCGCCGCCTCCCCCATGGTCCGCCAAGCCTCCTCGGAGATGGGGGCCGGACAGACCTCCTCGCTCCCCCCCTCCTGGTACTTGGCGGCGTAGTCGAAAAAGTCAGCGGTCTTGGGGATGATCTCCACGGCGGGCAGGTACCGGTCCCCCAGCACGCCCACGGTGATGTCCCTGCCAATGACCTTCTCCTCCACGACCACATGCCCGCCGTAGCCGAGCATCTCCTCCAGGGCGGCAGTGAGCGCCCCCCTGGTCTCCGGCAGAGCCAGGCCCAGAGAGGACCCGCCGTTGATGGTCTTCACCGCGCAGGGCAGGGGCAGTTCCTCCACAAGGCGCGGGATGTCCTCCCGCTCAAAGCGCACCTCCCGCCATGCGGGCGTCCGAATGCCCAGACGCTCCATCACCTGCTTGGTGACGGCCTTGTTCATGGCCATACCGCTGGAGAGGTGTCCGCTCCCGGTGTAGGGGATGCCCAGCAGGTCAAATGCCGCCTGGACCCTGCCGTCCTCCCCGCACTCCCCATGGAGGCCGAGAAAGACCGCGTCCGCCGCCCGGCAGACCTCCAGCGCCCCGGGGCCGAAGAGGCTGGGCGACTGGTCCCTCCGCCCCCTGCGCACGGCCTCAAGGTCCGGCGCGTCGGCGGAGATGGCCGCCTCCCCGATGAGGCCGGTGCCGTCGAACACATCCTCCGGCGCGCCCTCGTACCCCTCCAGGCCCAGGTACATATCCATCACTACCGCCCGGTGTCCCCGCTCCCGCAGGGCCGCGCAGACGTTCTGCCCCGTCACCAGCGACACATGGCGCTCCGGGGACAGTCCCCCGGCCAATACGACGATCTTCAAAGTCACGCTCCTCCTTTACCGGTCCTTCTCACACATACAGAGTATAGTATAGCATGGGGACATGGGAAATACAACCATGGATTTTCCACGGAACACAATTTTCGGCAGGCAGTACCGCATTTGTACCGCCCCATAAACAATACCGGAACAGAAACACGGTCCTCCCTCCCTTTTTTCTCCAAAACTGCAAAAAATCCCCAGTGGAGGGCAAAAGATTGTGCAATCTGCCAATTGCATAAATATCCACGATTCTGTATAATTCAGGTATCACATCAAATTTGACTGGGAGGTCCCCGTTATGAAAGACAAAAAAGACATCAAGAAGATCGTCCTCGCCTACTCCGGCGGGCTGGACACATCCATCATCATCCCCTGGCTGAAGGAGAACTACAACAACCCCGAGATCATCGCCGTAGCCGCCGACGTGGGGCAGGGCGACGAGCTGGAGGGCCTCCACGAGAAGGCCATCAAGACCGGCGCGTCCAAGCTGTACATCGAGGACCTGGTGGACGAGATGGTGGACGATGTGATCGTCCCCTCCATGATGATGGGCGCCAAGTATGAGGACTACCTGCTGGGCACCGCCTTCGCCCGGCCCATCATCGGCAAGCGCCTGGTGGAGATCGCCCTCAAGGAGAACGCCGACGCCATCGCCCACGGCTGCACCGGCAAGGGCAACGACCAGGTCCGCTTCGAGCTGGCCATCAAGCGCTTCGCCCCGGAGATGACCATCATCGCCCCCTGGCGGGAGTGGGATATCAAGGGCCGTGACGAGGAGATCGACTACGCCGAGGCCCACGGCGTGCCCCTGAAGATCAGCCGGGAGACCAACTACTCCAAGGACAAGAACCTCTGGCACCTCAGCCACGAGGGCCTGGACCTGGAGGACCCCGCCAACGAGCCCCAGTACGACAAGCCCGGCTTCCTGGAGATGGGCGTCTCCCCCGCCATGGCCCCCGACGCGCCCACTTACGTGACCCTGGACTTTGAGAAGGGCGTCCCCGTGGCCATCGACGGCGAGAAGATGAAGGCAAGCGCCATCATCCGCAGGCTCAACAAGCTGGGCGGAGACAACGGCATCGGCCTGCTGGACATCGTGGAGAACCGCCTCGTGGGCATGAAGGACCGGGGCCTCTACGAGACCCCCGGCGGCACCATCCTCTACCGGGCCCACGAGGTGCTGGAGATGATCACCCTCG
>CAJUOA010000002.1:20162-115891 GCA_910587785.1 uncultured Oscillospiraceae bacterium | reverse complement strand
GAAGATTCTTAAGAAACGTAGTTTCTTAAGCGTGTTTTTGGTGACTTTTTCCACGCGGAAAAAGTCACCGAGGGTCCGGGGGCGCGGAGCCCCCGGAGCGAAAGGAGCTCCTCCATGGAAGCGAAAAGAGTCCTCTGTGTGGCGGGCCCCACGGCCTGCGGAAAAACCGCAATGGGCGTGGCTCTTGCCAAGCGCTATAACGGCGAGGTGGTCAGCGTGGACTCCATGCAGATCTACAAAGGCATGACCATCGGCACCGCCGCCCCCACGGCGGAGGAGACGGCGGGCATCCCCCACCACATGGTGGGCGTGGCGGACCCGGCGGAGAGCTGGTCCGCCGCCCGCTTCGTGGAGCAGGCGGACCGCTGCGTGGAGGACATCCTCGCCCGGGGCAGGCTCCCCGTCCTGGTGGGCGGCACCGGCCTCTACCTGGAGGCCCTCATCGCCGGACGGACCTTCGCCCCCGGGGAGGCCGGAGGGGCAATCCGTACCGCCCTGGAGCGGGAGCTCACGGAGAAGGGCATCGGCCCCCTCCTGGAGGAGCTCCGCCGGGTGGACCCGGCCTCCGCGGAAAAACTCCACCCGGCGGATGTCAAGCGCATCCTCCGGGCCCTGGAGGTCTACCGGGAGACAGGCCGCACCAAGTCGGACCACGACCGGGTGACCCGGGCCCTCCCCAAAAAGTACGCCTCCGTCACCATCGGCCTGAACTACCGGGACCGCGCGGACCTCCGCGCGGCCATCGACCGCCGGGTGGACGCCATGATGGCCGCCGGACTCGCGGAGGAGGTCCGCTCCCTCCTGGACGCGGGCGTCCCGCCGGAGGCCACCGCCATGCAGGCCATCGGCTACAAGGAGCTCGCCGGGGCCCTCCGGGGAGAGCGCTCCCTGGAGGAGGCGGCGGAGGGGGTGAAGCTCCGCTCCCGGCAGTACGCGAAGCGTCAGCTGACCTGGCTGAGACATATCCCGGACATCCACTGGATTCTCTGGGAAAAAGAGCGGGATTTTGCCGCCGCTCTCCAAAAAGCGACAAAAATCATGACTGCCATGGGTCTACAATAGTAGCAGGACCCCACAGGTCCCCACTAATGAAAAAAGAGAGGTAGCTACTTATGGCAAAAACACCCAATCTCCAGGACGTGTTCCTGACCAGCGTCCGGCGCAATGAGACGCCGGTGACCGTGTTCCTGATGAACGGCTTCCAGATGCGGGGCACCATCACGGGCTTCGACGCCTTTACCGTGGTCCTCACCGCAGACGGCAAGCAGAACCTCATCTATAAGCACGCCATCTCTACGGTGAGCCCCGCCCAGGTGGTGGACCTCACCGACTGGGAGGACACGCTGTAGCAGGACGCCCCCCTGGAGGACTTGCCAAAGAGAAAGGTCCACTCCATGAAAACCAGTACCCTTGCCACCCGGCTCGCTATGGCCGCCATCCTGCTGACAGTCCTCCTCTATTTCGGCATCCATGCCGCCATCTACGTGATGGGCATGGATCCCTATACCACCTCCTTGGCCTACGCCTTCACCTGCGACGACGCGGTCACCGTCAACGGCTACGTGGTCCGCCGGGAGCAGGTGCTCCCCGGCGGCGGGGAGCTGGTCTACTCCCCCCGGCGGGAAGGCGAACGGGTCAGCGCCGGGGGCACCGTGGCCCTCATCTACCAGACTGCCGAGGCCCTCAGCGAGGCCAACATCCTCCGGGGCCTGGAGGAGCAGATGGATCAGCTCCTCTACGCCCGGAGCCTCGCCGGGACCTCCCAGGTCCGCCCGGACGAGGAGACGGCGGCGGCCCTGCTGGACTTCCGCCAGGCGGCGGCCTCCGGAGACCTGGAGGAGGCCGTGGAACAGGGGAGCGCCCTGCGCTCGGCGGTGCTCAAGCGGAGCTACGCCTACTCCGGCACCGAAGAGCTGGACGCCTCCATCGCCTCCCTCCAGGGGCAGATCGCGTCCCTGAGCGCCTCGGCGGACCCGGCCACCACCCGGGTCACCGCCCCCCAGGCCGGGCTCTTCTCCAGCCTCGTGGACGGCTATGAGGCCATCCTGAACCCGGAGATGGCGGAGACCCTCACCCCCTCCTCCTTTGCCGCCATCGCCCCCCAGCCGGTCTCCGGCGCTGTGGGCAGGATGATCTACGGCAAGACCTGGGCTTTCGTCTGCTGTATGCAGACCAAGGACATGGGGGACATGCTGGTGGGGGACCGCCTCACCCTCCGGTTCCACAAGGGCCTCAGCCGGGATATGGAGGTGAAGGTCGCCTCCATCAGCGCCGAGGAGAACGGACAGCGAGTGGTGGTCTTCTCTTCGGAAAAGTACCTGAGCCTCACCACCCTCCTGCGCAGCCAGAGCGCCCAGGTCATCTTCCACACCTACGACGGCATCCGGGTGCCCCGGAGCGCCGTGCGGGTGGAGCAGGTGCCCGTGACCGATGAGGACGGAAACATCCTCCTGGACGCGAACGGCCATGAGAAGACCCAGCCCGTCACCTGCGTCTTCACCCTCTGGGGGGAGCTGGCCCGGCGCAAGCCCGTGCGGGTGCTTTGGCAGGAGGACGAGTACATTTTAGTGGCGCCGGATGACGAGTACCTGAACACCCTCGCCACCGAGGGGGGCCGGGAGGGCCGCAGGCTCCGCTCCGGAGAACAGGTCATTACCGCCGCGGCGGATCTCTATGACGGAAAGGTGATCAGATAGCATGGGAAGCATCGCGGAAAACATTCGCTCGGTCCGGGAGCGCATCGCCCGGGCGGCGGAGCGGGCCGGACGCAGGCCGGAGGACATCCTCCTGGTGGGGGCCAGCAAGATGAACGATGCCGCCGCCTGCCGGGAGGCCGTGGCCGCCGGCATCGACGCCCTGGGGGAGAACCGGGTCCAGGAGATGACGGAGAAGCTCGCCCAGCACGCCTACGACGGCGCGCCAGTCCACTTCATCGGCCACCTCCAGAGGAACAAGGTCCGGCAGGTGGTGGGGAACGTCTCCCTCATCCATTCCGCCGGGAGCCTGGAGCTTTTGGAGGAGATCGACCGGCAGGCGAAAAAGCGGGGCCTCGTCCAGGACGTGCTCCTGGAGGTGAACATCGGCCGGGAGGCCAGCAAGAGCGGCTTCGACCCCGACGCCCTCTTCGACGCCGCCGCCCGGGCCCGGGAATTTGAGGCCGTCCGGGTCCTGGGACTCATGGCCATCCCCCCGGCGGCAGAGGAGCCCCATGGAAATTTCCGGTATTTTGAGAAAGTTTGCCGTCTTTCTGTTGACATAGCCGAAAATTTGTATGATAATGGGTTTGAGTATTTGTCAATGGGAATGAGCGATGATTTCGAGGATGCCATCGCCGCCGGGGCCAACATGGTCCGGGTCGGCTCCGCCATCTTCGGCCACCGGCCTTACCAGACGACGACAGGAGGTTTCACCTAATGAACTTGATAGACAATCTGAGACGCATGATCACCCCCGTCAGCAACGAAGACGAGGATTACGACCTGGATTTCGAGGAGCAGGACTCCCCTTTCCTGGACGACCGGCCCCGCTCCTATGACCGCAGCGCCGTGGACAGCCGCCGGGGCAAGGTGGTCAATATCCACGCCACCACCCAGCTCAAGGTGGTGCTGGTCAAGCCCGAGCGCTTTGAGAACGCCAGCGAGATTGCCGACCACCTCAAGGAGAAGCGCACCGTTGTCGTCAACCTGGAGTCCACCCACAAGGACATCGCCCGCCGCCTCATCGACTTCCTCTCCGGCGTGGCCTACGCGGGGGAGGGCAAGATCAAGAAGGTGGCCGCAAATACCTATCTCATCACCCCCTACTCCGTGGACATCCAGGGGGATCTGATCGACGAGCTGGAGACCAACGGCCTCTACAGCTTCAACTGAGATGGGGGCCGCTGTACGTAACGAGAAAAGGGAGGTAAGCCAACGATGATGACCCCGCAGGAGGTGGCAAACTGCACCTTTGCAAAGTCCATGATGGGCGGCTATAACATGGCGTCCGTGGACGATTTTTTGGACAAGCTGACGGAGGACTACTCCGCCCTCTATAAAGAGAACGCCGCGCTGAAGGCCAAGCTGAAGGTCCTGGTGGACAAGATGGCCGAGTATCGGGAGATGGAGGACGCCATGCGCTCCACCCTCCTGACCGCCCAGAAGATGGCCACCTCCATGGTGGCCGAGGCGGAGCAGAAGCGCACCGCCCTCATCACCAGCGCCTCCTCCGCCGCCAAGGCCCGGCAGACCGAGCTGGAGCGGGAGATCGCCTACCAGGAGCGCCGCCTGGAGGAGGTCCGCCGGGGCGTGGACCAGAAGCTGGAGCAGGAGCGCAAGCGCCTCGCCGCCGGACAGCAGGCCCTGCGGGGCTTCATCCAGGACGTGCGCACTGTCTGCAACGACCAGCTCGCCATGCTGGAGCTCCTGCCGGAGCTCCCCGTGGAGGAGCCCGCGCCGCCCCAGGTACCCGCGCCTGCCGCCGCCCCGCCCGCCGCGCCGGTCCAGGAGGCCGCTGTGGCCGCCTCCGCCACCGTCTCTCCGGAGGACGAGGCCGCCGCCGCGGTGGAGCAGAACATCAAGGAAGTCGTCAGCATGATCTCCCGGGAGAAGGGGCAGGAGGCCGCCTCCGGCGGCGCCGGAGAGGACCCCTTCGCCGAGGACGATACCCCCGCCGGGGAGGACGGCGTGGAATTGGCCTCCACCCGGGTGCTGAACCTGGAGGACCTCCAGTTCGGCAGAAATTACACAAAAGACCGGTAAGAGAACCTACTGTTTTCGCTTTTTCTGACGGGAGGCCGCCATGAGAAGACAGCTTAGAGAGAAATTCTACCAGGGGCTCAAAACCCTGGAGCTCCTCATCGCCGTGGCCATCGTCATCATCATCGTGGTGATGGCGGGGCTCACCATCTACGACTACCTGGCCGGGAACGTGGACCTGCGGGATATCTCCTCCCTGGAGACCTTCCTCCAGGAGATGCTCACCTTTGTGGTGGGGATCGAGTTCGTGAAGATGCTCATCTTCCACAACCCGGAGCGGGTCATCGACGTGCTCATCTTCGCCACCTCCCGGCAGCTGGTGGTGGAGCACACCAACGGCGTGGAGACCATCGTGCGCATCGTGGGCATCGGGCTCCTCTTTGCCATCCAGCGCTTTTTGATCCCGGAGGCCCTGGAGGCCCTGAAAAATGAGGACAGCCACGAACAGCACCCCCACCGCTGACCCCGGGGAAGGAGGCAGTCCGCTATGGAAGAGAAAAAGAAGCCCATCGTCGCCCTGCTCTACGACTTCGACAAGACCCTCTGCACCCAGGATATGCAGAACTATGCCTTCATCCCAAGCCTCGGCATGGTCCCGGGGGACTTCTGGCGGGAGGCCAACGACTTCGGCCGCCGGGAGCGCATGGACGGCGTTTTGGCCTATATGTACACCATGATCCGCAAGTGCGCCCAGCTGGGCGTCCCCCTGACCAGGGAGAGCCTGGTCCACTGCGGCCGGAGTATCGAGTTCTTCCCCGGCGTGCTGGACTGGTTTGAGCGCATCAACCGCTTCGGCGGCCTCCTGGGGGCCCAGGTGGAGCACTATGTCATCTCCTCCGGCCTGCGGGAGATCATCGAGGGCAGCGCCATTGCCAGTGCCTTCCGGGAGATCTACGCCAGCGAGTTCCTCTACGACGCCGGGGGGCGTCCCCTGTGGCCCAAGCTTGCCGTGAACTTCACCGCCAAGACCCAGTTCGTCTACCGGATCAACAAGGGGGTCCTGGATGTCTCCGACGACAAGGCCCTTAACGACTCCATGCCCGACGAGAGCAAGCGGGTGCCCTTCACCAACATGATCTACATCGGCGACGGCCTCAGCGACGTGCCCTGCATGAAGATGATGCGCTCCTACGGCGGGCAGGCCATCGCCGTCTATCAGGCGGCCAACCGCTCCGGCGTGGAACAGCTCCTGCGGCAGAGGCGGGTGGACTTCATCTACCCCGCCGACTACCGGGAGGGTACGGAGCTGGAGGCCACCGTGCAGGAGATCATCCGGAAAATGGCTGTCAGCCAGCGGCTGTACGAGGAGAATATGCGGCAGCTGCGGGACATCGGGTGAGTGCTGGGGCGCGGTCCGTAGTTCCTCTGCAAAAAGGGGGCATGGGAAAACCGCTCTGTACTACAGCAAGAAAAGGAGCAGATCACAAAATGAAAAAACTCTTATCACTCACCCTCGCACTCATGATGACGGCGGCTCTTGCAATTCCCGCATTTGCCACCGGCACACCCCCGGCAGCACCCTCTGAAACCACTGGCACCAGCAGCGGCATCAGCATATTCACTGACACAGCCATTTCCACAAATGGCACGTGGACTTCTCCCGAATACTCTGCCACATCCTCAAACGGAAATTATATTCGTTACTGGCATCAAAACGATACCAACGAGAAAGTCAAAGTCTACCTGTACCGTACTGACACGAAGTACAATACGAACTACGTCTCCATGATGACTGTGAATGCCAACGACCAGAGCTCCAAAGTCTTCTACACCCGCACCGCTGGTTCCGGCACTTACAAAATCACGATCGAGGCATATGAATCCGGCGGTGACGTCAATGGCGATGCAGCCCTGGCTCAGTATACCAGCCACCCCGACTTAAAATAAGATAGAAGTCGAAAAGCGGCCTGTCTGGTGAATATCCAACAGGCCGCAAAGCCGCTGAGAGATAAAATGCTGAGAGGGAGCCAAACGGCTCCCTCTCACTTTTATTCTCCCAGATACACCGCCGGGTCGATGATCTCCCCGTCCTTGGCCACGCTGAAGTGGAGGTGGGCTCCCAGGCCCGCCTCGGTCAGGGAGGTGTTGCCCACCAGACCGATCATGCTCCCGGCGTCCACGGCGTCCCCTGCCAGGACCGACACCTCCGGCTGGAGGCTCGCGTAGGTGGTGACATAGCCGTTGCCGTGGTCGATGACCACCGTAGCCCCCAGACGGCCGTCCTCCTCCACGGAGAGGACCGTGCCCGCGGAGGCGGACAGCACGGCGGTGCCCGCCTCGGCCCGGATGTCGATGCCGTCGTGAGTGCGCCAGTCGCCCAGGGTGGCGTCATAGGTCAGCTGGTCCACGGAGAACACCGCGATGGTCTCCCCGTCCAGGGGGGACACCACCTGGACAGGCTCCTCCTCCGCCGGCATGTCCTCCAGGTGGACCACCGGGGCCGGGTCCTCCGGGATGGGGGCGGAGGCCGGCTCGCTCTCCGGCTCCCTGACCACCGGTTTCTTGATCGTGGGCTCCTTGGCCACCACCAGGGGCACGTCCGAGCCCACAGGCGCTGCGGGCTCCTCCTCCGGAGCGGCAACGCTCTGGGCGGGGCCGGGGTCGGTCTGGTCCACGGGGGCTGTCTGGCTTACCAGGTCGGGTTGGGTCTCGGGGGTCTCTCCATTGTTCAGCAGGGCAAAATAGCCTACCACTCCGGCTGCGAGAACGCAGACGAGCAGGGCTATGTAGAAGCCCATGCCGCCGAAGATGGAGGAAGCCTGCCGCTTTCCTCGGTTGTCCATGATTCTCTTCCTTTCATCATCCTGCCGCCTGACCGGCGGTCGTTGTGGAGACGTCTCTCGTCTCTAGCCACATTGTGCGCCGGCGCAGGGTGTTTTATGCAGATGAAGAAGGAAAATTTCCATGGGCGGCCAGCGGCGGCCATGACTGCCGCAGATGCCCCTGCCGGTCTGCTTCAGCCGCTGGACTGCGCCGGTCCAGTGGGAAGCGCCGCAGACATCGCAGAGTCCGTCGCCGCCGTCATCAGCGAAGCGGTGTCCGGCGGGAGGGTATCCTCCCGCCGGACATCTTATGCGCATGAGGTCACGCCAGCAGCTCCGCCAGTTCCTCCGCCTCCGGCATGTCGCCGGCGCTCTTGGCGTAGCGGACATAGGTGAGCTCCCGCTCCGGCGTGAGGACGAAGGCGGCGGGGAGCTGGAGCTCGTCGCCCTCGTAAGCGCCGTGCTTGAACCCGGCGGCGGTGGCCTTGGCGATCTTGGCCATGACCTTCATATCCGCCAGCTGCGCCTTATTGGCGGCGGGCTCGATGGAGAACTGCCTGTAGAGCTTCCCCTCCGGATCGCAGATGAGGGGGAAGGGCAGGGCCTCCGGCGTTTTGAGCTCCTCCGCCAGCCGCCTGGGGTCGGACTGGAGCACCACCAGCACTTGCCCGCCGCGGGCGGTCAGGTCCCCATGGCGCGCCTGAAGCTGGTGGATGTCGTACTGACAGAGGGTGCATCCGTAGTAGCGCAGGAACAGCAGGGCGGTCTTCTTCGCCCGCCCCACAGTCTCCGAAAGAATCAGGTCCTTTGCAAAGGGAGTCTCATAGGTGAAATCCGGCATGAGCTCCCCGACAGTCAGCTTTGCCATAGGAGGTCCTCCTTGTCTCAGGCGTTGAAGACGTGCTTGTCCAGGCGCTCAAAGGCGTCCTGCACCCGGGAGAAGGGCACGGCCAGGTTGAAGCGCAGGTGGCAGGGGCCGTGGAACATGGTGCCGTCCTGGAGGGCCACGCCCACGTCCCAGCAGGCCTTCTCCAGCTCCTCGATGGTCCTGTGATGGGCCTTGCACCACCCGGTGCAGTCCACAAAGAGCATATAGGTGGCCTCGCTCTTGCTGGTGGTGACGCCCTCAAAGTGCTTTTCGATGTAGTCGCAGGCGTAGTTGATGTTGCCGGAGAGGACCTCCAGGAGCTCGTCCAGCCACACCTGCCCCTCCGGCTTGTAGGCGCCCACAAGGGCGTGCATGGACAGCACGTTCATGCTGTTGTAGTGGCACAGGGAGCTCTCCTTGTTGATGCGGTCCCGCCACCACTTGTTGTAGACGATGTGGTAGCTCCCGATGAGGCCCGCCAGGGAGAAGGTCTTGCTGGGGGCGTAGAAGGCGGCGGTGCGCTGACGGGCGTCCTCGGACACGGACTGGGTGGGGATGTGCTTGTGTCCGTTCATCATCAGGTCGCTCCAGATCTCGTCGGAGACCACGTACACGTCGTACTTCTTGTAGAGCTCCATGGCCTTTTCCAGCTCCCAGCGCTCCCAGACCCTTCCGCAGGGGTTGTGGGGATTGCACATGATGGCCGCATGGATATTGCCCTCCCTGAGCTTCTTCTCCATGTCCTCAAAGTCCATGCGCCAGACGTTGTTCTCATCCAGGTGCAGGGGGGAGTGGACGATGTCGTAGCCGCTGTTTTTCAGGCTCATGGTGAAGCCGATGTAGGTGGGGGAGTGGACCAGGACCTTGTCGCCCCGGGAGCAGACCACGTTCAGGGCGGAGACCACGCCGCCCAGGACGCCGTTCTCATACCCGATGTGCTCCGGCAGGAGGCCCTGGACGCCGTTTCTCACCTTGTGCCAGTTGATGATGGAGTCAAAGTAGGCGTCCGTGGGCTGGAAGTAGCCGAAGCAGGGGTGGTCGAGGCGCTCGCGCATGGCCTCCACGATGGAGGGGGCGGTGGGGAAGCTCATGTCCGCGATCCACATGGGGATGGGGTCGAAGCCCTCCCTGGGGGCGTCGGGGGTGAAGCCGGGCATCTTGCCCAGGCCGTCCACGGAGATGGCGTCGTGGCCGCGGCGGTCAAGAATGGTGGTAAAATCGTATTTCATGGCAAAAATTCTCCTATCTGTATACTTTTTCTTTGAGGAACGATCACTTCATCGCCTCGTCCATGACCCGCAGGACGTTCTTATAGGCGATCTTCTCGATCTCGTCCTCGTTGAAGCCCACCTTCTTCAGCTCATCCTCCAGCAGGCCCATCTTCAGGGGGCTGTCCACCTCCAGGTGGCTGCCGATGCCGTCGAAGTCGCTGCCCAGGGCCACGCAGTCCATGCCGCCCTTGTCGGCCATGTGGCGGGCATGGGCGGCCATGTCCTTGGCCGTGGACTCCTCGCTGGAGATGTCGGCGGCGAGGAAGTTGGAGCAGAAGTTGATGCCCGTGACGCCGCCCTTGTCGCCGAGAATCTTGAGCATCTCGTCGGTGAGGTTGCGCTGGTGGGGGCTCAGGGCGCGGCAGTTGGAGTGGGTTGCCACGAAGGGCTTCCTGCAGAGCTTCGCAACGTCGTAGAACCCGCCGTCAGAGAGGTGGCTCACGTCCACCAGGATGCCCAGCTCCTGCATGTACGCCACGGCCTCTTTGCCGAAGTCCGTGAGGCCCTTGTTCATCAGCTCCGGGTCCTTGGAGTTGGGGAAGCCGATGCAGTTGGCCCCGTTCCAGGTCAGGGACATGGCCCGCACACCCATGTCGTAGAAGCGCTTGATGTTCTCCAGCTTGCCGTCCACGGCCCGGCTGTCCTCGATGGTGAGGATGGCGGAGGGCTTTCCGGCGGCGAAGTTGCGCCGCACATCCTCCGCGCTCCTGGCCTGAAGGATGAGGTCCGTATTGCGCTCCAGGGACTGGGTGAAGACCTGGTGGCAGGCCGTCAGGTACTGCTCGTCGGTCAGGCCGCTGCGCTGCCGGAGCCCCTCCTGGGGCGGGAAGAAGATGGCGAAGCACTGGGCCATGGCCCTGGCCTCGTGCAGGCGCTTGAAGTCGATGGAGCAGCCGGGCATCTCCCGGAGGTCCGCTTTGCTCAGGTCCTCCACGTTCTTCATGGCCGCAGCCATCAGAGTGTCGCAGTGCATGTCGATACTGTGCATCATTTTCGATTGTTCTCCTTTCGGTAGTCAAGGTACTAAACTGATCTGTGTCCCATTTTAGCACGTTCCAGGGGCAGTTGCAAGGGGAAGTTCGCTCGATACACGGAGACAGCCGCACAAACATGTCAGCGGCTGTCTCCGGAGCATTTGGTCTGTTACTTGTCCCCGGCCTCAGCCTTGGCAAGGTCGCGGCGGTACTTGAAGTAGCCGATGAGGACCGCGCCGCCTACGGCCAGGGCCATGCCCCAGGCCATCAGGGAGGTGAGCACCTTGTTGCAGATGTACCACATCACAACGCCAAAGATGATGTAGGGAAGCTGTCCGGGCAGGCTCTTGAGGCCGCCGCGGGTGGAGACGTTCATCACCATCATGGAGCCCATCATGGAGATCACGCAGAAGCCGAACGCGGAGAGCACTGCCTCCGGCAGGATGGAGAGGATCCAGTTGCCTGCCAGGACGATGGCCAGCAGGATGACCAGGTTGGCCACCACGGAGGCCACGATGCCGATGATAGTGATCACCTGCCCCTTGGGGGTGGTGATGTCGGCGTTGGCGTTCTTCTGCACGGCAGTGGCCACGGGGAAGCGCATCCCGCCCACGTTGCCGGAGAGGTAGGCGATGTAGGTCCCGGCACTGCCCAAAACGGGCCAATAGGCCTCGGGCTCACTGATCCACATGCCCACGCCGATGGAGGCCACGCCGATAGCGCCGCTGATATACATACTGATGGGCACCTGGTACCCCTTGACCACGTAGAAGTACGCCACGGGCAGGAAGCTCAGGACAAAGGCCACGGCCATAGTCAGCCGTCCGATGCGGTGGACCTTGGGCATAAAGCCGATGCGGTAATCCTCTTCCGGGGTCTGGACAGCCGTATTCTTTTCGTTCATGTTCATTTCCTCCTATTCTTCTTATCCCGGATCAAGCGGCAGGGGTCATCATCTTGACGATCTGACCGAAGAGCATCCCGAAGATCATAGCCACGGCCATGCTGAAGCTGCCCAGCATGGAGTTGTCCAGCTTCTTGGCCAGCTTGTCAAAGAGGGCGTAGGCCACGCCGGAGGCGAGGACCGCGGCCACGGAAGAGATCGAATTCAGGTTGCTCATCACGGAGTAGCCCAAAAGGCCGAACATGGCGCTGTTGGAGAGGTAGGGCATAAAGGAGACCTTGGCCTTCTTGGCCTTGCTCTTCTCCACCATGTTGTCCAGGGGCTTGAGCATGATCATGGTGTTGAGGAAGTAGGGGGCGCTGCCCAGGACCATGCAGAAAATGGCGAAGGTGAAGATGGCCTCTGTGAATTCCGGACTGCCCAGGGTCACGCCGGCGCTGCTGGAGGCGATGTTGGCCATCATCAGCTCCCAGGCTGGAGCGCCGATGACGCCGCAGCGCATGAAGGTGGTGGCGGAGCCCACCATGGCGATGAGGCTCAGGGCGATGACGATGGAGTTGACGGAGGGGCCGATGGCGGCCACAGCGCCGGTGCTGACGGCCTCCTTGACCTCCTCGTCGCTGACCAGCTTATGCTTCCTGTTGAACCGCATGGCAAGGCGCAGGAAGAGGAACGACTGCGCCAGGACCAGGCAGATCAGGATGATGGCGAAGATCCACAGGGTACCGTTCATGTTTTTGATAGCTTCCATGTAAAATTACCTCCATTACATACACAGATTTGTCTTATCTGAGGCTCACAGAAGCTTTGAAGCCAGACCCTATAGGGTCTGGCTTCGCGGCCGGCCGCGAAGCCAAGAGATACTGATTTAGTGCTCAAACACTTCCTCCATCCGCCGGAAGCACTCTTGGATGACGGCCCGCTGGGTGGGCACGCAGATGCGCTGGAAGCCCGCGCCCAGCTCCTGGTCGAACATCTCGCCCCGCTCCAGGACCACGCCCGCCTTCTTGAGAATGCGGTCATTGACCTCGTCGGGGGTGAGGCCGTAGCCCCGGAAGTCCATCCACAGCACGTAGGTGCCCTCCGGCCGCCGGATCTTCACCCGGGGCATCTTCTCCTTGACGAAGTCCAGCACCCAGTCAATGGTGCCGTCCAGGTAGTCCCGCACCTGGTCCAGCCACTCCTGCCCGCCGTTGTAGGCCCCGATGGTGGCGGCGATGGTGAAGATGTTGGGGAAGGTGAAGCCCAGGCTCTTGCTGTACTGGGCGCGCATCTCCGGGTCTCTGATGACCACGTTGGTGGTCTTCAGGTCCGCCAGGTTGAAGGTCTTGTTGGCGGCGGTGCAGCTGACCAGGTTCTTCCCGTCCACCACCGTGGCCATGGGGTGGAAGGTCTCCCCCTTGCGGATGAGGTCGCCGTGGATCTCGTCGGTGACCACCACCACGCCGTTGGCGGTGCAGATGCCGTACATGCGCCTGAGCTCCTCGGGCGTCCAGATGCGGCCCGTGGGGTTGTGGGGGCTGCAGAGGATGAAGATCTTGGTGTTGGGGTCCTTGGCCTTCTCCTCAAAGCCGGCGAAGTCCACGGTGTAATACCCGCCGGTGTTGATGAGGGGGCTGCGCACGACCTTGCGCCCCGCGCCCTCGATAGACATGGCGAAGGGCCCGTAGATGGGGGGATTGATGAGCACGCCCTCGCCCTCCTTGGAGAAGGTCTTGATGGCGATGTCCACGGCGTTGACGGTGCCGGGGGTGTAGACGATGGTCTCCGGGTCGATCTCCCAGCCGTAGTGGCGCTTGAACCAGCCCGTCACCGCGTCGTAATAGGGCTTGCAGACCTCCGCGGTGGGCGCAAGGCCGGTGTAGCCGTAGAGGTTCCGGTCCACGATCTTCTGGAGCTCCTCCCGGATGGACTCGGCGCACTGGAAGTCCATGTCCGCGGTGAACACACAGAGGGGCTCCTTCTCACACTCGCCGATGCCGGGGAAGAAGCTCTCCATCAGGGACGGGCCGTCCCACTTCATAGAGTAGGTGCCTCTGCGGTCTACGGGCCGGTCAAAATCATAGGTCATGTTTTTGCGCATCCTTTCTTATCCGACTCTGCCGGTTAATTAAATTACTTAACTGATTTATGAATAAATTCTAAACCCATTACAAGGTAAAGTCAATAAAAACTTTTTTTCGTCAAAGCATTTTGTGATATATTCCTAAAATTGGCCGAATTTTTAGAGGGCCTCACAAAATTTGAGCCCCTGATAGTCAATCGTCTTTACTATATTTTGCAAGCCTGTCTGTACAAAAAAAGAAGGACAACCGCGGAAACAGCGCGGTTGTCCTTCTAAAAAGTTCTCAAAAAAGTTCACAGTAGGCGTCAATGACCTTATAGAACGTGTCGATCTCCTCTGCGGTGCAGGAACGCAGGAGGTCATTGGAGGTCTGCATGATGTCCATGTTATCGAAGAGCTTGTGGGCGGTGCTCAGCTTCACGCCCTCCTCCGTGGGATAGAGGTGGAGGATCTTGGCGTTGTTCTCGTCCCGGACCTTGTAGACCAGGCCCCGGGCCTCCAGCCGTTTGATGGTCTGGGAGACGGCGCTCTTGGTGCACCCCCACCACTTGGCGAGGTCGCTGACCGTATAACCCGGGTTGTCCTCGATGAGGGTCAGGGTGTGGACCTCGGTCATAGTGACCAGCTGTCCGGTGCCGTAGTCCCGGGGCTCCTTGAGGTAATTGGCGTAGAGCATCACAAAGCGGTAGAGCTTGTCTGCGCGGGGGCTCAGCCGGGCATAGATCTGATCGATCTCCTCTTTACTGTTTGTCAAATCGTCTTCTCCTTCGTCTCCCTGGGAAGGGGGGTATAGTACGTCAACCATAGCATAGAATCGGGACGATTGCAAGAGGAAAAGCGGAACTTCTTCAGATTTCGCGCCCCGGGGCATCCTATAGGAACAGTTCGCACTCCTTGCGCCCTCCGCAGATCTTCTGAAGCATCGCCGACGCGCCTGCGAGGACCGCGGCGTTGAGCTTCCGCACCCCCTTGGGGCACACGGACACACAGCGCATACAGGAGATGCACCGCGCCTTGTCCACCTCCCGGACGTTTGCCGGGCTGATGGCCCCGGCGGGGCACTGGGCGGCGCAGAGCCCGCATTCCACGCACCCCTTCCCGGCGTGGGGGACCATACCGCCGCCGCCCGCCTTCTTGTAGGGCCGGTTCCCCGGGAGCTGGACGGGAGCGCCGGGCCCGGACCGGAACTTCTCCAGGATTTTCCCGGACATCTCCCCCAGGACCTCCCGGTCCGCCCCGTCGGGCCGTCCGGCGGCGATCTTCCGGACGATGGAGTGCTCCGCCAGCGCCGCCGCCCCCGCGATGACCCGGAAGCCGCACCCCTCTGCCAAGTCCGCCATCTCCACCAGGGTGTCCTCATAGGCCCGGTTGCCGTAGACGCACAGCAGGACGCAGGCCGCGCCGTTCCCCTGGAGCTTTCCCAGCCGCTCCGCCGCCAGGGCGGGTACCCGCCCGCCGTAGGACGGCATGGCGATGAGCGCCAGGTCCTCCGGAGCGAAGGACGCCTCCGCCGGTGCGCCGGGCGGGGTGCAGAGGTCCACGGTCTCCACCGGGCCGTCCCAGCGGGCTGTGACGGCCTCCGCCGCCGCTTTCGTGCCCCCCGTGGGGCTGAAGATGATCTGGGCGTATTTCATGGTAGTTCCTCCTCTTTGTAAAATTTAGAGTTACACCAAAGAACAGTATAGAGGAAGCCGCGTCGTTTGTCAATATTTACAGCGAAATTTTTTTGTGCTATATTAGGGGAGGAAAGGGGGCGGCGTCTTTGCGCATCAGTACAAAATGCTCCATCGCGATCCACTGCCTGCTGTTTGTTCACGAATACGGGGGGGAGGGAAAGGTCACCAGCGACTGGATGGCCCGCTCCACGGGGTGCAATCCCGTGGTGATACGGAGCACCGTCAGCGCGCTGAAGAAGGCGGGCATCCTGGACGTCCGCCCCGGCACCGGGGGGACCCGGCTGGCTTGCCCGCCGGAGGAGATCGACCTCTGCCGCGTCTTCACGGCCCTGGAGCCGGACTGCCTGGACAAGCTGGTGGGCCTGCATCCGAATCCCTCCCGGCTCTGCCCGGTGGGGCGGAGCATCCACGGCGTCCTGGAGTCCACTTACAGGAAGGTCCACAGGGACTTGCAGGCGAGCCTCCGCTCCATTACACTGGCGGACATCCTGGAGGAGTACCACAGGGCGGACGGGGAATAAAAAAGCGGCGGGGAAGGCGTCCCCCGCCGCTTTTTGCGCTTTGCTCACTCGAACTGCGCCGCGTACAGCTTATAGTACGCGCCTTTTTTTGCCATGAGTGCCTCGTGTGTCCCCTGCTCCACCACACGGCCCTGGTCGATGACCAGGATGTTGTCCGCGTGCTGGATGGTGCTCAGCCGGTGGGCGATGACGAAGCAGGTCTTGTCCGCCATCAGCTCCCGCATGGCCTTCTGGATGCGCCGCTCGGTGGTGGTGTCCACGTTGCTGGTAGCCTCGTCGAGAATGAGCATCTTCGCGTCGTAGAGCATGGCCCGGGCGATGGTCATCAGCTGCTTCTGCCCCTTGGAGATGTTCCCGCCGTCCTCGCTGATGACGGTGTCGTAGCCCTGGGGGAGCTGCATGATATACCCGTGGATGCGGGCGGCCTTGGCGGCGGAGACCACCTCCTCCCGGGTGGCGTTCTCCTTGCCGTAGGCGATGTTCTCGTAGACCGTGCCCCGGAAGAGCCATGTGTCCTGGAGGACCATGGCGTAGGCCCGGCGGAGGCTGGAGCGGGTGAGGGCGTACATATCGTGCCCGTCCACCCGGCAGTCCCCGGCCTGGGCGTCGTAGAAGCGCATGAGGAGGTTGATGATGGTGGTCTTCCCCGCGCCGGTGGGACCCACGATGGCGATGAGCTTCCCCGGGTCCGCCTGGAGGTCCACCCCGTGGAGGATCACCCGGTCCGGCGTGTAGCCGAAATCCACGCCCCGCAGGCTCACTTCCCCCCGGACGCTGGTCAGCTCCCGGGCGTTTTCCACGTCCGCGGCCTCCTCCCGGGCGTCCAGGAGCTGGAAGACCCGCTCCGCCGCCGCGAGACCGGAGTAAATTTCATTGGTGATGTTGGCGATCTCGTTGATGGGCCCGGAGAATTTCCGGGAGTAGAGGACAAAGGAGGAGATCTCCCCCAGGTCGATCTTCCCGCCCAGGTACAGCACCGAGCCCAGGGTCCCCACCAGGGCGAGCCCCAGGTTGTTGATGAAGTTGACGCTGGGCCCCACCCGGCGGCCCACGGAGTCGGCGTTGTAGAAGGCGTTGGCCGCGCCCTGGTTGATCTCCCGGAAGGCATCGCTGACCTGGTCCTCCTGGGCGTAGCCCTGGATGGTCCGGTGGCCGGAGAACTTCTCCTCCACGAAGCCGTTCATCCGCCCATAGGAGGCGGAGCGCTTGGCGAAGAGGGGCCGGGCGATCTTGTTCATGTGCCGGGTGTAGCCGACGGCCAGGGGGATGGTGATGAGGGTAATGGCCGTGAGGGCGGGGCTGATATAGGCCATCATGGCGAAGGCCCCGGCGACCGTCACCACGCTGGTGAGAATCTGCACGATGTCCGCCGAGATACAGGTGCTGATGACGTCGATGTCGTAGGACACGCGGCTGATGATGTCCCCGGCCTGGTTCTGGTCAAAGTAGCTGACCGGCATCTCCATGAGCTTGTCGAACACGTCTCCCCGGAGCTTTTTGGCGATGAACCGCCCGGTGCGCATCATGCCGATGTTCACCGCGAAGGTCAGGAGGGAGGAGCTGACGTAGCAGAGGAGCATCTGCCAGGCATAGGTGTAGACCAGGGAGAAGTCCACGTTCCCCTTTCCCGCCGCCGCGGCGCTGATGGCCTTGCCCGCCAGCTTGGGGCCCAGCAGGCTCAGCACGTTCCCGATGATGACCAGCACCATAATAACCGCCAGGGTCAGCCGGTACTCCATCACGTAGGCCAGGATCCGCCGTAAGGTACCCCTCGCGTCCTTTGGTTTCTCTTTTTTTGTCGCTAATCCAGCCAAAACTTCATCTCCTTCTCAAAGTTGGGCCTCAGTTCATGGTAAGCGAAGCGTCAAGGCAAAACAACGTTTTGCCGCAAAAAGTTTTTCTTTTTCGCTTCCTTTTTCTTTGTTCACAAAGAAAAAGGAAGGTATGCCTACGCCAATTCCCCCATCTGGGAGTGGTAGATATCCCGGTAGGCCTCACAGCGCTCCAGGAGCTCGTCGTGGGAGCCGCAGTCCAGGACCCGGCCCTCGTCCAGAACGAGGATCTTGTCGGCGCTGATGAGGGAGCTGACCCGCTGGGCCACAATGACGGAGGTGGTCCCCGCGTACCTGGTGCGAAGGGATTGGCGCAGTCGGGCGTCGGTGGCGTAGTCCAGGGCGCTGGTGGCGTCGTCGAGAATCAGAATCTCCGGCCTTGCCGCCAGGGCCCGGGAGATGAGGACCCGCTGCTTCTGTCCGCCGGAGAGGTTGGCCCCCTTGATGTCGGCCACATAGTCGTATGTCCCCGGCTTCTCTTCGATAAAGGGCGCGGCCATGGCGTCCTCCGCGGCCCGCTGGATGTCCTCCCGGCTGAGGCCCCGGCCCAGGGAGATGTTGTCCGCCAGGGATTCGGCGAAGATGCTGTCGTTCTGGAAGACCATGCCGAAGCGGCGGCGGAGCTCCTGCTTGCCGTAGGTGCGCACGTCCCTGCCGTCCACGTACACGGTCCCCTCCTGGGCGTCGTAGAAGCGCATGAGGAGGTTGATGATGGTGCTCTTGCCGGAGCCGGTGGCGCCGATGATGCCCAGGGTCTCCCCCCTGTCCAGGGTGAAGCTCACATCGTCCAGGCACTTGGCCCGCTGTCCCCCGGCGAAGGAGGCGGCCTCCGCCTCCGGCGCGGTGGAGAGGTGGGTGAAGCTGACGTGGTCGAACTCCAGGAATGCGCCGCTGGAGCTCCTGCGCGCCTCGGTGAGGGGCTCCACGGGCTGGTCGTCGCCGGTCTCCAGCACCCGGCCAATGCGGTCGGCGGAGGCGGAGGCCTTGCTGAGAAGCATGAAGATGCGGTTGAGACCCATGACGCTGTTGAGGATGATGGTAAAATACGTCAGAAACGCCAGGATGACCCCCGGGTCCGACTGCCCGGCGTTCACCCGGTGGGCCCCCAGGATGACCACCAGCACCAGGCCGATGTTCAGGCACAGCTGTACCGAGGGGCCGGGAATGGCCATGATGATGCTCGCCTTCAGATCGCTGCGGGTGAGATCGTCGTTGGTCTGCCGGAAGCGCCGCTTCTCGTAATCGGTTTTGCTGAGGGCCTTCACCACCCGGATGCCGGTGATGTTCTCCCGCATGACCCGGACGATGGCGTCCATCTGCTGCTGGACCTTGTCGTAGAGGGGCACGCCCTTCCGGGAGACGAACACCACCACGCACAGCAGCACCGGAGCCATGACGCACAGTATGGACGCCAAAACCGGGTCCATGGTCAGCGTCAGGGCGATGCCGCCCACCAGCAATATGGGGGCCCGGATGCCGATGGTCTGGGTGGCGGTGATGAAGTTCTGCACGTTGTAGGAGTCCGAGGTCATCCGGGAGATGAGGCTGGGCAGGGTGAAGGCGTCCGTCTGACTGCCGGAGAGGCGGGCGGTGCGGACAAAGAGGTCCTGCCGCAGGCGCTCGATGCAGTCCCGGGACACGCTCACGGCGGTCATGTTGGCAAAGATGTTGGTCTGGCGGACCAGGAGGGCCACCACCACCATCAGCGCCCCCCAGCCCACCACCGGCCCCGCCCGTCCGCCGGGCACCACCCGGTCGATGATGTGCTCCAATATGTAGGGGATCAGAAGCTCCAGCACCGAGGCGAGAAGCTTCACCGACACGCTCAGGCCGATGCGGCCCAGGCGCAGCTTCATGTAGCGCCATATGGTTTTCACAGCGGCGGAGCCCCCTTTCCGCCGGGCAAAATGGTTCGTTCCTCCATAGATTCTTCCTCCCTCCAAAAACAATCGGTACCTTTTCTATTGGCACCTTTGCATTTTACTCCATGCCGGCCAGTTTGTCAAGGCGCTGAGTGGTGTTCTTGGGAGAAAAATGAAATTCCCCGCTTTTCCGATGAAAAACGGGGAATTCCCACATAGACAGGGGCGCTCAGGCGGCAATGTCCTTTCGTCCGTACCACCACAGCCCCAGGGCGCACCCGCCCAGGCCCAGGGCGCAGCCGGTGAGGACCGGCAGGGCCTCCGCCTCCCCGGAGAAGACGCGGGCGGCGTCGGCGTAGTAGTAGGGGGTCAAAAATTTCAGGGGCTCCAGCCCGGCGTCCAGGTTTACGAAGAGGCCCAGGGCGTACAGCAGGACCACCAGCCCCAGAGCGATGCCGAAGCTGCTCCGCCGCAGGAGGGAGGAGAGGCCGAAGCACATCCCCCCGATCTCCAGCTGCATGAGGAGCTGGGCGGCGTGGAAGCGCAGGAGGTCCCCCCAGGCCGCCTCCTCGCTGACGGCCAAAATGCTCCCCGCCCCGCAGGCCAGGGCGATGAGATTCAGCCCCAGCACCAGCGCCGCCAGGGCCCCCAGCTTCTCCAGGGTGAGGCGCAGGCGGGGGACCGGGTGGGTCAGGAGGAACTCCGCCGTGCGGCCCCCCTCCTCACCGGCCAGGAGGGCCATGCCGGTGAGGGCGGCGAAGAACGCGCCCCCCATGCCCAGGATGTTGCCGCACTCCGTGCCGTAGAAGCCCATGATGGACCCGAAGGCCAATTTGTCCAGGCCGAAGGCGGCGGAGAAATCCCCCATCCCCGCGAAGAGGGCGGAGACGTCCTCCATGGAGCCGGCGAAGGACGGGTACATCCACACGCACAGGGCCATGAGCCCGCCTACCCCGGCGGACCAGACCAGAAAGCTCGCGAAATGCGCCCGGAGCTCCTTTTTAAACACCGTCATGTTGTGATCCTCCCCTCGTAGTAGTCGAAGAACTTATTTTCAATGTCCAGCTCCGCGGTGGCGCCCTCCGCCACCAGGCGGCCCTCCCGGATGATGGCGGCCCGGTCGCAGTAGCGCTGGACCTCGTAGAGTACGTGGGAGGAGAGGAACACCGCCGCCCCCTCCCGCCGCCGCTCCTCCAGCAGGGACCAGAAGGCCCGCTGGACCAGGGGGTCCAGGCCGCTGGTGGGCTCGTCCAGGACGTACAGCGCCGGACGGTGCTGCATGGCGCAGACGATGGACACCTTCTTCCGGTTGCCGAGGCTCAGCTCCCGGATCTTCTTCCGGGGATCCAGGTCCAGGGCCTCCAGGAGCCCGGCGGCTTCCCTGCGGCAGTCCTTTTTCCGCAGGTCCGCCGACAGGCGGATGACCTCCCCCGAGCGCATCTCCGGATAGAACATGGCCTCCGAGGGCATATAGCCCACCTGGGCTAAGATGGCGGTCCGGTCCCGGACGCAGTCCAGGCCCAGCACCTCCGCCCGGCCCGCCGTAGGGGCGATGAGGCCCAGCAGGGTGCGGATGGTGGTGGATTTCCCCGCGCCGTTGGGGCCGATGAAGCCGAAGCAGCTCCCCGCTGGGACGTGGAGGGTCAGGTCTGTGATGCCCCGGGCTCTGCCGTAGGACTTTGTCAGATTTGTTGTTTTTATCATAGATATTCCTCCTTGTATAGGAACTGCCGGAGCATGTCCGCGCTTTTCTTGTACTCGGCGAAGAGGGCGTTGATCTCGGCGGCGGTCATGGCCCCGGTCTCGGCAAGCATCCCCTCGCTGACCAGGGTGAGCATACGGATGACCTGCCGGGGGTCCGCGCCGGACTTGAACTTGTAGAGGTCCATCCGGGCGAGGAAGTCCTCCGTGGTGCGCTCCAGGACGCTGTCCAGCTTCTCCCGGAGCTTGGGGGTGAGGACGCTGTCGCGCTCGTAGTAGGCCCGCATGACGAACCGGAACAGCCCCGGATAGCGCCGCACCAGGTCCATCTTGATCTTGTGCCCCTTCTCCAGGGCGAGGAAGAAGTCTGTCTCCTTGAAGTAGTCCACCCAGTAATCGTATTTCCCGATGCAGACGTCCAGTGCGTACTGGAAGAGGTACAAATACAGCTCCCGCTTGTCCTTGAAGTAGTGGAACAGGAGGCCCTTGGAGATGTCCGCCCGCTTTGCGATGGCGTCGGCGGAGGTCTTTTTGAAGGTGTTGTCCCCGAACTCGATCATGGCGCTGCTGCGGATGAGGTCCTGCCGCTCCTCGGGCAGGGAAAAGAATCTCTCGTTCACGCGCCTCCCTCCTTTCCCTCCCACCATACCGCCGTTGACCAAATCGGTCAACCCCCTAAATGCAAAAAGATCCCCGCAGGAGGCTCCCTGCGGGGAATTTTTGTACGGTCATCACGCCCCTGCGGATTGTGGGGATTCTGGTCATTCCCCCGCCGCCAGATGCACAGCCCAGTTCTCCACCCCGAAGAACGTGGAGGACACCGACGGCCCCATCCCCTCCACCACGCCGGGGTGGGTGAGGACGGTGTAGGACTTGAAGCACACCGGCGCAATGGGGGCGCTGCTCAAAAGCTGGGAGGCCAGCACCCGGAAGGCGGCAGTCTGGTCCCCGGCGGCGGCGAAGGTCAGGAGCAGGGCGTCCATGGCCGGGTCGGTGAAGCCGCCGTAGTTGAGGGCCCCGGCGGTCCCCAGCAGGTCCGTGAGGTCCCAGTTGGCGGTGAGGCGGACCTCGCCGAAGTAGAGGTCAAAGTCCCCTGCCGCGAGGGCGGCGAGGTACTCCTCCCAGGGCAGGGCGGTGACGGTGACGCGCCAGTCCAGCTTCGTAAGGCTCTCAGCGATGAAGCGGGCGCTGGTGAGGTGGAAGCTGTCCTCGGCGCTGACCAGGAAGCGGAGCTCCCTGATCTCCCCGGTATCCTGCCCGGCGGCGCGGAGGGCGGCGAGGGTGTCCTCCGGCACATAGGGCCGCTCCAGGTCCCTGGGGTAGAGACTGCTGAGGGGCGACACCGGGAACTGGGCCGGGAGGGCGAGGCCCGCCAGCTGGGCGCTGACCAGCTTCTCCCTGGAGATGCCATTGCTGAAAGCGGCCCGCGCCGCCGGGTCTGCGAAGACGCCGGAGACGGTGTTGAACCCCACGAACTGCATGAGCGTCGTGGGCCGGTCGGTGTTCTCCGACTGTCCGGTGACGGCGGAGCGGTCATCGGTGGGGTCCACCGTCACCAGCTCCACCTGCCGGGTGGAGAAGAGATACATGGCCGTGTCCCGGTCCTTGGCGTTGACCAGGGGGATGGTCTGGACGGGCAGGGGCTTTTGCTGCCACCAGTCCGGGTCCGCCTCCAGCCGGGCCCCGTCCCCGTCAGAGACAAAGCGGTAGGGCCCGGACCCCATGGGGATGGTGCGCTCCTGGGTGCCGTTTTTCACCACGGGGATGTCCAGCAGGGCCGGGAGGCCCCGGTCGGGCGCGGAGAGGGTCACGACGAGCTCCCCCCGGCGGTTCGCCGCCGCCGAGGCCATGCCCCGCAGGCGGTAGCCGTAGCGCTCCGAGGCCGCGGCGCGGTTGAGGGCCGCGGCGGCGTCCTTGGCCGTCACCCGGGACCCGTCCTGGAAGCAGGCGTCCTCCCGGAGGCGGAGGGTGCAGACAAGCCCCGCATCGTCCCACTCACAGCTCTCGCAGAGCACTGGCACGGGCTCAAAATTTCCGTCCAGCCGGAACAGGGGCTCGTAGATGAGGGACGCCAGGTCCTGCTGAATGCCTTCGCCGCAGGTGACGGGGTCCAGGGAGTGGTCCCTGTGGTAGGGCAGGGCGAAGGCGGCGGGGAGCTCGGGCTCCTCCGGCTCCTCGGGGGCCCCGCTCTCCGCCGGGAGCTCCTGCTGGTAGGCCCCCCAGTCCACCTCCGGCTCCTCCTCCGGGGCGGCGCAGGCGCTCAGGAGGAGCACCGCCAGCACAAGCGCCCACAGCCGCCTCACTGGGCTTCCTCCCTCCGCAGGCCGATGAGGGCCCCCTGGATGCCCCGTTTGTCCCCGGTGACGCGGTGGCTCCAGTATAGGTCCGTCCGGCAGGCGGTGCAGAGGGGGCAGATGTCGATGTGCTCCACCCCCGCCTCCCGGAGGCGCCAGGCGTTGAGCTCTTTGAGGTCCACGGTCCACTTCTCCCCACGGGGGGCGATGTACGCCTCCGCGCCGGGGCCGAAAGCGGCCCGCATGGCGTCGGGAACGTCGTCGTGGGTCTCGAAGCAGCAGGGGCCGATGCCCGCGCCGATGGCGGCGCGGATGTCCTCGGGCCTTGCGCCGAAGAGGCGGCCCATCTCCCGGACCGTCTTGGCGGGGAGGTCCAGGGCCGTGCCCCGCCACCCGGCATGGACCGCGCCGATGGAGCGGGTTACCGGGTCGTGGAGCAGGAGGATGATGCAGTCCGCCGAGAAGACCATCAGGTTCAGCCCCGGCTCGTCCGTCACCAGGGCGTCGGCGGTATAATCCCGGGGGGCAAAAAGGCCCTTCCCACGGTCCGCCGCCGTCACATGCCGCACCGTATCCTTGTGGACCTGCTTGGACCGGACCACGTCCCGGACATCCGTCCCAAGGGCCGCGCAAAAACGCCGGTAGTTCTCCAGAACGTTCTCCCAATCATCCGGCTCCGGGCCGTTCTTTTGGAAATTCAGGGAGGCAAAGCGCCCCTCGCTGACACCTCCCAGGCGGGTGGAGAAGCCGTGGACAGTCTGCCCGTGCTCCAAAACCGTGGAGGTGTGGTATGTGATGCCAGAGGTGGTTTGGATGAGAAATGACATGGGTGTCCTCCTGAATGTGGGATCAGATCCGCTCCTACTGGGTCCCTGCAAAATGGAGGGACGCGGGGCCCGTCATTGCGCCTCCGGCGCAACGGCCGGTCCCGGACGCGAAAGGGCGTCCGCCCTTACGCGTCCTTCCCGCAGCAGTGCTTATACTTCTTCCCGCTCCCGCAGGGGCAGGGCTCGTTGCGGCCCACCTTCTGGACCTTGCGGGGCTGTTTTTTCACGGTGCCGTCCCCCCGGCCCTCGGTGATGCCGGTGGCGACCCGCTCCCGCTTGACCTCCTCGTTGGTCTTCAGCCGCACGGAGAAGAGCCGCCGGATGGTCTCCTCCTGGATGGCGGCGATCATCTCCTCAAACATATGCAGGCTCTCGTTCTTGTAGGCGTCCACGGGGTTGGTCTGGGCGTAGGCCCGCAGGCGGATGCCCTGGCGCAGGTCCTGCATGGCGTCGATGTGGTCCATCCAGTACTCGTCCACCACCCGCAGCATGATGACCCGCTCCAGCTCCCGCATGATGGGGGGGGTGATCTCCTGCTCCTTGGCGGCGTAGGCGGCCATGGCCTTCTCAGTGAAGAGGACGCGCAGGTCCTCCTCCGTCTTTTGGGGGGCCTCCCCGGCGGCGAGGCCCGCCGCGCCCTTGGGGAAGAAAGCCCCCTCCAGGGACCCCAGCAGGGCCATATAGCCCTCGGCGTCCAGGTGCTTCTGCTCGCCAAAGGCGCCGCGCACGGTGTTGGTGATGATGGAGGAAATCATGCCCGCCACCACGTCCCGGATGTCCATGCCGTCCAGGACCTGCTTGCGCTGGCTGTAGATGATCTCCCGCTGCTTGTTCATCACGTCGTCGTACTCCAGGGTGTTCTTCCGGGTCTGGAAGTTCCGGCTCTCCACGCTGGTCTGGGCGTTCTCAATGGCCTTGGTGAGCATCTTGTTCTCGATGGGCATATCCTCGTCGATGTCCAGGCGCTCCATGAGCCCCGTGATGCGGTCCCCGCCGAAAAGGCGCATGAGGTCGTCGTCCAGGCTCAGGTAGAACCGGCTCTCGCCGGGGTCCCCCTGCCGTCCGGAGCGGCCCCGGAGCTGGTTGTCGATCCGGCGGGAGTCGTGGCGCTCGGTGCCGATGATGAAGAGGCCCCCGGCCTGACGGACCTTGTCCGTCTCCCCGGAGATGTCCTGCTTGTGCTTGTCCATGCGCTCCAGGAAGAGCTTGCGGGCGTCAAGGATCTCCTGGTTGTCCGTCTCGGCGAAGCCGGTGGCCTCGGCGATGATCTCGTCGGTGAGGCCGGCCCGGCGCAGGTCGTCCTTGGCCAAAAACTCCGCGTTGCCCCCCAGCATGATGTCCGTGCCGCGGCCGGCCATGTTGGTGGCCACGGTGACGCTCCCCAGCTTGCCCGCCTGGGCGACGATCTCCGCCTCCTTCTCGTGGTTTTTGGCGTTGAGGACGTTGTGCCTGATGCCCTCCCGCTGGAGGAGCTTTGAGAGATGCTCGCTCTTCTCGATGGACACCGTGCCCACCAGCACCGGCTGTCCCTTGGCGTGGCACTCCTTGATCTGCTCGATGACAGCCCGGTACTTGCCGGCCTCGGTCTTGTAGACCACGTCGTGGTGGTCGTGGCGGATCATGGGCTTGTTGGTGGGGATCTCGACGATGTCAAGCTTGTAGATGGTGCCGAACTCCTCCTCCTCGGTCAGGGCCGTGCCGGTCATGCCGGAGAGCTTGTTGTAGAGGCGGAAATAGTTCTGGAAGGTGATGGTGGCGAGGGTCTTGCTCTCCCGCTCCACCTTCACCCGCTCCTTGGCCTCGATGGCCTGGTGGAGGCCCTCGCTGTACCGGCGGCCGAACATGAGGCGGCCGGTGAATTCGTCGACAATGACCACCTGACCGTCTTTAATCACATAGTCGATGTCCCGCTTCATCACGCCGTGGGCCCGGATGGCCTGGTTGATGTGGTGGGAGAGGGTGGAGTTCTCCGGGTCAGAGAGGTTCTCCACATGGAAGAACTCCTCTGCCTTGGCGATGCCCCGGGCGGTGAGGGTGGCGTTGCGGGCCTTCTCGTCGACGATATAGTCGGCGTCCACGGTCTCGTCCTCCTCGGCCTTGTCATCGGTCTCGGTGATGACCATCTTCTTCAGGCTCCGGACGAACATCTCCGCCATGTCGTACATCTGGGTGGATTTCTCCCCCATGCCGGAGATGATGAGGGGAGTGCGAGCCTCGTCGATGAGGATGGAGTCCACCTCGTCGACGATGGCGAAGTGGTGGCCCCGCTGGACCAGCTCCCCGGCGTAGAGGGCCATGTTGTCCCGGAGGTAGTCGAAGCCCAGCTCGTTGTTGGTGCCGTAGGTGATGTCGGCGTTGTAGGCGGCCTGCCGCTGGGCCTTGTCCAGGCCGTGGATGATCATACCCACGGTGAGGCCCAAAAAGCGGAAGACCTTGCCCACCCACTCGCTGCCGTACTTGACCAGGTAGTCGTTGACGGTGACGATGTGGACGCCCTTGCCGGTCAGGGCGTTGAGGTAGGCGGGGAGGGTGGCGGTCAGGGTCTTGCCCTCGCCGGTCTTCATCTCGGCGATGCGGCCCTGGTGGAGCACGATGCCGCCCACCAGCTGCACCCGGAAGATGCGCTGCCCCAGCACCCGCACCGCCGCTTCCCGGACGGCGGCAAAGGCCTCGGGCAGGATGTCGTCCAGGGTCTCGCCCTTGGCGAGGCGCTCTTTAAACTCCGTTGTCTTGGCGGTGAGCTGGGCGTCGGTCATGGCCTGGTACTGGGGCTCCATGGCCTCGATCCTGTCCACGACAGGGTAGATCTGCTTGAGTTCGCGGTCGCTGTAGGTTCCAAACAGTTTTGTGAAAAGTCCCATTATGAAAACACTCCTCTTTTGTGAGAGTAAAATGCACACACATACATTCTTTTAGTATAACACAAGTCTGCCCGTTTGGAAAGAGGAAAAGGGGGTTTTTCGCGGAAATGGGGAAATCTATTTTCCGGGGCCAGCCGGTCTTCAGGATGAGCTCCAGCACCCTGCGGGCGCGGACCTCCAGGCCGGCCCGGGTGACGAGGCCCAGCGCCATGGCCTCCCGGGCGAGGGCGCGGTGGGCAGGGCCCGCCGTCACATACCCATTCCCGTCCAGGGGCAGGTTGGGCTGGAACCGTGCGCGTGTCCATTTTTTCATAGCCGCAGAAAACCCCTTTCGCTCAACAGGTGCGCACCATTATAACACAGATGGGGGAAAATGCGATGCCCTTTTTTCGCACGCCCCCCCTTTTTGCGGGGCCCCTTGCGCCGCCGGTGTTTTTGTGCTATCATGCAGAAAGCCCATCCCAAGGAGTGCTGAGACAACATGGCAAAGATACTGATCGCTGAAGATGAAACCGTCATGCAGGACATCATCGCGGACTACATGCGCAGGGGCGGGCACACCTGCTTTACCGCCGGCGACGGCGAAGACGCCCTGATGCTCCTGAAAACCAACCCCATGGACCTGATGATCCTGGACGTGATGATGCCCCGTCTGGACGGGTTTACCGTGTGCAAAATAGCCCGGGAGATGGGCGGGATGCCCATCATCCTCCTCACCGCCCGGAGCGGGGAGGAGGACAAGCTCCGGGGCTACGGCTGCGGTGCGGACGACTATATGACAAAGCCCTTCAGCCCCAGGGTGCTGCTTGCAAAGGTGAACGCCCTCCTGCGCCGGTCTTCTCCCGCTGCTGCCGGAGCAATTACCGCCGGGAAAATCATGCTCCACCCCAATGCCCATACGGTCTGCCTTGACGGACAAGAGATCGCCTTGACCCACAAGGAATACGAGCTGCTCTCTTTTCTGATGGCAAACCCCGGACAGATGTTCAGCCGGGAGCAGCTTCTGAACCGTGTCTGGGGCTTTGACTTCGCGGGCTCCACCCGGACCGTGGACACCCACATCAAGACCTTGCGGCAGAAGCTGGGGGACGAGGGCAGGCATATCGTCACGCTCATCCGCTCCGGCTATAAATTCGAGGCGGCGGTATGAAAGAGCTGTTTTCCCTCCATACCGTGCGGAAAAAGATTTTGATGCTCTCCAAGCTTGCGGGCGTTGTGCTGATATTTTCCTACATTTTCTCTGCCCGCCTGCCAATCAGCGCGGATGCTTCTTTCCTGGTCTGGCTGGGGTTTGTTTTTCTGCTGATTATCGGCATTGACCTTTTTATGGACCGCTTTATTACAAAACCGGTTGATACGCTGAACGCCTCCGCAAAACGCATGGCGGACCTGGACTTTTCGGCCCCCTGCGGCCTTTCTTCCGCCGATGAATTCGGGGAGCTGTCCGCCAGTCTGAACACGATGGCCGAAAACCTCCAACAGGCCCTCGCCCGGCTGGAGGCCGCAAACACGCAGCTTGAAAAGGACGTGGAAAAGGAGCGGCTCCTGTTGGCCGGGCGCAAAGAATTGGTGGACAGTCTCTCCCATGAAATGAAAACCCCGCTGGGCATCATCCGGGCCTATGCCGAGGGCTTGCAGGACGAGGCGGATGAGGCCAAGAAGCAGAAATACGCCCAGGTAATCGTCTCCGAAGCGGAGCGCATGAATGATCTGATCGTGACCCTGCTGGACCTGTCGGCGCTGGAAAGCGGGGCCGCAAACCTGAATGTCACCCGGTTCGACTTTGTGGAGCTGGTGGAAACGGTGGCCGGGCGGCTTTTGACCGACGCCCCGGACGCCGATTTTGAACTGCAATATGAACTGCCGGAGCAGAGGGGGTTTGTGAAAACAGACCGGCGGCGCATGGAGCAGGTCCTGGGCAACCTGATGGTCAATGCCAAAAAGAACGTGCGCCCCGGCGGCGTTCTGCGGCTGGAACTGACGGCGGACGGCGGGGCGCTGCACTTCTCTGTCTTCAATCAAGGCCGGACCATTCCGGAAAATGAGCTGCCCAAAATCTGGATGAAATTCTACCGGGACAGCGGCGCGGCCTACAGCGGCTCCGGGCTGGGGCTGTCCATCGCGGCGCAGATCCTGTCCATGCAGAATCTTCCCTATGGCGCGGAAAACCGGGCGGACGGGGTGCGGTTCTGGTTTTCCATCCCCGCCGCAGAATGATTTCACACGGATTTCACACCGGCCTCACTCCGATTTCACACCGGCCCGCTAAGCTCTCCCTATCTCAACATAGGGAGGGCTTTTTATGTTCTTAGGTTTGCAGTGGTACTGGTGGCTGGGGATCGCGGCGGTGCTGGCCGTGTCCATCCCGCTCAAGATCAGGTTTGTGAAATGGCAGAGCAGGCGCCGGCAGGAGCAGGACCGGCGCGGAAAGTGGGGTGACGGCGAATGATCGAGGTCAAGAACCTGACGTTCTCCTACGGAAAGGACAAGCAGGCCCTCCACGGGCTGAACTTCACCGTGGAGGACGGGGAAATCTTCGGCTTCCTGGGGCCCAACGGCTCCGGAAAGTCTACCACCCAGAAAATCCTGACCGGGATTTTGAAGGGCCACGGCGGCAGGGTCTCCCTCTTCGGACAGGACCCCTCCGCCGTCCGCGGACCGGAATTCTTCCGCAAAATCGGCGTGCTCTTCGAGTTCCCCTACCTGTACGCCAACCTGAGCGCTGTGGAGAATCTGGAGTATTTCGCCTCTTTCTATCCCGGGGAGCAGCGGCGGGATGTGGGGGAACTGCTGGATATGCTGGAATTTAAACGGGATTTCCTGAAAAAGCCGGTGTCCTCCTACTCCAAGGGGATGCGGCAGCGGGTGAGCATGGCCCGGGCCCTGGTGAGCAGTCCCCGGCTGCTGTTCCTGGACGAACCCACCAGCGGCCTGGACCCCTCCGGCGCGGTGCTGTTCCGAAAGATCATCGAGCAGGAGCGCAAAAAGGGCACCACGGTTTTTGTCACCACCCACAACATGGTGGACGCCGACCTGCTGTGCGACCGGGTGGCGTTCATTTCCAATGGAAATTTGGTAGCCCTGGATACGCCCAAGCGTCTGAAAGAGAAAAACAGCAATCACCGGGTCGTGATCGACTATCTGTATCAGGGGCAGCGGGAAACGAAAACCGTAGAGGCCCCGGAGCTGGAGGCAGGCATCCCCTTTGCCCATGACGGGATCATCAGCATCCACTCCCAGGAACCGACTTTGGAGGATATGTTTATCCAGTACACGGGGAGGGGGCTGTCCTGATGGGAAAGGGATTTTGCGCCCTGTTCAAAAAAGATTGCCGGATGCTGGTATCAGGGAAATTTTTCTTGATGGCAATAGGGTTTCTTATCCTCTATACGGCCTATGTGAACCTGGGCTATATCCGCTTCATGCAGATGGAGCCTTACAATGTATATCTGTACGACCCGGCGGGGATACAGACAGAAAAATCGCCCCTGGTGCAGATTGTTTCCTCTATGGAGGATATGGACACCGCCCTGCTCTCCGACGCCAACGGCGTGGGGCTGGATTCCAGCACCGGGGAGGTGCGGGTGGTACTCTATAAGGGAGCGGAACACGTTGACCGCCACCGGGCCGACTATGCCCTGTCCCTGCTGGAACCCTCGGCCAGCCCTGCCCCGGAGGTGCTTGGTACCAACACGCCGGAACAAAAGGCGAGGAAAGAGATCACCTGTGAACTGCTGTTTTTTGAGCTGGCCGCTGTGGGATTTTTGGGGATTGCCGCTGTGCTGTTCAAGGAAAAGGGCATGGGGGTCATTCGTGTCCACGCCATTCTCCCAGCGCGAAAAGACTTGTTCCTCCTGTCCAAGCTGGCGGTGTTCCTGCTCTCTGATCTGGCCTTTGCGGTGCTGCTTACCCTGCTGAACGTAGGGCTTGCCGACGGGGCGGCGGTACTGCCCGCTATCCTGCTCCAGACAGCCATCCTGTCGCTGATGATGGCCTTGGTGGGGCTGCTTTGCGCCCTGCTGCTGAAAGATTTTCGGCAATTTACGCTGGCCTATCTGGTGATTGCCATTTTTGCCGCGACCCCCGTATTTTTATCCGCCAATACATCAATCAAATTTGACTGGATCGGCTATCATCCGTTCTATCATGTCTATATGGGCCTGAAAAACGCCTATTTCGGAACGGCAATCTCGTCGGTCTACTATGCCGGCACTGTGGGTGCGATCCTGCTGCTGTTCTTGGTGGTACGGCTTGCATTTCACCGGGAGATTGGAAAGGAGGGGTGAGGCGTGAGAGGCTTAAAATATCAGCTGAAAAGTGTTTCGCGAGATAAATTCTGCCTGATGACGTTCCTGCTGCCCATCCTGGTCGCCGTGGCATTGAATTTCATGGGTTCCATTGATCTGTCCACCTTGGGGGAACTGCACTTCGGCGTACTGGAAAACGACCTCTCCCCGCAGACAGTCACATGGTTGGAGCGGTACGGCCCGGTGATGGCCTACCAAACGCCGGAAGAACTGACCGCCGCCATCAAAGAACCGTCTACCAATGTCATTGGCGTGAACGCAAACGGGGACAGCATCAAAACTGCAATCAGCGGGGACGAGCTGGATATTTTCCAGCAGGCGGCGGCTACACTCCCGGCTCTCTATGAACAGCGGGCAGAAGCGGAGCTGGTGAAGGTTTTGACGCTGGAACGCCCTGACATTCTGGAAAGTTTTCAATACATTTTCATCCCCGCCGTGCTGATCGTGGCTATGTTTATGGGCTGTACGTTCAACGCCATGAACATCATTTCCGAAAAAGAGGACGGCGTGGCGTTTGTCAACGAGATACTGCCCATGACGCCCTGCCAGTACATTTTACAGAAAGTTGTAGTGGGATTTCTCTTTGGAAGTCTTTCGTCTATCATAACGGCGTGTATTTGCTTTCAACTGTCCTGGAACCATTGGGGACTAATGCTGGCCCTGATTCTTCTGTCGTCCTTTGTGGCGGCGCTGATCGGACTGTTTACCGGCAAGCTCTCCGAGGGCCTGATGATCGGTGTGGTCTATATCAAGATCATCATGCTGGTATTTATCGCGGTGCCCGTTTTATGCGCTTTGATTGGGGTCAGCGGGCCGCTGGCGGTGGTCTGCAACATCGTTCCATCCCAGCCCGCCTTTGACGGCATTATGGCCCTGTCTGCTGGGAACATGGGTACGGCGGCAAAAGACGCCGGAATCCTGACGGTCCACGCCGCCGCCTGGTTTCTGCTGTACGTCCTGACCGCCGCGCCGCGCAGGCACCGGTGACCGCCGCCGGGTCTAAAAAAATATCCAATGCCCCCTGTACAGCCGGGGAAAATTTTGGTATAATAAATGAATCCCAATCAACAGGAGGCTGTATTTCTATGAGCGCATTGACTGATCTGATCTATGCCGGTTCCAACGCCGTCGCTGGACTGACAGAGGGCGCGGTAAACGACGCCATCGCCAAGCACGGGGCCGAAACCCCTGCCGCCTTCCCCGACACCGCCTACTTCTTCCCCGCCATCTACGCCGCCACAGGCGTGAAGGTCAAGACCCTGGGCGACCTGCCCGCCTGCGTGGGCGTCCTCAAGAGCCTCATCACCAACGCCGATGACATCGGCGCGGCCCTCAACGCCGGCCTCGCCACCGCCGTGGGCGCGGAGATCATCGAGGGCCTCAAGTACGTGGACAATGCCAACCCCTACGAGGCCGACTCCGGCATCGGCTTCGTCCCCGACCCCATCATCCGCTCCCTGGGCGTGCCCCTGGTCACGGGCGACATCCCCGGCGTGGCCGTGGTCCTGGGCAAGGCGGATGACCCCGCCGCCGTGGCGAAAGTGGTCAAGGACTACCAGTCCAAGGGCATCCTCACCTTCATGATCGGCGGCTGCATCGAGCAGGCCCTGGAGCAGGGCGTGAAGATGGGCCTGGAGCTCCGGGTGGTGCCCCTGGGCCACGACGTCACCAGCGTCATCCATGTGGTCACCGTGGCCATCCGCGCCGCCCTCATCTTCGGCAACGTCCAGCCCGGCGATCTGGCAGGTCTGCTGGCCTACACCAAGGAGCGGGTCCCCGCCTTCGTCAACACCTTCGGCCCGCTGGACGCCGTGACGGTCTCTGCCGGAGCGGGGGCCATCGCCCTGGGCTTCCCCGTGGTCGTGGACCAGGACATCGGCGATCTCCAGGTCCCCGGCGCCCTGGAGGCCGTCCTGGACCACGCGGAGACCGTGAAGCGCTCCCTCGCCCTGCGCAATATCCGCATCAAGGTCAAGGAGCTCCCCATCCCCGTGGCCTTCGCCGCCGCTTTCGAGGGTGAGATCATCCGCAAGGCCGACATGAAGGTGGAGTTCTGGTCCAACAAGAACACCACCTGCGAGCTGGTCACCATGCGGGACATGGACGCCGTGGAGGACCACAAGATCGTCATCGACGGCCCGGACATCGACAGCGGCGAAGTCGAATACGCCCTCGCCACCTACATCGAGGTCGCCGGGCCCAAGATGCAGAAGGACTTCGAGTCCGTCATCGAGCGCAAGATCCACGCCTGGTTCAACTACATGGAGGGCGTCATGCACACCGGACAGCGCAACCAGTTCCGCATCCGCATCTCCCACGACGCCTACGACAAGGGCCTGCGCATGAAGCACTTCGGCGAGGTGCTCTATAACATGATCATGGACGAGTTCGACGCGGTGGTGGACAAGTGCCAGGTGACCCTGGTCACCGACCCGGAGAAGGCCGCCCGCATCCTCAAGGAGGAGGCCATGCCCGCTTACAACGCCCGGGACGACCGCCTGAGCTCCATGACCGACGAGAGCGTGGACCGGTTCTACACCTGCACCCTGTGCCAATCCTTCGCCCCCAGCCACTGCTGTGTGGTCACGCCGGAGCGGCTGGGCCTCTGCGGCGCGGTCAGCTGGCTGGACGCCAAGGCTACCAAGGAGCTCAACGACGCCGGTCCCTCCCAGCCCATCAGCAAGGAGGGGTGCACCGACGCCGTCATGGGCTACTACCCCGACGTTGACCGCATGGTCCACGCCGCCACCCAGGGCGCGGTGGAGCATGTGAGCCTCTACTCCATCATGCAGGACCCCATGACCAGCTGCGGCTGCTTCGAGTGCATCTGCGGCATCGAGCCCATGAGCAACGGCCTCGTGATCGTCAACCGCGAGTTCGCCGGAATGACCCCCACGGGCATGACCTTCGGCGAGCTTGCCTCCATGACCGGCGGCGGCGTGCAGACCCCGGGCTTCATGGGCCATGGACGCCACTTCATCGCATCCAAGAAGTTCGCAAGCGCCGAGGGCGGCGTGGCCCGCATCGTCTGGATGCCCAAGGAGCTCAAGGACGATGTCTCCGCCCGCCTCAACGCCACCGCCAAGGAGACGCTGGGCATCGACAACTTCTGCGACATGGTGGCCGATGAGACCGTCACCAGCGACGCCGAGGAGCTCCTCAATTTCCTCACCGAGAAGAATCACCCGGTGCTGAATCTGGAGCCGTTGATGTAAGGCGCACTTCCAGGTTTTGGCGCGTAGCGCGACATAAAAGTTTCGCCGGCCTTTTCAAAGGCCGTGGGTCCAGGGCGAAGCCCTGGTGGGTTTGGGCGAAGCCCAACACTCCTTTGTAAATTCAAAAGGCTGACGGGCCCGCGGGGCCCGTCAGCCTTCCTTTTATTCCTTCACCTGTAACATCTCCAAAGGATGCCGCCCCGTGACCACGGAGGCACTGGAGACGGAGCCGATCACGGCGGCGGCGAGGTACCCCAGGGCGCAGAGGCCGGAGCTGGCCGCGACGCCGCCCAGCATGGTTGGCCGGGCGCTGCCCACGTAGAGCAAGACGCCCGTCAGCCCTGCGGCCAAGCCCACAGAGCAGGCCACCGCCTGCTGGAGGCCCAGGATCACCTGGGTGCGAAGCTTCGTCGTGCCCTGCACCCGGAGGATTGCCGCCTCCTTGGCGCTGGTCATGATGAACAGCGCCGCAACCCCCGCCGCACAGAGGAGGCTCAGCACCAGCGTCACCGGATACAGCGCCCGCATGAGCTGGATGCTCCCCTCCAGAGGGGCCACCGCCTGCCGGAGCTCCTCGTCCCAGATCACCGGCTGGAGCTTGTTGGTGTGCTGACGGTCCGCGATCTCCGTCAGCGCAGCCTCGAACTGGTCCAGCTGACGGTTCAGAGACGGGTCCAGGGTCACATGGGCCTTGGAGTAGGTGATCCGTCCGCTGCAAAGGGTCCGGCAGGCGCTCAGAGGCAGGAGCAGGGGGTCCGGGCAGCTGCCGCCGGTGAAGCCCTCGTAGTACCCCGCTACCTCGAAGGGCCTCCGGGACCGGGCAAAGACCTGGAGCTTCGCCCCCGGCTCCAGCTCCAGTTCGTCGTAGACTGCCTTGGGCACCACCACGGGGAAGAGGGTATCGCTGTCCGCCGGGTCATAGTCCCCGGTCCACTCCCGGGCAAAGAGGGACCCGTTCCAGCCCTCGTGGTAGGTGATGGTTACCCCGGCCCCGCTCCCCACGGAGGAGAGGAAGGCCCGCTCACTCTCAAAGCCCAGGAGGCCCTGACCGCGGCTCTCCCCGCGGCCCAGGTGGGCGGGGCCCGTCTCCTGGGAGGCGTCATAGGGCGCATAGCCGCTCCCCACGGTGACGCTCGCCTCAAAGTGATAGTCGGTGATGTATCCGGAATCCATCAGCGCCTGGACCGTGTCCCGGCGGATGGACGCCACCCAGGACCCACCAACAGGCATCAGTTCCGCCTCCACGGGGGTGTGCTCGTAGAGCCAGTTGATCCGCTCCTGACTTCCAACAATGGCGAGCTGGATGGCCGCAAGGCCCACCGTGAACCCCGCCGCAAGGAGGATAGTCAGCGCCGTCTTGAGCCGCGCCCGCGCCGCCTGCCTCCGGACGAAGCGGAATGTCAGCCCCGCCCGGAGGCCCGGCTTGTCCTTCCGCACCTGCCCGGCGCGGAGGGTGGTGACCGCCGCCGCCCGGGCCTCGGAGGGCACGAAGGGGGAGGGCTCCGCCGTCCCTGCGGCGACCTCCTTGACAGCGGCCCGCGCCGCGCCCTGGAGCAGTTCCAGCACCGGACGCCGGACCATCACCACCGCCCCCAGCAGGGTCATGCCCGCAAGGAGCGCGAACGCGATGCCCGCCATTGCGGCTAAGCACTCCCCGGGCAGGAAGGCGGGGTCGATGGTGCCGAACTCGGCCAACGCGGATAGGGTGTCCCCGGCGTTTTGCGCCGTCCACCACCAGCCGAAGAGGGCCCCCAGCGCGATCCCCGGCGCGCCCACCAGGAGCAGGATGGGCGTCAGGCTCTGCCGGACGCAGGTCTTCGCCGGGAGACCCATGGCCCGGGCGATGGGGAGCTCCTTCCGGCGCATGTAGAAGTAAACAACGGTGACAATGGCGAGGCCCGCCGTCAGCACCGCCGCGAAGACCAGCGCATTGTACAGCGACGAGCGGAGGATGGGCCCTGTGGCCTCCACGAAGTTGGACCAGCCGCTCTCCGGCATCACGGCCCGGTACCCCATGGCAAAAAGGTCCTCCGCGCTCTCGGCGAGAAACGCCTCCTGGACCTCGGGCCCGGTGAGGGTGAAGGCCACCTCCCGGGGCTCCGGGACCTCCAGGGTGTGGGTGAAGTTCTCCGGCACCAGGGAGGCAGGGATGAAGGTCTTTCCGATGCACTCCGTGGTCCAGTTCCCGGCGTAGGAGTAGGTGCCCACCACCTCAAAGTCGATGGTGACGCTGGTTGCCTCGATCTCGTCCAGCCGGGTGAAGTCCTCCTCCTGGCAGAGATAGCCATACTGGTAGGCAAGCCAATACAGGTCGTCCCCCACCTTCGGGCCGGAGTAGACGGCGGGCGGGGTGATGTCCCGGAGCTTCATGGTGATAGTCTCCCCCAGCTGGATGGCGTCCGGGTTGCCGAAGTCGCAGACCACGCAGACCGGGCGCTTGAGCTCGGTGTCCTCCGCCGTCAGCCACCGGCCCTTCGTGAGGCTGACCTGGGCGTCCGTCCAGTCGGCGGTGGTGACCATGGCGCTCAGGTCCCCGCAGGCCCAGACGCGCTGGGCGTGCTGGTTGTCGTCGTAGATCTTCATCTCCTCCAGAAGCCCGGCGACGCGGGGGTCGGAGAAGTCCGCCTCCCCCTCCGGCACGGAGAGGTACCAGGGACCGTCCTCCACCAGGGGCTTGAACCAGAGGGAGGGCGTCACCTTCCGCTGGGAGCCGTCGGGGTCCGTGGCGGTGCCGCCCCGGACGACGCCGGGCTTCTCCTCGTCCAGGGATCCCCGGAGGAGATAGCGCCCTCCGGCCTCCAGCTCCGCCGCCACGTCCGCCATGTCTATGTACGCCTCCTGGAACACCTCCGCGCCGTCTCTCCAGAAGCCGCCGGTCCAGTAGGTGTAGTCCCGGGGGTTGACGAGGTCCACCAGCTCCCCCTCCTGGATCATGCGCTCCAGGCCCACGACCACCTCGTCCACCAGGAAGGTGAAGCGGTAGTCCCCCTCCAGGTGGCCGTCGGCGCTCTCAAGTTTGACCGCGCCTTGCAGGGTCCCGTAGAAGAGCACGTCCTCGGAGTAGTAGTTGGCATTCTGGTATGTGGTGGAGTAGCCGGGCTCTTCCGGCGTGACGGCGGAGAGGCTTCGCCGCACGTCCACCCGCTCCACATAGGGGCTCTCCTCCAGGTAGGCGATGACGTCGGAGGCGTCCTTGCCCCGGGGCCGCTCCCCAAGAGACCCCCGGGGGCCCTTGAGCTCCTGGACGCCGCCGGTGGCCCGGTAGAAGCCCTCCAGCCGCTCCGCCTCCTGGGTCAGGAGCAGCCACTCCGCCCCCCCGGGAGACGAAGGCGAAGGTCAAAAGGGCCGTCACGATGAGAAGTGCCGCCGCCTTCACCGTCTGGCGGGCGGTGGACTTGAGGAACACGCTGGGCGCCCGGCGCTTGGCCCGGCCCCGGCGGTCATAGGTCCCGGAGGGGTCCTCCACCCCGCTGGTGACGGCGAGGACGACGATCCGCGCCTCCTCGATCTCGCACACCAGCCGGTAGGCCCCGATCCGGTAGCGCCACCGGCCCCCTCTTTTCCGTCCCGAGCCCAGGGCCCGGGGGTCCTGGCAGTCCACCAGGTTCTTCTCCGTCCAGCTGTAGACGAGGTTTGCCGCCTGGGGGGTGAGCTTTTTCAGGTCCTCCACCGCCCGGGGCGTGTACTCCACGGTGTAGCGCATGTCTCCCGCTCCTTTCTGTCTGGTAATACTACCTATTATCTTTTACTTGGGAGGATTTGTCAAGGGGCATTTCGTGAGGAGGACCGGAGGACGGCACTATTCGTAGGGGCGCAGACCGTTTCGCGGCGGTCATGTTGGGCAATGTTCCACCGTTTCCGAAAAAAAGGATTGCGAAAAGCCGAAAATTGGTATATAATCCCCCTTTGAATGAACGATCCGCCGGGGCGGGGCCCCGGGGAGATAAGGAGTGTGGTTATGGAAAAGATCCTGGTCGTGGACGACAGCACCGTACAGGCCTCCCGGCTCAAGGCCATCCTGGAGGGCGATTACGACGTGGTCGTGGCCCAGACCGCAGAGGACGGCCTGCGCCTCGCAAGCCGCGAGAGCTTCTCCCTCATCCTTCTGGACGTGGTCATGCCGGGCATGGACGGCTTTACCCTGCTCAAAAAACTCCAGGAGGAGGTCATCACCCAGAGCGTGCCGGTGATCCTCATCACCAGCCTCTCCGACGAGGAGGACGAACAGCACGGCCTGGTCTTGGGGGCGGTGGACTACATCCGCAAGCCCTTTAAACCCCTCATCGTCAAGGCCCGGGTCAACACCCACATCAAACTCTACAACTACCGCCGTCAGGTGGAGCACCAGTCCCTGACTGACCAGCTCACCGGCATCGCCAACCGCCGCTGGTATGACCTCTACAGCGTCATGAAGTGGAACGAGGCCGTGCGGCTCCACGTGCCCTTCTCCATCTGCATGTTCGACATCGACAACTTCAAGATCTACAACGACACCTTCGGCCACCCCGCCGGGGACAAGGTCATCGCCGCCGTGGCCAAAACCGCCGCCGCCCGCCTCCAGCGGAGCACCGACTTTTTGGCCCGCTACGGCGGCGAGGAGTTCGTCTCCCTCATCCTGGGCGGGAGCGCGGAGAAGGTCTTCGCCCATATGAAGAAGATCCGCCGGGCGCTGGAGGACCTCCACATCCCCCACAACCCCTCCGTGTCCCCCTATGTGACGGTGAGCATCGGGGGCGTCACCGTGGTCCCCCGGGCCGAGGACTCCTTCGCCTCCTACCTCAAGATCGCCGATACCATGCTCTACGACGCCAAGAAACATGGCCGCAACCAGGTCGTCTGGGCCGGGGAGCGGATGAAGCAGATGTGGGAGTTCGACGCGGTGTGACGGCGGGCCTCCAATCAGCCATCTCGCGGTGCGTGGACCATCCCCAGACGGTCCCTGGGCCCCTTTTTTTTGCCGGGACCGCATAAAATTTTCCCATCCGCCCGATTCCGCTTTACAGGAGGGGCGGTTTGGGCTATAATAGGGGAAGTCTTTAGCAAGGGGGAAGAGCCCGTGGCACGCGATATCTACATCCTCGTCACCAAATCCAATACATATTTCTCCCGGTTCATCCACGTCATGACCGACGCGCCCTATACCCACGCATCCATCGGCCTGGACGGGCTCCAGGGGGATTTCTACAGCTTCGCCCGCAAGTACCGCCTCCTGATGCTCCCCGCCGGGCTCATCAAGGAGGAGGTAGACCGCGCCGGGGCGGGCCGCATCCGCTACCAGATGTACCGGCTGCGGGTCAGTCCGGAGACCTGCCTGCGCCTGCGGCGGCTCCTTACGGACATGTACGCCGCCCGGAGACGCTACCGCTACAACATCCTGGGCGTCTTCACCGCCTATTTCCACCGCCCCTTCAGCCGCCGGGACTGCTACTTCTGCTCCCAGTTCGTGGCTGACGCCCTCCAGCAGTGCGGGGCCCTGGAGATGGATAAGGACGCCGCCCTGGTCCACCCTGCCGACTTCTGCGCCGCAGAGGGGCTGGAGCTGGTCAGCGAGGGATACCTCGGCGGCTTCGGCGTGGAGCAGGACCTGCCCCGGCCCTCGGAGGTGGTGAGCGTGCTGCCCTTCGGGCCGCTGCTGCTGCGGGCGTACCGCTTCTGCGCAGGCAGAATTTGAGCAAACAAAAACTCCCTGACACGGCGTGTGTCAGGGAGTTTTTATGTTTTGGCGCAGGATTTCGGGAAATGCCACGGGGATGATGGATGCCGTAGGGGCGCACATTGTACGCCCTTACGGGTGTGGTGCGCCGGTCTATTTATGGTACCGGCTCCCCTCCAGAATTTTGAATCCCCGGTAGACCTGCTCCAGGACCATCACCCGGGCCAAATGGTGGGGAAAGGTCATCTTCGACATGCTCAGGCGCAAAAAAGCCCCGGCCTTCACGGAATCATGGAGGCCGTAGGACCCGCCGATGACGAACGTCAGAGGCTCCGGGGGCTCCAGGAGCTTGGCGAAGGCCTCACTCTCCCGCTGTTCGCCCTCCACGCACAGGGCGATATACCGCCCGGACAATCTGCCCCGCAGGGCCTCCGCCTCCCGGGCCAAAGCGCGCTGGACCTCCGCCGGGGAGGGGGCCTCTCCCAGACGCTGCTCCGGGAGCTCCAGGACCTCCAGCTTGCAGTAGCGCCCCAGGCGCTTGGCGTACTCCTCCGCCGCCTGGATGTAGAAGCGCTCCTTGAGCTTCCCCACACAGAGGAGCGTTATACGCCGCATGGGGACTTCTCCAGGGTGAACGCCTCGCTTGCAGTGTTATGGGGAACCACCACCACCCGGGCGGTGAGCCCGGCCTCCGCCAGGGCGGCCTCCACGGCCTGACGGGCCAGGGCGGGGGTGTTGTTCTCCTCGCTGAGGTGGGCGAGGAGAACCGTGCGGGTGCCCGAGCGGACACTCTCCGCCGCGTAGCGGGCGGCGGCGGCGTTGCTCAGGTGGCCCTCCGGGCCCAGGATGCGGTGCTTGAGCACGTAGGAGTAGGGGCCCGCCCGGAGACGCTCCACGTCGTGGTTGGCCTCCAGGAGCAAAATGTCCGCCCCCAGAAGCGCCGCCCCCGTCTCCTCGGGCACCACTCCCGTGTCCGTGAGCACCGCCACGGAGCCGTCGGGGGTGTCCAGACGCACCGCCGTACTCTGGGAGCTGTCGTGGCTGGTAGGGTGGAGGGTCAGCGTGACGCCGCCTCCCAAATCGCAGGGCTTCCCCAGGGCCAAAGGGCGCAGCAAAGGTAGCACCCTCTCCAGCCGGTAGTCCAGATGGGCCCCGGTGCCCCGGGAGCAGAAGATGGGGGTGCTGTAGCGCTTGGTATACGTGCGAAGGCCCGAGACGTGGTCCTCGTGCTCGTGGGTGACCACCAGGGCGGTCAGGTCCTCCGGGGAGCGCCCCGCGTCCTCTGCGTGCTGTAAGATGCGGCGGCAGGAGATGCCGATGTCGATGAGCACCGCCACCTCGCCGCAGACCAGCAGAGAGGCGTTCCCTGTGGACCCGCTTGCAAATGTCCAGAATTTTGTCATAATTATTTTGTGTCCTCGAAGGATGTAAAACCGTTTCCGCCTTGGGAACGGGACGCCCTCCATTTCGTAGGGGCGGATATTCTCCCCCTACGGGTGCGTTGGCCGTTCTACCGCGCTATGTAGGGGCTTGCGGCCCCTTCAGCCCGCGGAGCTCACCGCCAAGGGCTCCTCCTCCGGGACCTCCACGGCGCGGATGCTCCCGCCGATGCTCCGGAGTTTGCCGATGACGTCCTCATAGCCCCGCTCGATATACTGCACGTTGGTGATCTCGCTGATGCCGTGGGCGGCGAGGGCCGCAATGAGCATGGCCGCGCCCGCCCGCAGGTCACAGGCCTCCAGCTGGGCCCCGGTCAGGCGCTCCACGCCCTCGATGATGGCAAGGTTCCCGTCCACCTGGATCTGGGCCCCCATGCGCTTGAATTCGTCGATATACCGGAAGCGGCTGTTCCAGACGTTGTCCGTAATGACGCTGGTGCCCCTCGCAAGGCACAGCGCCGCCGCCACCTGGGGCTGCATGTCCGTGGGAAAGCCGGGATAGGGCATGGTCTTGATGTTGGTGCGGACCAGGGGGCCGATGCGGCTGACGAGAAGGCTGTCGTCCACCTCCTGGACCTCCACGCCCATCTCGGTGAGCTTGGCGGTGATGCAGTCCATGTGCTTGGGGATGATGTTGCAGAGCTTCACCGAGCCGCCGCAGGCGGCCACGGCGGCCATATAGGTCCCGGCCTCGATCTGGTCGGGGATGATGGAGTAGGTCCCGCCCCGGAGGCTGTCCACCCCCCGGACCTTGATGACGTCGGTGCCCGCGCCCATGATGTTGGCCCCCATGGAGTTGAGGAAATTGGCCAGATCCACCACATGGGGCTCTTTTGCGGCATTTTCGATAACGGTCATGCCCTCGGCCAGGGCGGCGGCCATCATGATGTTGATGGTAGCCCCCACGGAGACCTTGTCCAGGAAGATGCTGGTGCCCTTGACGCGGCCTCCCGCGGCCTCGGCCATGACGAAGCCGCCCTGGGTGTCCACCTGGGCCCCCAGGGCTTTGAAGCCCTTCAGGTGCTGGTCGATGGGCCGGGTGCCGCCAAAGTTGCAGCCGCCGGGCAGGGCCACGTCCGCCGCGCCGAAGCGGCCCAGCAGAGCGCCCAGCATGTAGTAGGAGGCCCGGCACTGGCGGGCGGATTCGTAGGGCACGCGGCCGTTGCGGAGCTTCGTGCAGTCCACCTCCACGGTGTGGGGGTTGAGGTAGCGCACGCTTGCGCCCAGGTCCTGGAGGACGCCGAGGAGGATGGTGACATCGCTGATCTGGGGGACGTTCTCGATGCGGCAGGGGCCGGTGACCATCAGTGCCGCGGGGATGATGGCGACAGCGGCGTTCTTTGCGCCGCTGATGTGGATCTCGCCGAACAAGGGCCGGCCGCCCTCAACAATATATTTGATCAAAGGATTGCACCTCTTTTTTATATATGAGCGGGTAACTGTTTTCATTGTACCCAGAGAAAAGCAGTTCATACCGGAAAAGCCGGTAATAAGCGGACATAGTCCTAGATAATAGTTAGTATAGCAGGTTTTCCCGCAAAAGCAATGGGGAACGCAAAAATAAATTCATAAAATTTTAATAATTTGGCGGTTTGATTTGGGAAATTCCGTACAGGACCCGGGGGAGGCGGGCCGGGGAGAGCTCAACACAAAAGTGATAAACCCTGGGAGCCGGCAAAAATTTGCAGGGCCCACAACACCGCGCCGTTCCTCCCCGATTGACAGATTCCCCCAAATTCCGTATAATCAGGGCAGTTTCAGAAAGGAGGGCTTTCCCATGAAGCAAGTCTGGAAGCTCCTGGGGCCCAACCGGGCCCTCTACCTCGCCGCGCTGGCGGTGAACCTCATCTTCTGCGGGGCCTGCGTGGTGTGCTCCACGGTGTCCGGGGACCTGGTGAACACCGTCATCTCCTCCGCCGGAGGGGGCGCGGGGGTGTTCGGCCTGTTCATCGCCCTGAGCCTCGCCCGGGTGGTGCTGGACCTCACCTCCTACCGCCTCAACGAGGGCCTTCGCATCCGGCAGAAGCGCCATATGCGCACCCAGGCTTTCGCCGCCTACACCCGCACCGGCGGCAGGCGCAGGGAGGAGACCGCCGCCTTCTCCTCCTTCCTCAACAACGACCTGCCCAGCATCGTCGAGCAGTTCTTCATCGGCCTGCTGGACATCGTCCAGTGTACCTTCCTCATTCTCTTCTCCGCTGTGTCCCTGGTGACCATCCACTGGCTTCTGGCCCTCATCATCCTGGCCTCCAGCGCCCTCATCGTCTATCTCCCCAGGGCCCTGCGGGAAAAGGGCGGCGGCGCACGGAAGGACTTCTCCCAAAAAACGGCCCGGTACAACACCCTCCTGGGCTCCTTCCTGGGGGGCCTCCACATTTTGCGGACCTACCGCTGCCGGGACCGGGCGGTGGAGCTCCTGGAGGGCGCGAACCGGGACGCCGCCGCCAGCGAGGCCGTGCGCCTCCGGGTGAGCCTCACCGTCCGAGGCGTCACCACGGTCCTCCAGGTGGTCAAGACGGTGCTCCTCTTCACCGCCGGCGCGGCCCTCATCTACGGCGGGCATATGACCGTGGGCGGGCTCATCGCCGCCCTGCAGCTGGAGAGCCTCATCGCCTCCCCCATCGAGGTCCTGGCCTACCTCCAGCACGCCCGCAACGAGGTCCGGCCCCTAGTGGAGCGCTACGAGGACATCACCCGCCCCGCCCCGGCGGAGGAGGGCCGTCCCTGCGAAGGGGGGCCCATCCGGGTGGAACACGTCTCCTGCCGGGCGGGAGAGCTGGAGATTTTGAAGGACGTCTCCTGCACCTTCCGGCCGGGGAAGAACTACATGATCTCCGGCCCCAGCGGGAGCGGGAAATCCACCCTCCTGAGCCTCATTGCCCGCACCGGGGAGCTCCCCTATGAGGGGGCCGTCCGCCTGGGCGGCGGGGAGGTAAGCGCAATCGCCCCGGACGCCTATTATAAGAAGGTCTGCCCCGTGTTCCAGGAGCCCTGCCTCTTCTACGCCACACTGGAGGAGAACATCCTCCTGGGCCGGGACATCCCGGCGGAGCGGTACCGGGAGGTGGTCGAGAAGCTGAACCTGGGCTACCTCCTGGAACGCTACCGGGGGCAGGATCTGACGCCGGAGACCGTCGAGAGCCTCTCCGGCGGCGAGCGGCAGCGGGTGGCCGTGGCCCGGGCCCTGGCGGGCCGGGCGGAGGTGTACCTCCTGGACGAGGTGACCAGCGCCCTGGACCCGGAAAACGCCCGGCTGGTGGAGGAGCTCCTGCTCCGGGAGGACGCCTGCGTCATCCACGTCTGCCACAAGCCCGTCCCGGACCTGGACAGGCTCTACGACGGGAGGTTCGTCATGGAGGCGGGGCGGCTCTCTCCGGCGTGAGGCCGAACCATTTTATAAGGAGGTCCCACCATGAACCTCATCCTGCGCTATTTCAAAGAGGCGGTCCGGCGGTTCCCGCGGCAGTTTCTTGCCTCCATGGCCCTGATCCTGGTCATCACCGCCATGGACACCTTCGTCCCCTGGGGACTGCGGCAGTATATCGACCAGGTCTCCCGGCGCGATGATTACGCCGTCCTGGCCCTGGGCATCGGCTTTTTCGCCTGCTATCTGCTGGTGAAGGTCTTCATCAAGATCGCCTGGTACCTCTCCCTGGACCGCTTCGGCGGGGCGTATATCGAGGAGCTCTCCCTCTCCGCAGAGCGCTCCATGGCCGAAGCCTCCTACGCCGACGTGGAGCGCCTGGACCCCGCCGTGGTGCGGAACATCCTCTACACCGACATCTTCAACGTCTTCCGGGTCATCGGCCACGCCGCGCCCTCCATGCTGGGGGCCCTGGCGGTGGTCCTGGCGGCCCTGGGCATCTCCTTTTTCTGCGAGCCCCGGATGACTGTGCTCATCCTCCTCGCCGCCGCCTTCGGGCTCCTGTTGTCCTGGCTGAGCCGGAAGGTCCTCTCCCGCACCGCCGGCCGCACCAACGCCAAGATGAAGGTCCACGACGCCTGGTGCACCCAGTTCGTGGAGATGCTCCCCCTCATCCAGACCGGGGGGCTCCTGGACTACTACCAGGGGAAGACCTCGGCCAACCTCCGGGACTTCATCGACACCGCCATCCGGGAGGACTGGCACACCATCTTCTGGACCGAGCTCCTCAGCGGCTACCACACCCTCTTCTCCATCGCCCTCTCCGCGCTCCTGGCCATCCCGGCGGCGGGGAACTCCGTGGCGAACCTCATGTTCTTCACCATGGTCTCCAGCCTCATCATGGACCAGTCCCGCCTGCTGGAGTCCCACTTCCAGCAGGTGATGAAGATGCACGTCAGCTTCGCCCATGTGGAGGTCCTGCGCACCCTCCCCAAGCGGCAGACCGGGGACGGGACGGGCCCCTTCTCCTCCGTCACCTTCCGGGACGCGGCTCTCACCTACCCCGGCGGCGCGGCGGCGCTCAAGCACATAAACTGCACCATGGAGCGGGGGGACTGCATCCGCCTGAGCGGCCCCAACGGGAGCGGGAAGTCCTCCTTCATCAAGCTCCTCACCGGGCTCTACCCGCCGGACGCGGGGGAGGTCCTCCTCGACGGCATCCCCCTCCCCTGCTACCGGCAGGAGGCGCTGGAGCGGCAGATCCTCTCTATCAGTCAGGACGAGAGGCTCCTCAACGAGACCTTTCAGGACTACCTCTCCCTCATCTCCGGGCATCCCCTGGAGGACGAGCAGGCCCGGGCGCTCCTCCGGCAGGCGGGGCTCCCGGAGGACGGGCGGACCATCCGGGACAACGGCGGCTCCCTCTCCGTGGGACAGCGCAAGAAGCTCCTCCTGCTCAAGCTCCGGCTCCGGCTGGAGGAGGCGCCGGTGGTGATCCTGGACGAGCTCACCGCCGGGCTGGACGCGGAGACTGCCGGACAGGTCTTCGCCCTCATCCGGGAGACCGCCGCCGCCGGGGACAAGCTCCTCCTGGTCATCGACCACACCTGCGGCGATGAACTGCCCTTCACCCGGGAATTCCACTTTGAAAACGGGGAGCTCCACATCTCCGAACCGCAAGAAAGGAACGTGACGCCATGATCCATCTCACAGAAAAAGACTACGCTGTCAGCCGCTGGTCCGGCGGGACCACCACCCAGATTGCCCTCTTCCCCCCGGAGAGCTCCTACGCGGGCCGGGACTTCCTGTGGCGGGTCAGCTCCGCCGTGGTGGAGGACGGGGAGAGCGCCTTCACCCCCCTGCCGGACTACGACCGGCACCTGATGCTCCTGGAGGGCTCCCTGCTCCTGCGCCACGACGGCGGGGAGCCCCTCCCCCTGGACCCCTACCAGCCCCACGCCTTCGACGGCGGCGCGGAGACGGTGAGCGTTGGCCGGTGCCGGGACTTCAACCTCATGCTCCGCAAGGGGAAGTGCCGGGGGGAGCTGCGCCCCCTGCGCTTCCCGGAGGCCGGGGAGGCGTCCATCCCCCTGCCCGCCCCCGCGGATGGCCTGGCGCACACCGCCCTGCTGCTCTACTGCGCCCGGGGCTCCGGCTGGGCCGCTTTGGACGCCGGACGCGTCCCCCTCGCGGCGGGGGCGTGCGTGATCGCCTCCGGCGGGGGCGTCCTCCGCCTGGGCTTCCAGGGGCCCGGGGACGCGGTGGCGGCGGCGGTGTGGTATTGAGCCGCCTCCGCCGGTACGCCCTCCCCCCAAAATTGACCGGGACCTCCCGCATGCCCCCTCCAAGGGGCGCGGGAGGTCCCGGCCGGTTTTCCGCTCACGTCCCGCTCTCCAGGACGTCCTGATAGAACCGCTCCATCTCCTCCCGCTCCGGGAAGAGGGCCACATACATCTGGTTCCCCATGCCCGCGGCGAGGACGTCCGGCAGGCGCTCCACCATCTTCATCTGCGCGCCGTACTTCTCCAGCACCGCCTCGTGGCTGAGGGCGAACTTCTTCCCGTCCCGCCGCCCCGCAAAGGCGCAGTAGGCGTGCTCCCCCACCGGCAGGGTGGAGCGGTCATAGGCGATCATGTCCGCCCAGATCTTGTAGACGTCCGTGGTGTTGGCAAAGTTCATCATGTCCGGGCTGAAGCCGCCGCAGGGACGCATGTTCACCTCCAGCGCCACCACGTCTCCCCGCTTCCCCAGGCCCTTCTGGTCCTGGGTGAGGCGGAAGAACTCAAAGTGGACGAACCGGCTTTTTACCCCGAAGCTCTTCACCGCGGCCCGCCCCGCCCGCCGCACGTCCTCGGACAGGTCCTTGACGATGTAATAGATACAGTTGTCCTCCAGATTCACCACGTCCATGAGGCAGGAGGGGGTGACGTTGCCGGTCTCAAAGATGGGCTCCCCCCGGGAGTCGATGACAGCGTCGTAGGAGTTGATCTCCGCGTGGACGAACTCCTCCATGATGTAGGGCACGGCGGGGTTTTTCGCCTCCAGGAAGGCGTCCAGCTCCGCCTCGCAGGTGAGGCGGTGGGTGTCGGAGGCCCCTACGCCGTTGTCGGGCTTGGCTACCACCGGCCACCCCACCCGCTCGATGAAGGCCATGCATCCCGCCTTGCCGTCCACCAGATGCCACTGGGCGGCGGGGATGCCCGCCTTGGCGTAGTACTCCTTCATCCGGGACTTGTACTTCACCCGGGGCATGTCCTCCGGCTGGAAGCCGGTGGTGATGTGGAAGTCGGCGCGCAGCTGGGCGTCCCGCTCCAGCCAATACTCGTTGTTGGACTCCAGCCAATCGATCTTCCCGTGCTTGAAGGCGAGGAAGGCCGCGCCCCGGTAGACCTGGCCGTAGTCCTCCAGATCGTCCACCTTGTAGTATTCGCTGAGGCTCTCCTTGAGGCCCTCGCTCAGTTCGCCGTAGGGCTGGTCCCCGATGCCCAGCACGTTTATGCCGTCGGCCTTCAGCTCCCGGCAGAAGAGCCAATAGTTGGCGGGGAAATTGGGGGAGATAAAGATGAAATTTTTCATAGCACATTCTCACTTTCTCTCTTTAGCTTGGTAGTCTGCTAAAGTTTTGGGAGGTTAATATCCCTCCCCCCGGCGGATGGTGTATCCTCCCTCCCCCCGGCGGAGGGAGGATACACCATCCCGCAGGGGCGGAAATCATCCGCCCCTGCGGACACGTTGAACGGCACCGGGGGCTCCCCGGCGGGAAAACGGCGGCGCGGCGGTGTTCGATCGAACGGCGGGACGGTCAGCCCAGGAGATGGGGGACAAAATAGGCCGTCTGCTTGTACCACCACGGCCAATCGTGGCTCACGTCGTGCCCCCACAGGTCCACCCAGAGGGCGATGCCCTTCTCCCGGCAGAGCTCCCCCAGGCGGCGGGTGGTCTCCGGAAGCTCCCAGGGGCCCTGCCCCACGCAGACGATCCCCTTGTGGCGGTTGTACTCCTGGATGAGGGGGTGGTCCGGCGTCATCCCCGCCAAGTAGTCCACGGGGGAGTTGCGGTAGACCAGCTCGTCCATGTAGCCGTCAAAGCCGTAGGAGGCGGAATAGACGCCGCTGAGGGCCAAGAGCCCGTCAAAGAGGTCTGGGCGGCGGAAGTAGAGGTTCACCGCGTGGGTGGCCCCCAGACTGCACCCGGCGGCGATGATGCCCGGATATCCCGTCCAGCCGTTGCGGGCGTTGACCAGCTCCCGCAGGAAGGGGACCAGCTCATCGGTAATGTATGCCACCCACTGCTCATGGCGGCGGATGCGCCAATAGGGGTCAGCGTCCTTTTTCGACCAGGTCTCGGCGTCCAGGGTGTCGATGGAGCAGACCATCACTTGTCCGCTCTCGATCCAGGGGGCCCAGGCGCCGGTCATGCGGAAGTTCTCAAAGTCGAAGAACCGCCCGTCCTGACAGGGGATGAAGAGTACGGGACGGCCCTTGCGGCCGTAGACCTTACACTCCATATCCCGGCCCAGAGCGGGGCTGTAGTGCTTAAAATACTGCGTTTCCATGAAACCTGCCTCCTATGCCTCGTAGAGCAGAGCGGGCAGAAAGAAGGGGATCTGCCGCTCCCAGCTCGCCTCGTTGTGGTTGCCGCCGGGGACGATGCGGGTCGTGAGGTGGACCCCCCGCTCCAAGAGCAGGGTGGATACCCGCCGGTAGCGCTCCGGCGTGTTGATGTGGAAATCCAGCTCCCGGGAGCCGTAGTCCATGTACACCACCGTCCCCGGGGAGATGGGGGCGGTGCGGATCAGCCGGTCCATCTTCCCCGCGCCGAACCAGATGGAGGGCGAGAGCGCCGCCGCCCGGGAGAACACGCAGTTATACGCCATCACCGCGTACAGGCTCATGAGCCCCCCCATGGAGCTCCCGGCGATGAAGGTGCTGGCCCGGCTGCGGATGGTAGGGAAGCGCCTGTCGATCTCCGGCTTGAAGACCCAGCAGAGCCACTCCATGTACTGCTTCCCCTTCCCGGGCAGATAGCCCACGTTGGGCATCTCGCAGGCAAAGGGACAGTACTCCACCAGGCGGGCGCTGTTGGGCCCGTGGTTGCACTCCACCGCGGCGACGATGAGGGGCGTCCGGTTGGCCTCCAGGTACTCCAGAAGGCCCCAGCTCTTGCCGTAGGTGGCATCCTGATCGAAAAACAGGTTGTGCCCGTCGAACATATACAGCACCGGGAAGCGCAGGGAGGGGTCCTCCTCCCAGGCGGCCGGGACGTAGACATAGGCCCGTCGGGGGACGTCTCCCGACAGGGCCGGGATGGTCAGCTCCCATTTGGTCAGCATCAGAGCGCTCTCCTCTCCTCCGAAATCTTTTGAGGCTCTCTATTATACCATACGCCCCCGGAGATTGCAATCGTCCCGGAGGGCGCTCGGGGAAATTTTTCCGGGGCGTGCAGGGGCGGGACCCGGCATCGGACGGCGCACCCGCAGGGGCGGATATCATCCGCTTGCCCGATACCGCGGCGGGGAACGATGGCGTGAGGGTGCGAAAAAGGACCGCGGCAGCGGGCCGTCTGTGAACGTCTTTTCTATGGTTTGTCTTAGAAAATGCGAATCAATAGTTGAAAAACTATAAATGAGCAAATTTGAAAATTGCACAATCAGAATACGCGCAAAGATTCCCTCGCTCAACTCCGGCGGAATTCGACGGCAAAACGCATAACCTACCGCCGTGAAATGCGGGGGCCGCTCCAGCAGCGCCGCTTTTTTGACACACAGAGCCCCGCTGCTTCTGCGTCAGACAACGGTAGAGGCGGGGTCCAGCAGGGGCAGGGGCTGGGGCTCCACCCGTTCCTCGGAGAGCATCCCCTCCATCAGCTCCAGGTACTGCTCCCTGGTAAGAGTGGGCCGGAACTCCTCCAGAATGCTCTTGGCCCGGTCCGCACCGGAGCGCAGGAGCCGGTAGGCGGTCAGGGCGAAGATCTTTGCCGGGACGACGTATGCCTCGTATGGGTCGTCCTCCTCCACGTCCGGACTGTGGAAGGCGCCGCGGAAGCCGCCGGTATTGAATTGCAGCAGCGGCATCAGACAGCTGACGTCGCCGTAGTCGCCAGAGCTGGTGGAGTGGAAATCCGGTCCTGTGCAGGTGACGGGAGTGTCCCCGCACACGAGGCCCAGCACCTCCGCCATCACGCCTGCGTCCTTCACCGGCACGATGGGCAGGTTCCCGGGCAGGGTGCGGATGGTGACGCCGCAGCCCGTGGCCACCGCCCCGGCCCGCATGGAGCGGTCCAGCTTTTTGGCCGCGTCCAGGTAGGCGGGAATGGTCCTGCCCCGGACGGAGTACTCCAGGCGCACGTCTTCGGCGATGATGTTGGCGGCCTCCGCCCCCTTGGACAGGCGTCCGTGGACCCGGATGGTGTCCTGGTCCCGGAAGCTCTCCCGCTGTACGTCCACCGCGTGCATGGCGATGAGGGCGGCGTTCATGGCGTCCAGACCGGCCTGGGGCTCCCCGGCAGCGTGGGCGGCGCGGCCCTCAAAGCGGATCATCTTGGTGACAAAGCCGTTGCAGGAGCGGTTGGCCACGCAGTATTTCTTCGTACAGCTGGCGTGGTGCCCCACCACGATGTCCACGTCGTCCAGCGCGCCCAGGCGCAGCAGCTCGCACTTGCCGCAGCCATAACGCAGCAGGCCCTCCCGGCGCATCTGCTCCCGTTTTTCGATCTCCACGTACTCCTCGGCGGGTACGCCGAAGAAGACCACGTTCCCGTCCAGGGCTTCGGCGATCTCCGGGTCTGCCAGGGCAAGGGCTGCGCCCATGACCCCCGCCGTCTGGGCGTGGTGGCCGCAGCAGTGGGCGGCGCCGGTGGCGGGATTGGCATACTGATGGGTGGGAATGGGCAGGCCGTCAAACTCGCCCATAAGGCAGACCACCGGTCCGCTGCCCCGGGGCTTGAGGAAGCTCTTCACGCCTGTGACGGCAAGCCCCTCCTGGGTGTCCAGCCCCAGGGCTCTCATGGCGGCGGCAAATTTTCCGGCGGTGCGGTGCTCCTGGAAGCCCAGCTCCGCATGGGTCCAGAGATCCTGCCCAAAGGCGATAATCTCCTCCCTGTGTGCATCAATCAGGCGGCAGATTTTCTCTTCGGTACGGTCCATAACGAACTCCTTTCTGGCTTAAATCAAATATTATGATTTTCGCGCTTTCATGGGGGAATCATATCAGCGTCCCGTTAGATCGTTGGGACGGTCTGACCAGTTGGGAGGGGCGGGGGAGTCAAAAATCGGGGGCAAAATTTGTCAGTTTTACACTAGAAACAAAAGCGAATGCTCCTAATAATTTGGGATAATATCCCGAAGCAAATAATCCTTCAGCATTTGGATAAAGGTGGAGGCCTCCGGCGTAAGAACCGTGTTCTCCCGGGTGAGATAGCCAATCTCCGAGCGGACAGAGCAGTCCTTGAGGGGAAAGAAGCGCCACTGGTGATGGCGCAGCTCGAGCCGCGGCTGACCGTCCAAGGAGATTTTCCGGGAGTTGAGCACATATCCGCCAGTCTTGTCCAGCAGCTCATAGATGGTGGCCCGGGAGTCCACCACATACCGCACACTGCTGACCGGCAGGTTCAGCCGGCCCATGATGTCGGAGTAGGGGCCGTGGTCCAGGCTCTCGTGGAGGATCTGGGGGTACCCGGCCAGCATCTCCGGAGCGATGGAGGGCTCCGGGTGGTTGTAGAGGGGGTTCTTCTCGCCCAGGTCCACGCCGATCTGCAGCTCACAGATGGGGTGGTAGACCAGCTTCTTGTTGGAGAACTCCTCCAGATTGTAGGACCGGTAGCAGCTCCAGATGCGCACGATCCCCAGGTCCACCGCACGGTTGCAGATGGGCTCCAGAAAATTGCCGCTGTACTCCTCCTGCAAAAACACCCGCAGCCCGTTGGAGCTGTAGCGCTCCCCCAGGGCGGCCAGCAGGTCGGTGATGTAGTAGAAGCCGTTGCTGATGATGCTCAGGGAGGGGATCTGGCTGTTGACGTCGGTATTGCGCATGGCGTAGAGCTGTTCGAGCTGGTGGCTGATGGGGGTGATGTAGGCGATAAAGAGCTTCCCGAAGGGGGTGAGGGTCACGCCCCGGGAGCTGCGGTGGAAAATCTTCCGCCCAAACTCCTGCTCCACGCTGCGGATGGCGTTGGAGAGGGCGGACTGGGAGATGAAGAGGTTGCGGGCCGCCTGGTTGACGGAGCCCGTCCTCGCCACCTCAATCATATACTGGATCTGGTTATTTGTCATGGGTCCGGCCTCCTTTTGGTTATACTAAAAGTAGATTGTACTAAACCAAAACATATATTACCACAAAAAGGCGAAAAATGCTATAGTGGATTTGCACCAGCCGGCGCCGGGGGGCACGAGATGGCGGTTTTCCTCCGGTTTCCGGCAAAAAGATTGACGAAAAGGATGAAAGAGAGGTTTGTAACATGAAGAAATCCCTGTCCCTGAAGCGCTGCGCGGCGTTCCTGCTGGCCGCGTGCATGGTCCTCAGCCTCCTGGCAGGATGCGGCGGAGGCGGCGGTGAAAAGGAGCCTTCCAACAGCACCCCCTCCACCGGCAACCCGGACGCCTCCGGCGGCGCCCCGGCCGGCAAGGACAGCCTCACCGTGGCCCTGACTGACGAGCCGGACTACCTGTCCACCTGCGACCACGACTCCCTCATGGGCGTGCAGATGAACCTTCTGACCTATAACGGGCTCATCCGCATTGATATGGAGACCCTCTCCCCGGTCTGCGACCTGGCGGAGAGCTATACCCAGGACAGCGACCTGGAGTGGACCTTCAAGCTCCGCGAGGGCGTGAAATTCCACAACGGCGAGGAGCTGACCGCCGCCGATGTGGCGGCCTCCATCCAGTACGCCCAGACCTTCGCCGCCAGCGCCATCTACACCGGCTCCATGGAGAAGGTGGAGGCCCTGGACAGCAACACGGTGAAGATCACCACCTCCGCCCCCACGCCCAACCTGCTTTTCGACCTGGGCTACCACTTCAACTTTATTCTCCCCAAGTCCCTCATCGACTCCGGCAACGACTTCAGCGCCAACCCCGTGGGCACCGGTCCGTGGAAGTTCGTCTCCTGGGACAAGGGCAACTCCATCCAGTTCGAGGCCTTTGACGGCTATTTCGATGCCTCCCGCAAGGCCGCCATCCAGAACCTGGAGTTCGTCATGATCCCCGAGGGCTCCACCCGCACCATGAGCCTGGAGGCGGGGGACGTGGACTTCGTCTACTCCGTGGCCTCCAGCGACATCGACCGGCTCAGGAGCGATGAGAGCGTCACCGTGGAGCAGGTGGTCAGCGTGGAGAACTTCTTCCTCTTCCTCAACACCGTCACCACCGCCTTTGAGGACGAGAACCTGCGCAAGGCCGTGGCCTACGCCATCAACCGGGAGGACATCGTCGCCGGGGCCCTCAACGGCTACGGCACCCCCAGCTACTCCTGTGTCTCCATGGGCTACGCCGAGTCCACCGATGAGGGCAGCTACACCTATGATGTGGACAAGGCCAAGGAGTACATGGCCGCCTGGGGCGGCGATCCCTCCACAGTGACCCTGGACATTATCTGCAGCAACGCCACCAAGACCGCCATCGCCACCATCATGCAGAACCAGCTGTCCGCCATCGGCATCAACGTCACCATCAACGAGATGGACTCCGCCACCTACCAGGAGCAGATGCGCACTACGGACCTGGTCTCCGCCATCGTCTCCTGGTCCCCGGCCAACGCCATGACCTACGTCCAGCGCTTCCACTCCACCCGCCGGCAGAACACGCCCGCCGGCATGGCCGACGCGCACATGGACGAGCTGGTGGAGGAGATGAACACCACCATGGACGCCGGGGCGCGGACCGGGATGATCCAGACCATCATCCGCGAGTCCAATGACCGCTGCTGGTTCGTCCCCATCTATCAGGTCAACTACTTCCGCGCCCACGCCGCCGGACTGCAAAACGTGGTTTGCAGCGCCACGGGCTATGTGGACTTCTGCACCATGCACTGGTAAACATCACAGCACCAAAACTGCGGGTCTCGCCTCGAGCAGAGACGGGACCCGCGTTCCATCAACAGAAAGAAAGGAGCGCGTGATATATGCTGCGATACATCGGCAAGCGGATCTTGTACATGATCCCCGTGCTGCTGGGCGTGACGCTGCTGGTGTTTTTCATCATGCACCTGGCCCCGGGCAACGTGGCGGCCATGATCCTGGGTGAGAACGCCACGGCGGAGCAGATCGCGGAGCTGGAGCACGAGATGGGCCTGGACCGCCCCCTGCTGGCCCAGTACGCCGCGTACCTGGGGGGCCTCCTCCGGGGCGACCTGGGCACCAGCTACACCAGCGGCGAGTCTGTCACCGCCAAGATCATGGCCTGCTTCCCCTATACGGTGCGCCTGGCCCTGGTGGCGGCGGTGGTGTCGGTGCTGCTGGCGCTGCCCCTGGGCATCCTGGCGGCGGTCAAGCAGAACACCTGGGTGGATAACGTGAGCATGGTTATCTCCCTCATCGGCGTGTCCATGCCCATCTTCTGGCTGGCCGTGATGCTGATTTTGCTGTTCTCCCTGAAGCTGGGCTGGTTTCCGGTGTACGGGGCCAAGAGCTGGAACAGCATCGTCCTGCCCGCTATCTCTTTGGGGTTTATGAACATGGCCTCCATCGCCCGCACCACCCGCTCGTCCATGGTGGAGACCCTGCGCCAGGACTACATCCGCACCGCCTATGCCAAGGGCCTCTCAAAGGGCGCCATCGTCATCCGCCACGCCTTCCGCAACGGGATGCTTCCCACCATCACGGTCATCGGCCTGGAGATCGGGCAGATGCTGGGCGGCGCGGTGCTCACGGAGACGGTCTTCGCCTGGCCTGGTGTGGGCCGGATGATGATCCAGGCCATCAACGGCCGGGATACGCCCACGGTGATGGGGTGCATCGTCCTGCTGACAGTATGCTTTTCCTTTGTCAACCTGATCGTGGACCTGCTGTACGGCGTGGTGGACCCCCGGGTGCGCACCATGTACCGCTGAGAGGAGGGAAGGAACATGGAAGTCGGAAAACGGAACAACAAACAGCGGGAAGAGGAGCTGGACTTCGCCTCCATCCCCAAAAACAGCGGCTTCAAGGAGACCTTCTTCCGCCTCTGCCGGAACAAGGCCGCTGTGGCGGGCATGGTCTTTTTGGTCCTGCTGATCCTGATATCGGTCTTTGCCGATGTCCTCTTTGACTACCAGACCACCTGTGTGGACCAGACCATCAGCCAGCGGCTCCAGTGGCCCTCGGCGGAGCACTGGTTCGGCACGGACGAGTTCGGCCGGGACCTTCTGGCCCGGGTGGTCCATGGGAGCCGGATCTCCCTGTCCATCGGGGTGGCCGCCGTGGCCTTCGGACTCCTGGTGGGCGGCATTCTGGGGGCGGTGGCCGGATTTTTTGGCGGTATGGTGGACAACGTCATCATGCGCGCCTGCGACGTCTTCCTGGCCGTGCCCATGATGCTGATGGCCATCGTCATCGTTGCCGCCCTGGGAGCCAGCATCACCAACCTGGTGGTGGCCCTGGCGATCTCCTCGGTACCCACGTTTGCCCGCATCGTGCGCAGCGCCGTGCTGGGCGTGCGGGACATGGAGTACGTGGAGGCGGCCCGGGCCGTGGGCGTGAAGACCGGGCGGACCATCGCCCGCTACATCCTCCCCAACTGCATGGGGCCCATCATCGTCCAGACAACCCTGCGCATTGCCGCCACCATCTCCAACACCGCGGCGCTGAGCTTCCTGGGCCTGGGGGTGAAGCCCCCGCAGCCGGAGTGGGGGGCGCTGCTCTCCAGCGGCCGGGAGTTCATCCGTGACAGCGCCTACCTGGCCTGCATCCCCGGCGTGTGCATCATGCTGACCATCCTGGCTCTCAATCTGCTGGGCGACGGCCTGCGGGACGCTCTGGACCCGCGGCTGAAATAAGGAGGTGTAGAATATGGAACGCAAGGAAACCGGATACGCTTTGGAGATCAAAAACCTGTCGGTGGAGTTTCGCACCCGGGAGCGCACCGTCTACGCGGTCAACGGCCTGGACCTGAAGATCAAAAAGGGGCAGACCCTGGGTCTGGTGGGCGAGACCGGCGCGGGGAAGACCACCACCGCCCTGGCCATCCTCAACCTCGTCCAGACGCCCCCCGGGGTGATTACCAGCGGCAGTATCCACCTGAACGGTGAGTGCGTGCTCCAGGCGGCCCCCGATGCCGCGAAGACCGGCCCCAAACACAAGAAGCAGCGCCTCCAGAAGGGCATGAACGAGCGGGAGCTTCAAAGTATGCGGGGCAGGGCCGCCTCCATGATTTTTCAGGACCCGATGACCAGCCTCAACCCCGTTTTGACGGTGGAGCGCCAGATCGCCGAGGTGCTGGAAAAGCATGAGGGCCTGAAAAAGGACCAAGCCCTCGCCCGGGCCCGGGAGATGCTGGAGCTGGTGGGCATCCCCGGGGATCGGGGCAGGGAGTACCCCCACCAGTTTTCCGGCGGTATGAAGCAGCGGGTGGTTATCGCCATGGCCCTCATCTGCAACCCGGAGCTGCTCATTGCCGACGAGCCCACCACCGCCCTGGATGTGACCATCCAGGCCCAGGTGCTGGACATGATGCAGAAGCTCAAGCGGCAGAACGGCACCTCCATGCTCATGATCACCCACGACCTGGGCATCGTGGCGGAGGTCTGCGACTGCGTGAGCGTCATCTACGCCGGCCGCATCGTGGAGCACGGCACACTGGAGGATGTCTTCGACCACACCCTCCACCCCTACACGGCGGGCCTCTTCAACTCCCTGCCAAGCATGGAGGACCGCCGCACCCGGCTGAGGCCCATCCCGGGCCTGATGCCGGACCCCAGCCGCCGGGCCCCGGGCTGCGCCTTCGCCGGCCGGTGCGAGTACGCCGCGGAGCGCTGCTTTAAAGAGCCGCCGGGGACGGTCTGCCGCACGGGGGAGCACATGGTGGCCTGCCATCTTTACAACAGGGACAATATCGGGAAGGAGGTGCTGCGCCATGGGTGAGCCGCTGCTGCGGGTCGAGAACCTGAAAAAATACTTCAAAAGCGCCAAGGGCAGCGTCCATGCGGTGGACGATGTCAGCTTTACCATCGAGGCGGGAAAGACCCTGGGCGTGGTGGGGGAGTCCGGCTGCGGGAAGAGCACTCTGGGCCGCACCATCATCCGCCTCCAGGAGCCCACGGCGGGCAGCGTCTGGTTTGAGGGGAGGGACGTCAGCAAGCTCAGCCGGCAGGAGCTCTGGGAGCAGCGGCGGGTGATGCAGATGATCTTCCAGGACCCCTTCGCCTCCCTGAACCCCCGCATGACCATCAGCGAGACCATCGAAGAGCCCATGGAGCTCTACCATATGTACCCGGACCGGACCAGCCGTCAAAAGCGGGCGGCGGAGCTGATGGACACGGTGGGCCTGGCCCGCCGCCTCTACAACACCTATCCCCACGAGCTGGACGGCGGCCGCCGCCAGCGGGTAGGCATCGCGCGGGCCCTGGCCCTGGAGCCCCGGTTCATTGTCTGCGACGAACCGGTCAGCGCCCTGGATGTGTCCATCCAGGCCCAGATCCTCAACCTCTTGCAGGACCTCCAGAAGGAGCTGAATCTGACCTACATCTTCATCACCCACGATCTGAGCGTGGTCTACCACATCTCCGATGAGATCATGGTCATGTATCTGGGCCAGGCCATTGAAAAGGCGCCGGCGGAGACGCTCTTCCAAAACCCGGTCCACCCCTATACCCAGGCCCTGCTCTCCGCCATTCCAGTGCCCAGCCTCCACAACCGCAGGGAGCGCATCCTGATGACGGGCGAGCTGACGTCGCCCATCGATCCGCCGCCGGAGTGCCGCTTCGCCAGCCGCTGCCGGTTTGCCCAGGACTGCTGCCGGAAGGGGGAGCCAAAGCTGACGGAGGTGGAGCCGGACCACTTCGTGTCATGCTTCGTCTGCGCCGGAGAACCGTCTTCTCGATCATAAAGGAGGGAATTGAACGCTATGTATACTTGCGCCGACATCGTACAGCAAAATCAGCAGGACGCCTTTTCCGCCATGTTCCTGTGCCTGGGGCGGGAGATCCTGGCCCTGTGCGGGACCAGGGCGGGGGAGGGCGTCATCCGGGAGGCGGTGCGCCGGGCCGGACGCCGGGACGGACAGCGCCAGCTGGAGCGGCTGCGGGAGCTGGGGGCGCCCACGGATCTCCACGGCCTCTTCCACTGCGGCAGGCCCCGGGTGGAGGACCCCCGCACGCGGAAAAAAGTGCTCTTCGATGAGAAGGACCGCCAGATCTGGGAGGTCTACACCTGTCCCATGGCCAGCTTCTGGAATCGCTTTGGCGAAGGGCGGCTGGGCAGCTTCTTCTGCGAGGAGTACGAGTACGCAAAGGTCCTGGCCTATACCGAGGGCGCGGGGCAGCTGAACCTGTCGAAGAACCTGACCTGCCCCCGGGACAATTTCTGCCGGTTTTCCGCCTATTTCCGGGAGGCCAACACCCCGCCGGAGCGGGCCGCCGAGGCCTTTCCGCCCAGCGGGGCCCCGCAGGAGGAGACGCCCGCCGCCGGCTTTGGCGAGGGGATCCGGGACCTGACCATCTCCGTCTGCTGCCGCCTGCTGGAGGCCGCCGGGGAGCGCTGCGGCAGCGAGGGGGTCTGCGCTGTGACGGAGGGGCTGAAAAAGTGGGCCGCTCAGGCGGTGGAGGCCCTGCGCACCCAGGCGGGGCATACCCTGCGGCCCCTGGACGAGGTCTTCGTCCGGGAGAACTTCCCCCTCCAGGCGGAGGAGCCGGTCTGGGAGGAGAACTCCCAGGCCTGGGAATTGGTCAATACCTATGTGCTCTCGGCCATCCGGGCCGGGCTGGATTGAGGAGGCGGATGCGGCTATGTATACTTATCAAGAGCAGTGTACCATGGACCTTTCGGACAACTATACGCTCCTCTACTCCTTCCTGTGCAGGGAGGTGCTGGACGAATTCGGCTTGGAGGGGGAACGCGCCCTCCGGGAGGGCACCCGGCGCTACGGCCGGGACCGGGGCCTCGCCAGCCGGAAAAAGCACCAGGCGCTGGGGGTGAAGGTCAACATGCAGAGCCTCTTCGGTCTGGGGGGCGACCTGCCCCCGGACCCCCGCTTTCGCCGGGAGCTCCAGGAGCTGGTGCCGGAGGCCCGGGTGTCCCACACCCTGGTCTGCCCCATGGCGGATGTCTGGAAGCGCTACGGTGAGCGGGAGATCGGCCGTATGTACTGCGAGGAGTTCCACCCCGCCTGTTATAACGGCTACGCCTTTGACTACGGCCACACGAACTTAGCTAAGACCCTGACCCAGGAGGGGGACGAGTACTGCGCCTTCAACGTGGTCCTCCGGGCGGAGAACCTGCCGGAGGACCTCAAGCCCCTGTGCTTTGCGGAGTATGACCCGGGCTACGTGCCCCCGGTGCTGGAGGCCGTTAAGCCCGATGCCAAGGCAGGATTTGAGACGCTGAGCATCAAGATCTACTACTATCTGCTGGAGGCCGTCCTGGAGCGCTTTGGGGCAGCTGGGGGCGAGGCCATCGCCCGGGGGCTGGAGAAGGCGGCTCAGGACGGAGCCAGACGCGCCTGCGCCACGGCCCGGGCGTACCAGAAGGCGCTGGAGGAGGCGGTCTTCGACACCTACCCGCTGACAATGGACGCGGAGAAGCCCGCTCTGTGGGCGGATTACAGCGCACACGGCACCCTGGAGCGCTTTGAATCCCGCTTTATTCCAGCCTTCCGCCGGGCGCTGGAGCACGGGGAGGAGGGACAGTGAGGCCGCGGATCGGACTTGCGGCGGCGGAGAATCCCGCGCTTCTGCCGGGCAAGCACATCATCAACACGCCGTATATCGACGCAATCTTTGCCGCCGGAGGCACGCCGGTGCTGGTACCGGTGGGCGGCGGCCCGGAGCGGGCCCGGGATTACACCGGCATCCTGGACGGCCTGCTCCTCCCCGGGGGCGAGGACGTGACGCCGAACCTCTACGGGGAGGAGCCCCGGCCCCAGGTCACGTACATGAACGAGGACAGAGACCGCATGGAGATGGAGCTTCTGGCCCTGGCCCTGGAGCGGCGCCTCCCCGTGTTCGGCATCTGCCGGGGGATGCAGCTGGTGGCGGCGGCCCTGGGCGGGGCGCTCTACCAGGACCTGCCAACCCAGCGGCCCGGCTCTGTCGCCCATAGTCAGGACCGCTCCATCCGCGCCCAGCTGACCCACCGCGTGACCCTGGCTCCGGGGTCGGTGCTGGAGGAGCTGCTGGGGAAAGAGCCCCTGCGGGTCAACAGCTACCACCACCAGGCGGTGAAGACCCCTCCGCCGGGCTTCCAGATCACCGCCTGGGCCGCCGATGGCGTGGCCGAGGGGATGGAAAACCAGGACGGGAGCGTCTACGCGGTGCAGTGGCACCCGGAGGAGCTGGTGGAGCGCTGCGGGCGCTTTCGCCCGCTGTTCCGCCGCCTGGTGGAGCTGGCGGGGGCCCGGTAAAACCCCATTCGCGCCCTTGGCGCTCTTGCTGTTGGGAGGTTTTCACTTTGCTGGTATATCTCATCGTCTGTCCGCTGATCTTCCTGGGCGGCTTCGTGGACAGTGTCGCTGGGGGAGGCGGACTCATTACCCTCCCCGCCTACCTCATGGCGGGCATCCCCGTCCACGCCGCCGCCGGAACCAACAAGGTGGTCAACGGCATCGGGTCTTTCACCGCCTCGGTGAAATATTTCCGGGGCGGGAAGATCCGGCTGCCAGTGGCCCTGTGGGCGGCGCTGGGGGCCCTTGCCGGAGGATACGCCGGCGCGGAGGCCGCAAAGCTCCTGCCCGCCGCCGTTTTGCAGGGGCTGATGCTGGCTGCTCTGCCGGTGGTAGCGGTGTTCCTGGCGCTGAAGCGGGACTTCGGTCAGGCCCCCGCCGGGGCCCTCCCCAGCGGGAGGGAGGCCCTGCTGAGCCTCCTGACTGGTCTGGCCATCGGCTGCTACGACGGCCTGGTAGGCCCCGGCACCGGGACGTTCCTCATCATGATCTTCACTGCCGCGCTGCGGCTGGACCTTGTGAGCGCTTCCGGCTGTGCGAAGGTGGTCAATCTGGCCTCCAACGCGGCAGCGGCGGTATCCTTCATCCTCGGGGGAAAGACCGTCTGGGCCCTGGTTCCCGCTGCCGCGGTGTGCAGCGCGTTGGGAAACTACTGCGGCGCGCGTTACACCATCCAGGGTGGCGGGAAGCGGGTCCGCGGGATGATCTTTGCCGTGCTGGGACTGATGTTTGTGAAGCTCCTTGCGGAGTTCATCGCGGCTGGGAAATGAAAAGCGGGCTGTGCGGAGGCACAGCCCGCTTCTGCAGCCAGCATAAAAAACGCGGTCTTGGGAGTTGACCGGCGGCTGCGCTGTAACTTTCACGAAAAAGCAAATTTCCCCTTGACTTGGAGCCAGCTCCATGCGCTATACTAAGTTTTGACCCGAGACCACCAAACGGATCGGACATTTGAAAAGGAGAAAACCTCTATGGAAAAGGCAAAAGTATATTTTACGGAGGAGATTACCCCCGAGGCTCTGCAAAAAATCTACCACGCCCTGGGGGTGACCCTGCGGGGCAAGGTGGCGGTGAAGATCTCCACCGGTGAGCCCGGCGGGCACAACTTCCTCCAGCCCGCCCTCATCGCGCCCCTGGTCCAGGAGCTGAACGGCACCATCGTGGAGTGCAACACCGCCTACGAGGGCCGGCGCAACACCAGCGCCGCCCATTGGCAGACCATGAAGGACCACGGCTTTACAGCCATCGCCCCCTGCGATCTCATGGATGAGGAGGGGGAGATCGCCCTGCCCATCACCGGCGGCAAGCGGCTGAAGGAGAACTTTGTGGGGAAGAACCTTCAAAACTATGACTCCATGCTGATGCTCTCCCACTTCAAGGGCCACCCCATGGCCGGCCTGGGCGGCGCGCTGAAGAACATGTCCATCGGCGTGGCCTCCGCCCACGGCAAGCAGTGGATCCACACCTCCGGCAGCGGGGAGACCTCCTTCGAGGCCCTCATGAAGGCGGACCATGTGGGCTTTTTGGAGTCCATGGCCGACGCGGACCAGTCCGTGATGGCCTATATGGGCGCAAAGAACATCGTCTATATCAACGTAGCCAACCGCCTGAGCGTGGACTGTGACTGCTGCGAGCACCCGGCGGAGCCGGAGATGATGGACATCGGCATCTTCGCCTCCCTGGACCCGGTGGCGGTGGACCAGGCCTGCGTGGACGCGGTGTACGCCTCCAAGGACCCGGGCAAGGCCGCCCTCATCGAGCGCATGGAGTCCCGCCAGGGCGTGCGGACCATCGAGGCCGCCGGGGAGCTGAATCTGGGCACCCGGGCGTATGAGGTCATCAAGATTTGACGGCCGTGGGCGAACGCGAGGCAGTCATCCGGCAGTGGTTCGACATGTGGCTCCGGCAGGAGGACCTGGGCATCGACGGTATGTTTGCGGAGGATGTCTGCTATATCGAGAGCTGGGGCCCGCAATATGATAGCCGCGCCGCAGTCCGGCACTGGTTCCGGGAGTGGAACGCCCGGGGAAAGGTCCTGGTATGGGAGATCAAGGGATATTTCCATCGGGAGGACCGGACGGTGGTGGAGTGGTATTTCAGGAACCAGATGAACGACGGCCGGGTGGAGCAGTTCGACGGTCTCTCCCTGGTGGAGTGGACGCCGGACAACAAGATCAGGGCGCTGAAGGAGTTCGGCTGTAACCTGGACCGGTACGACCCCTATCGGGACGGCGATGCGCCGCAGTTCAGGGATGAGAAGACGAAGTGGTTCTGACCTGAGCGCGTCAGAACTTGGTAGCAAGGGAGGGACCAGCAGTGCAGATCGTTCAGCTGGACGAGAAAATCTATAAGAATCAGCCGTTTACGGTGAAATACCGTACAAAGGGCTACTATGACATCAGACGCTCCGGGACCACCTTTTCCCTGGAATATGTTCCCTTCGGAGAGGAGAAGGAGCTGTCGTTTGATGACAAGCTCCTGAGCGATTGGCTGGATCACCCGATTGCACTGGGAGCCTTTGAGGGAGAAGCGATGCTGGGCTTTGTGGAGGGGTTCCATGAGAAGTGGAACAACCGCTGCCGGATCAGCAATATCCATATTCTCGAGGGAAACCGGGGGCGCGGGACCGGCAGCGCGCTGATGCAGGCGATCCTTGCGGCTGCACGGGAGAGCGGCGCGCGGATGGCCGTCCTGGAGACGCAGACCTGCAACGAGCGGGCCATTGCGTTTTACAGAAAGATGGGCTTTGAGATCATCGGGTTCGACCTGTACGCGTATACCAACCAGGACCCGGAGCGGCATGAAGTGCGCCTCGAAATGGGGCTGAAGCTGTAAGGAGGGTGCCATGGATATCAGAGCGTTTTGGTCCGCCGTCCTGTCCCAGGACCGTAAGGCACTGCCGGAATATTTCTGCCGCGGCGCGGTCATCCGCTGGCACTGCTCCAACGAGCGCTTTACAGTGGAGGAGTACGTCCGGGCGAATTGTGACTACCCCGGCCAATGGGCCGGTGAGATCGAACGGATCGAGCGGACAGACGGCACGGTCATCACAGCGGTCCGGGTGTTTCCCAAGGACGGGAGCGCCTCGTTCCATGTCACGAGCTTCCTGCGCCTGCGGGATGACAGGATACAGGAGCTGGACGAGTACTGGGCGGATGACGGTGAAGCGCCCGCGTGGCGGCGTCAAATGAATATCGGTGCGCCGGTCCGTGGAGCGGCGTTGGAAAACTGAAAGCAGCATGAAAAGCCCCCCGGGAGCTTCCCGGGGGGCCTTTTTGCGGAGAATTGGGGGATTGGGCGGGGCTTCTTAGAACACGCCCTGCTCCAGCATGGCCTCGGCGACCTTCTTGAAGCCGGCCAGGTTGGCGCCGGCCACCAGGTTGTAGCCCAGGCCGTACTCCTCAGCGGCCTCCATGGAGACCTTGTGGATGTTCTGCATGATGCCCTTGAGCTGGTCGTCCACCTGCTCGGCGGTCCAGACCAGGCGCTCGCTGTTCTGGCTCATCTCCAGAGCGGAGACGGCCACGCCGCCGGCGTTGACGGCCTTGGAGGGAGCGACGATCATGTTCTTCTGCTCCATGAGATAGAACAGAGCGTCGTTAGTGGTGGGCATGTTCGCGACTTCGATGTAGTACTTCACGCCGTTGGCCACGATCTGCTTGGCGTGCTCCATGTGCACGTCGTTCTGCATGGCGGAGGGCATGATAACGTCGGCCTTGACGCCCCAGGGCTTCTCGCCGGGGTGGAACTCGACGCCGAACTTGTCCGCGTAATCCTTGACCTTGTTGCGGCCGGAGTTGCGCATCTCAAGCAGGTAGTTGACCTTCTCCTCGGAGGTGGAGACGCCATCGGGATCGTAGATGTAGCCGTCGGGGCCGGAGAGGGTGACGACCTTGGCGCCCAGGTGCATGGCCTTCTTGCAGATGCCCCAGGTGACGTTGCCGAAGCCGGCGCAGGCGATGGTCTTGCCCTTGATGTCCTCGCCCTCGTGCTTGAGGACCTCCTGGAGGTAGTACATCGCGCCGTAGCCGGTGGCCTCGGGACGGGTGAGGCTGCCGCCGTAGCTGAAGCCCTTGCCGGTGAGGACGCCGTTCTCCCACACGCCCTTGAGGCGGCGGTACTGGCCGTAGAGGTAGCCGATCTCGCGGCCGCCCACGCCCATGTCGCCGGCGGGGACGTCGATGTCGGGCCCGATGTAGCGGTAGAGAGCGGTCATGAAGCTCTGGCAGAAGCGCATGATCTCGGCGTCGGACTTGCCGGCGGGATCGAAGTCAGCGCCGCCCTTGCCGCCGCCGATGGGCAGGCCGGTCAGGCTGTTTTTGAAGATCTGCTCAAAGCCCAGGAACTTGATGATGCCGGGGTAGACATTGGGCTGGAAGCGCAGGCCGCCCTTGTAAGGGCCGATAGCGCCGTTAAACTGGCAGCGGTAACCGATGTTGGTGTGATAATTGCCGTTGTCGTCCATCCACACGACGCGGAAGGTGAACATGCGCTCGGGCTCGACCATGCGGTTCAAGAGGTCGGCCTTCTCGTACTCGGGGTGCTTGTCCACCATGGGGGCGATAGAGGTGAGGACCTCCTCAACGGTCTGAACAAACTCGGGCTCGTTCCCGTGTTTCTTCTTCACGTTCTCGATTACGCTGGCAACATAAGCATTCATTGGACTGTTCCTCCTCAAATATTACAGAGTGGGCGGGATAACGCCCCACCCAATTCTCCATGCACGTATATCATACCATCATTTTCTAAAAAACTCAACCGCAACCCCCTGCGCAAAACGTGGAAGTTTGCCCCTCCTTTTTGTGCATTTTTTACTAAGGGACAGGCATTTGGATTGGCGGAAATGAATAAATCGTGAAGGGAAACGGGCCCTCCTGCCGCTGCGGCCGCAAGAAACGGACAAAACAGGCACTTTTGGCCGGAATACAGAAACAGCCCGCCGAAAGGCGGGCTGTCCCTGCATTTTGGATAGGAGGGAGGGATCAGTTCGATCCCTGTCCGGGAACTACCTCGAAGCGGACGCCGCCCGCCGCCCGCTCCCCGGCCACCGTGACGGTGTAGGTCCCGCCGGCCTCCACAGGGAGGTCGAAGGTCTCGGAGGCGGAGAGAGCCGCTCTCTCGTAGAGGGACGCTTCCCCCTCCTTGCAGACCGACACCGAGAGGGCGCCGCTGTCCACGGTGAGCTCGCCGTGGATGGTGTCTCCGGCCCGGGCGGTCAGGTCCTGGGAGTCAGCTCTGTTCAGGACTTTGTACTCCATAATGAACTCGCGGTCATTCCCCGTCCGGCTGCCGTCGAATTCGGCGGCACAGGCGGAAAGGGTCAGTACCAGCAGGAGCGCGAAGAGAAAAAAGCGCGATCTTTTCATAAAACAGACCTCGGTCAATGGTGTGCCGCCAAAGCGGGGATCAGGCTCCGGCCTCCAGCAGCGTGCCGTTATGCAGGACGGTGAGGGTCCCGGTCTCATCGCCGCAGCGCCTGAACGCCTGTGAGCGCCCCGTCCGGATCATAGACGGTCTGGACCTTGATCCCGCCGCCGTCTGCGGATTGGAAGGAGAAGACCCCGTCTGCGGGGGTGATGTCAATGAAGGTATCCACCAGCTGTCCGTTGTAGTAGACGTTCCCGCGTCCGCTGACAGACTGCGCCTCGACGTATTCGATGCCAAACGCTTTGTATGGAGCAAAGCGGTCGGAAAAGGACTTGGCCGTCGGGTCATCACTGCCTACAGCATAGGCCACGGGTTCAGAAGGGCCGTAGAAGTCCGAGAAATCCCTTTGGTCAAATTCCTCCTGGCTGTACCGCTCGATCCCCAGCAGTTTGCCAAAGGGGTCTATGCTGCCGTCCCCGTTGGCGGCGGGCTCCCGCACTGTGTGGACGTCCACCGCCCCGTTTTCGTTCAGGTAGTCGCACCGCACGGCGGCCATACCATCACCGAGATCGACTCCGTCGTAAAAGTACCGGACCAGTTCCTTTTCAAACATGAGCTCATTTTTGGCCTCGTTGAAGTGCAGTCCATAGGGCGCATAGACCGAATACGAGGCAGGGGCCTCGCTTTGGGGACGGGCAGGGATATCTGGCGAGACGCAGGTGACCTCAGCGATTTTGAACGCCGTGAGGCCCAGCACTGCGGCGGACAGCAGGAGCACAGCGGCCCCTTTATATGCTTTTTTCATGAGAATACTCCTTTGCTTTGTGGGGACCTCACTCCAGCGGGGTATCATTGCGCAGGACAACGAGGATCCCGGTCTCATCGCCGTAGCGCAGGTCCTCCTGGTGGATGGACTCATACATATACTGCCGGACCTGCTCCAGAGTGGAAAACCTGGTGGCCTGGTAGGGGGACTGGGGGTTGGTCTTCTCCACCAGGAGCAGCGCCTCCCCGTTCTGAACCAGGACTGCGGCGTGGGCCGCGGCGATCTGGTCCTCCCACTGCCTCCAGACCGTCACCAGGGAGACGGGGCCTTCGGTGAAGGCGACGGCCCGCTCCTGCCACGCGTCCAGAACGGCCTGGTACATCTCCTCTGCGGAGAGGGACTTCCCGGCAGCGCTGACGGGGTTGTAGAGCGTAAAATAGTCCTCTGTCTCCTCCTCCGAAAACTCGATCAGAGGAGAGGTGCTGATGGCCTCCCAGTCGCTGCAGAGCCACTGGTCCTCCGTATAGCAGGCCCAGTCCCGCCTGTCGATGGCAGAGGCGGTGGTGATGGCGTCCTTAGTCAGCTGAAACGCCGCGATCCGGCAGAGGACGTCGCCATAATCCCGCTGGTTTTCCTTGTACCAGGTGCGGGACATGGGCCCGTATTCCCCGTAGTCCACCGCCGGGGCCTTGACCGTGGTAAAAGCGTCCTGCAATCGGTAGGAGGGGCAGTCCCCCATGGCCTGGTTGAAGTCGTCCACCCAGACGAAGAATGTATCCACATCCTCCGAAGAGACGCCCGCGGCCAGCAGGACGGCGCGGACCTCCTCCTGGACCGCTTTTCCCACAAGATTGGAGTAGGTCAGCTCCCCGTCGTGATAAGGCCCCTCCGGCCCGGCGGGACTGCCGGAGCAGCCCGCCGGAGCCAGAAGGGCGCAGAGCGCGAGGACCAGTGCGAAAAACCGTTTCATAGGGTGCTCTTACAGCAGATGGATCTGCCCCAGCAGGGGGACTTCCTTTTCAACGCCCTGGATGGCGTTGACGAAGCCGATGAACCAGCAGGCGGCGCAGAAGAGCATCCCCACGATGCGGACGATCCAGCCGATGAGGGGCATCCAGTGGGTCACGATGCCCAGCAGGGTGATGGACAGCCAGATGACCAGGGACTGGTTGAGGTGGAAGCGGCTCCCGGCGCGGTCCCCGATGAGGAACGACACCAGCAGGCCCGGCCAGGAGAGGTAGGCCACGATATCCGTCACTTGTTTCGTCATATCATTCGTCCTTCTTTCGTTTCAACTGCCCGTCTCACAGGGGGCGGATGGTCAGGTCGCCGCTGACGGTGCTCATACGGTAGCTGCGTCCGCCGCCGTCCAGGTACATGGCCTCGCCGGAGCGGCTGCCAAGGGGGCCGACCAGGGGGAAGCCTGTGTCCAGCTCCCCGCTGACGGTGCTGAAGCGGAGGGCGAAGCCCTGCCCTTCGGGGATGGCCGCCTCGCAGTCGCCGGACTTGGAGGAGAGCTCCAACTGGTCGGGCATAAGAGCGGTGCGGACCTCGATGTCCCCGCTGGCGCTGGAGCACCGGATGCAGCGGACCTGGTCAGCGACCTCGATCTCGCCGCTGGCGGTGGTGGCCTCGATGGTGTCGAAGCGGCCGGTGAGGTCGATGTCTCCGCTGGCGCTCTCGGCGTGGACGAACTGCCCGTCCAGGCCGTCCGCGTCCAGGTCGCCGCTGGCGGACTTGAAGAACAGCTCCCGGAATCTCAGTTCGCTGACCTGTGTGTCGCCGCTGGCGGTCTTGATGGAGAGGCGGTCCACCTCCAGCCCGGTGTCCAGGCCGACGTCCCCGCTGGTGGTGCTGATCTGGATGCTCTCCCAGAGCCGCCGGGGGATGGTCAGCTCCACATCCGCCTTGTCCAGGCCCAAGTTGAAGAAGAAGGAGCGGCTGGCGGTCTTCCCCTGCCGGATGGAGAGGACGCCGCTGTCGGACAGGCGGGCCTCCAGCTCCTCGGCTTCGCCGGTGATGACCACGTCGGCCTCGGGGTCGTCGTCCAGGTTGATGGTCACATCGCCGTTGATGACCTGCACGTCGATGCCCTTGATCTCCGGGGAGGGGAAGGCGGTGCCGGTGAGGCGGCGGCTGCGGCCGTTCTCACAGAAGAAGCCGCCCCGGTCCCTGTTGTAGCCCACGGAGAAGGACCAGCCCTTATTGCCGTCCCGGGCGGGCTCGGGCTCCCCGGCGGTCTCGGAAGCCGCGCAGCAGCCGGCATGGGCGTCGTCGCCGTCGAAGTGGACGTAGACCTTGCCCTTGAAGCCGTCGGGATACTTGTCCTTGATCTTGTCCGCCACGCCCTTGACGATGTCCGCGGCCTGGTCCACCGCGTCCCGGGTCTGGCTGACGGTCTCCCGGACGATGCTCTCCACGCCCTGGAAGAGCTCCTCGGTGAAGCCCCTGGGGGCGCTCTCCTGGCGGGGGAGGGAGCCGTCGGGGCCCAGGCTCTCCAGGTAGGCCAGGAGCTCCTCCACGTCGCCCAGGTCCTCCAGGGCCTGGCGGTAGGCCTCCTCCTCCGGTACGCCGTTTCCAAGCAGCTCCTGGAAGCGCTGGTAGAGGTTGTCGCTGAGCTCCTCGATGAGCTCCACCTTGGCGGTGCTGTCGGCGGCGGAGGCCAGGCGCTCCGTTACCGCGATGATGAATCTTGTGCGAATCCTTTCCATATCACTCATCCTCCAAAGAGATCAGGGCGTCCAGAAGGGCCCTGGTAGTCTGCCAATCCCGGCAGTTTTCCTCCCACCGCCGGCGGCCCTCGTCGGTGATGGCGTAGTAGCGGCGGCGTGCGCCGGGGCCGTCCTCGCCCCAGTAGGACGAGATGAGGCCGTTCTGCTCCAGGCGCTTGAAGGCGGTGTAGAGGGTGGCCTCCTTGAAGTCGTACTGCCCGCCGGTGCGCTGGCGGATGGTCTTGTTGATCTCATAGCCGTAGTTGTCTCCCCGCATCAGCTGGGTCAGGATGATGGTGTCCGTGTGTCCCCGCAGGGTGTCCGAAGAAATGGACAAATGAAACACTCCTTTCCGTGGCCGCCCTCTGGACTGTCTGTTCCGGGTCCGGGCGGTCCGCTCTTGTGTTGTGGCCTTATCATAGCAGGAGTTACTTCACTTGTCAAGGTATTTCTCGCAAAAAAGTATTAAGAATTTATGAAGACGGCGGAGGGGTGCAAAAAAGGGCCGGACGCAGGACGTCCGGCCGGAAAAATGGGCGTTTGTTCACTTCTTCTGCTTATAGAGCTGCCGCTCCTCCTTGAAGACGAAGCTGCGCAGCTGGGACTCGGCCCGGGCGGGGAGGCCCACGAACTTGCAGCCGTAGCCGTAGAGGGGCCGGTTGGGCTGGGCCGTCAGGTCCTCCACCCGCAGTACCTGGGCGGTCAGGCGGATGGGGGCGCCGGCGCCCCGGAAGTCGAACCACAGCTGGCGGCCCTCCTCCAGCACCACCTCCGTGCGCACGTAGGCGCCCCCGGCGCTCAGGTTCATCAGGCGGGCCGGACGGCCCTCCTCGGTCATGTAGAGGCTGTCCCCGGGGCGGCGGGTGACGTGGATGGTGATGTCCATCCCCGTGGGGACCTTCAGGGGGACCTTCAGGTCCTGCCGGCGCTGTTCCTGGCTGACGCGCTCGAGGATGTCACAGCGCAGGGAGGTCATCTGGTTCGGCAGGAGCAGGGGGGAGGACAGGGCGCACCGGCAGGTGAGCCTGCCCAGGGTGGGGTCATAGAAGAGGATGCGGAAAATCTCCTGGTTCAGGTAGTCCAGGGATCGGGGCACCGTGAGCAGGAGGCTCCCCATAGGGCCGATGGAGACCATGGCCTCGCAGAGCACCTTGCCGTCGTTGTCAAATATTTCTGCCTTTGTACAATATTCTAAAATCTCCATGCGAATCTACCCCTTGTTTTTACTCGGTCCTGGGGCCCCGGGAGGGGCCGCCGGTTATCAAGCCCTATTATATCGGAAAAAGGTGCCGCTTGCAATGAAATTTTTTGAAAACTTCCCCTCTTTTTCTCCGGTCTCCCGGCGGAGAGGGGGAGATTGGGAGAAATTTAGAAAAATTTTCACAGGGCAAGTTATTTTTTCCGTTTAGGGTCCGATAGAAATAATACAAAGGATTCGATTTCGCGTGTACCGCCTGGCCGCACCGCCGGCGCGTATGGATGGGAGGTCAACAGGATGTTGATGATCGGTACAGAGGGCATTTCGCCCATTCAAAAAAAGACCACGCTCCCCAGGGCGGCCGCCGGCGCGGAGCGCGCCCGCCGTCCCGACGGGAGATACGACCGCTTCGCCCCCTCCGCCCCCCTGGGTCAGGAGGAGCGGCGCAGCTTCCTGGACGCGGTGTCCAGCCTGTCCCACCAGGTGCGCACCGCCAACACCACCGGGAAGATCCAGGAGCTGCGCTCGCAGGTCAGCTCCGGGGAGTACCGCGTGGACGCCCGGGAGGTGGCGGCGCGGATGCTCCTTATGGAGGTGGACGAGTGATGGCCGGGCAGTGGGCGGATTACCGCGCCCTGCTGGAGAGCCTGACCAGGACCCTGGAGGACCTGACGGCTGTGGAACAGCAGAAGACCGCCGCCGTCAGCTGCGGGGACCTGGAGGCCGTGGACGCGTGCATGAAGCGGGAGCAGGTGCTCAGCCTCTCCCTGCGGGGCGCGGATCAGAAGCGGGAAAAGCTGGTCCGGCAGATGGGGCTGAGTGAAGTCCCCCTGCGGGACCTTTTGGGACATTGTCCCCAGGAGGAGTACTTTGCCACCCAGGACGTGGTGGTGAAGCTCCAGGGGCAGTATAAGATTTTCCAGGCGGCGTCCCAGGTGGCCCGGGACACCCTGGAGTGCCACCTGCGGGCCATTGAGAAGATACAAAAAGACTACAACGGCGGCGAGCCCCTCCCGGAGCAGCCGCTCCGCCAATCCGACTTTTTGGCGTGAGAGGCGTGACGGCAACTATATGCAGAAATAAGGAGAATATGATATGGCAGTCATCGGCACCTTTGGTTCCTTCACCGCCGCGCGGCTGGGCATCTACTCGTCCCAGTCGGCGATGAACCTGGTGGGCAACAATATTTCCAACATCAACACCAAGGGCTACACCCGGCAGAGGCTGGACATCTCCTCCCTCTACAACACCGGAGACCCCCGCTATGCCAACGGCTACAACCTGAACATCGGCTACGGCGCATTGGCCAACCAGGTCTCCCAGCTCCGGGACCCCTATCTGGACATCCGCTACCGCAACGAGAACGCAAGCCTGGGCGCGGCGGAGGCCACCCTCAACTGCCTCGACCAGATCAGCCTTATGCTCGATGAGGTTGGCAAGGGCACCATCGAGAAGACGAAGGACTTCGGCGTCATTGAGGCCCAGTTCAACGACTTCGTCTCCCGGCTGAAGGACGTGATGAACCTGGTGGGGCAGGACACCTATGACGACCTGCTGCGGGGCTCTGCGGATACGCTCTGCAAGCTCTTCAACAGCGTGTCCAAGGGCCTGGAGGACGTGCGCAACAATGAGGTGGGCTACCTGGAGGATACCGTGAAGTCGGTCAACAGCTGCCTGACCCGGATCCGGGACCTCAACGAGCAGATCCGCACCCACGAGATCTACGGCGACAACGCCCTGGAGCTCCGGGACGCCCGCAATCTGGCCATTGACGAGCTGTCCAAGTATATGAAGATCGACGTCACCTACTCCAAGGAGAAGATCGACCAGTATACCGAGGTGGAAAAGCTCACCATCACCCTGCCAGGCACCTTCGATCCCGATGAGAACAGCAAGAACTACGGCAAAGAGATCAAGCTCATTGACGGTATCTACGGGACGCAGGTGAATGTCAAGAAGGAGTATACGAAGAATCCGGATTACGATCCCAACGTTAAGGAGTTTGTGCTGCCTGACGGGACGGAAACAGATGATGGGACGATTCCCGGGGCAACACAGAACCCTAAATATTTTCAGTATGTCTCAGCTGACGGTACGCTGACAAACGCAGCCTCGACTCCAAATACGCCCAATCCCAATTACCAGGGACACTATGTGGCGAAGGACGGCGGAACGACGGACAACTATGCGGCGGCAGCGACACAGCCTGTCAAAAATCCGATCTGGGATGACCCGAACCATCCCAATTTCAAAAAATATACGTATGGCTTTATCGATAAAGACGGCAACTATACGACGGATGGTGGGACTGCGGATGCTCCCAACAGAAAGAATCCTTTCCGGCAGGGAAAATTCCTGAGCGCAGACGGTAAAAGCTACACAGACGTTGAGGCGGAGGCAAAGCAGGAGCCCCAGCCGAATCCGAACTACGATCCGAAAATACCCAAATATATCGATGCAGCAGGAAATCTGACGAACGACCCGGTCACTTATCATAAGAAGAACCCGGATTTTGTCGGCGAGTACCTCACCGCGGACGGTGGGAGCACCTCCAACTTGGCCGATGCCGACTATGTCTACGACGAAAAGTACCTCCTGGAGCTGGATACGCTCAAAGACAAGCGGGATAAGGTCTTGCGCGGCGCAAAGGACGGCGGGGAGCTCACCGACATCACCAGGCTTACCGATACCGACACCTCCGGCGCCCTCCAGGCTATCCGGGAGATGCTGACGGAGGAGGGCGTGTTCGCAAGCGCGGACGATCTGGGCCAGAACCTGGGGAAGGATCCGGACCGCACGGCCTATGAAACTCTGATCGCCGACCCCGACGCCAACAAGAAGAAGGGCATCCCCTACTACCAGAAGGTCCTCGACAACCTGGCCCAGATCTTTGCCCAGACCATGAACGAGGCCAACCAGATTCCGCTGGATAAGGCTGCACAGGCGTATCAACAGGGGACGCTGACGAATGCGGGAGCTGGCGGGAATGTGACAGCCAGCGGCTTTTTGACTGCCGATGGAAAAAGCATTATTACAAAAGATGGAAAAGAGCTGGAACCAGATGGCGGTAACGCCTTGACAGCGAAGGACCTGGAACTCCCGGAGAATCCCACCCAGGCGGACATCGACAGAATCAACGGCTACCTCAAGCAGCTGCGCGCCAACGGCAAGCTCACCCCGGAGTACGAATTCTACAACGGCGGCATCCTCTTCAGCAACCACAGCGACAGCGACGACCCCACGGGCATCACGGCGGCCAACCTCTCCGTAGCCCACAAGTGGGCCCTGGGCGAGGTGCGTATCCTGCAGAGCGTGGAGCCCGAGTATATCGACGCCGACGGCAACAAGCACGAGCACACCACCGCCAACGACAACATCGCCCACATGATTACCCTCATGAACCAGCAGATGAACTTCCTGGCCAAGGGCTATGACGACCCCAAGACGCAGACCGACTCCGTCTCTGACCAGCCCTTCTTCAAGGGCACTTTCCAGGAGATGTTTACCAATATCTCCGGCACCCTGGCCCACGACACGGAGATCAATACCGCCCTCTACACCAACTACAACCTCAACGCCCTCAACCTGGACAATGACCGCTCCAGTGTCTCCGGCGTAGACCTCAACGAAGAGGCCACCAGTATCATGCAGTTCCAGAAATCCTTTGCTGCTGCCTGCCAGCTTCTGACCACCATCGATTCCATGCTGGATAAGCTCATCAACGGCACGTTATAATAGAGATCGAGAGCAAGGAGGACGCCTCATATGAATTTCCGCATCACGACCAACATGATGATGAATACCTACCGGTATAATCTGCAAAACGCCACCCGGACCAGGGATCTTTCCAGTACCAAGGTGCAGACCCGGCGCAACTTCAACTCCTTCGCCGAGGACCCCGCCGCCGCCACCCACGCCTGGCGCCTGCGCCGGTCCTACTCCAAGAACGTCGACTACCAGAACAGCAACACCGAGGCTTATACCCGCTTCCAGATCGCCTATGCCACGCTGGAGACCAGCAACGACAAGCTCCTCAACGGGGACGCCGGCGCCTTCGCGGCCATCAAGCACGCGGACAACGAGCCCACCGGCGGGGCCCGCACCAATCTGGGCACGGTCCTCTCCGAGCTGGCCGACTCCCTGGTCTACAACCTGAATGCCGCCAAGTACGGCGACCACTTCGTCTTCTCCGGCAACGACGAGATGAACGTCCCCTTCTCCTGGAGTGAGGACGGTACGAAGCTCCTCTACCGGGGCGTCAACGTCTCTGCGGGCGGGGTGCAGGTCCCGGAGCCCAATTGGGCGTCTCCCAAGGTGCCTGCGAATATGCCGCAGGCCGGAGCGGCTGGCAATACTGCTAATGACGAAGCTTGGATTGCTTATTATACCGATCAGGTCAATAATCCAAAACCGAACACAGATGAACCTGAGTGGGGCGAGATGGTGCCGCAGAATCCGCCGGCTGTTCCAGACCCCCCGGTTACAGATGCAGATAAGGCCAATAAGGTGTGGGTTGATTACTACAATGCTGTGGCCAAAGGCGAGGAAGCCGAGCGGCCAACAGCGCCTGCCGGTGAACCGGCCTGGGCGGCAGGGGAGAGAGACAAGTACGGTGTGCCCACATCGTTCCCGAATCCTCCTACCGAGGAAGACAAGAAATGGATTGAGTACTACAAGGACCAGGGCGAATACAACCACCTCCAGGAGATGGCGGATGAGAAGGTCTACATGGACCTGGGCATGGGCATGAAGGAGACTACCGTCCGGGACCTGGTGAACGCCAGCGCCTTCAACCGCGTCATCCCCGGCATCGGGGCCCTGGGCTACGGCGTGGATGAGGACGGGGACCCGAAGAATATCGCCGTTATCATGAAGCGCCTGAGCAAGCTCTACAGCCAGTGTAATGACAATGGGGACTTCTGTGATGAGGAGGGAAAACTCAGCACGGAGGTGGAGAAAGAGGTCTACCGCCTGCTTAACAAGTTCGGCATCGCCCATGACCAGTATAATAAGGTCTACGCCGACGTCAGCGCCCGGTCGGAGTTCCTGGTGGCCAACGGCGCAAGCCTCAAGGACCAGGGCATCAGCCTCAACGAGCAGATCGTGGACATCGAGAACGTGGACCCGGCGATGGCCATCCAGCAGTTTATGTACGATTACAGCTGCTACAACGCGGCGCTGAAGGTCGGGACCCAGATTCTCAGCCAATCTCTTATTGACTATATGTCCTGATTGTTTTATACTGTGGTTAAATGGCAGCATTGCCAAGTAGAGAATCATCAGAAGGGAGCGCAATCGAACCATGAATCAGTTGATAGAGATTACAACGGTGCCGATCCAGATCGAGATGAAGACCACCAACGCCAAGCTGGAGTATGCCCGGGGCACCGCCGAGATGGAGATCTCCCGGAACGAGGGCGGCCTTCAGATCAAGAGCAAGCCCATCCGGGTCAACATCGACACCTTCGAGGCACGCAATTCCATCACCCCCACCCTGGCCCGCCGCATCGAGCAGGACGCCGAAAAGGGCAAGCAGGCCGCCTATGAGGCCACCGCCACCTTTGTCCAGCAGGGTCAGATGATGATGAAGACCAAGCTGGGGGAGGACGTGATGCAGCAGATCGCAGAGCAGGCCATGATGAAGCACACCAAGCTGGAGGTGGGCATGGAGTTTCTGCCCAAGACCGGCCCGGAGATCACCTGGGACCCGGGTGAGATGAACATCAAGTACGAGATGGAAAAGCTCAATATCGACTGGAAGATCAACGAGGGCGATTTTGAGTTCACCCCCGCGGATATCGAGTTCACCATGACCCAGCGGCCCGAGGTCGTTATCAAGTATGTCGGCGGCCCTGTCTACGTGCCGCCCTCCGCGGACCCCAACTATGAGGGCGCGGATGCGGAAGGCTGAGTGGAGGGTTAGATCGTGCTTCTGAAAACCAAGTATTTTGGCGCCGTCGACTGCCCGGACGAGGAGCGGGTCCACTTCGCCGCGGGGCTCTTCGGCTTCGAGGAGGAGAAGGACTTCTACCTCCTGCCCTTCGAGGGCAGCGGCGGGAGCCTGCTGTGCTTCCAGAGCGCGGCAACGCCCGCGCTGGCCTTCGTGGCGGTCAATCCCTTCTCCTTCAAGCCCGACTACGCCCCGCAGCTGGCGGCGGCCGAGCTGGAGGAGCTGGGAGTGGAGCGCAGTGAGGACCTGTGCTTCTACGCCCTCTGCGTGGTCCGGGAGCCGGTGGGGGAGAGCACGGTGAATCTGCGCTGTCCGGTGGCTCTCAACGACCGGACCCGTGAGGCCGTACAGGTGATTTTGGAGACAGAGCAGTATCTGATGCACCACCCCCTCACGGAGTTTGAACGCGGGGGGGAGGCACAGGTATGCTGATCCTTCAACGCAAGGCGGGGGAGTCGGTGTTCATCGGGGAGGAGATCGAGGTCTCCGTGCTCTCCGTGGACGCGGGACGGGTGCGCCTGGCCATCCAGGCTCCCAAGAGCGTGGCCATCCTCCGCAGTGAGCTCAAAAGCGCCGCCGCCACCAACCGGGAGGCGGCTGATGAGGGGACCTCGCCCCTGGCGCTCCTGGACGCCCTGCGCAGACCGGCGGAGGGGTCCGGCCGGGAAACCGGCGGAGTATGAGGAACCGCTTTGTACGTCTAAAGCAAATCAAATCATAAAACGCCCGCAAGCTTCATATATAAGCTTGCGGGCGTTTTTCTGCCCCGTAAAGTCCGTGACAGGGACGCTGTATCGCTAGATAATTGCCACTAATTTTCAATAATTTGGCAACACATTTGTAGGTTTTATAAATTTCTAAAAATGACCAGGCAGATATCGGCGCAAAATGTACAAAATCGACAAAATGTGTTTTTTTCCTTGCAATCTCGCGGGGATTGCTGTATACTTAACTTGCGATAAAAGCCCGATTAAAAGTGGACGGAGTTTTAGCGCCAATGATACTTGATTTTTTCGGAATGGATGCTATAATAAGAGGCGAGTGTCCTTCCGAAGAACCACGACGGAGGGGCATTTTATGACCGATTACATTTCTTCCAACTCCATGCTTATGCTGGAGCGGGCCATGAACTTCCAGTGGACCAAGCAGGAGACCCTGCTGGACAACATCGTCAACGCCGACACCCCCGGCTATAAGGCCAAGTATGTGACCTTTGAGGAGGCGCTGCGGGACAACCTGCGCCGGGCCCAGGTGGGGGAGACCCCGGTGAGCACCATGCGGGGCGTGCTGAAGGCCGCCCAGCCTACGGTGCGCACGGCGGAGGACGAGAGCTTCCGCATGGATGAAAACGGCGTGAACGTGGCTGAGCAGCAGCTGGAGCTGGTGCGCAACGCCTATCAGATCCAGCACGTATACAACGCCCTCAACAGCGACATGCAGCGGCTCCTCATGGCCATTCGCGGTCAGTAAGCGGGGCGGAGGACGACTTGCGCTCCGGCGCAGACAGGAGGATACTATGGCTTTCCTTGGCAGTGTGAACATCATCGGCTCCGGCATCACGGCCCAGCACCTGCGGCTGGATGTCATCAGCGAGAACATCACCAACATCAACACCACCCGCACCGCCGACGGCGAGACCGGCGCCTACCGCCGCAAATGCGTGGTCTTCCAGGCGGAGACCGGGCGCAACACTTTCCGGGACGCCCTGGCCGCGGCCAGGGGGGAGAAGCTGGTGAGCAACGCCGGCTATAACCGCACCGCAGGGGTGAAGGTGGCGGGGATCATCGAGGATGATTCCGACTTCAAGCTCAAGTACGACCCCACCGACCCGGACGCCAACGAGGAGGGGTACGTGGAGCTGCCCAACGTGGACCTCGTTAAGGAGATCACCGACGCCATGGCGGCAAGTCAGGCCTACAACGCCAACTGCACCGCCTTCGGGATTCTCAAGACGGTGGTCAACGCGGGGCTCCAGATCGGTAAATAAGAGATAGACAGGGTCAGACGGATGGTTGATTTGTTCTGGCCCTATTCCCCGTTCCGGCGGGAAACGGTTTCAGTTTCAGTTCAGCCGGGACCACACCATCATCAGGAGGAAGAATATGAGTACAAATATCCAGGCCATCGCGCCGCTGTGGGAGTCCTTCCCCGGCACCAAGGTCCAGGGCACCGAGAAGGCCCAGGGCGGCAGTATGTTCGCCGACATCTTCAAGTCCGCCATCGAGAACGTCCGCGCCAGCGAGGACGTGGTGGCCAAGGCGGAGTATCAGCTCTCCACCGGAACGCTGGACAACCCCGCCCAGCTGAGCCTGGAGCTCTACAAGGCCAGCGCGTCCATGTCGCTGCTGGTGAACCTGCGGCAGAAGGCGCTGGACGCGTACAGCGAGCTCAGCCGCATCAACCTGTAAGCCGGCCTCTGTGACCGGAAATGGGATCATTTGACACAAGGGGCCGGAGGGATTCAGGGTGGATATGACAAAAGTGAAGGAGCTCTGGGAGAAGGTCAAGGGCTTCTTCAAAAATATGAGCATGAAAATGCGCATCATACTGTGCGCGGCCGTGACGGCAGTCCTCATCGCCATCGTCGCCCTGGCCGTCTGGTCTTCATCGAGCAACCCGTATACGACGCTCTTTACCAACCTCTCCAGCACGGAGGCCAGCGCGATTTTGAGCTACCTCCAGGAGAACAACTTCACGGACTACCGGCTGGAGGGGGACACCATCTTCGTCCGGGCGGGCCAGGAGGACATCCTCACCGCCCAGCTGGTCCAGGCAGGATACCCGAAAAACGGGGCCCTGTATGAGACGTACTTCGACAAGGTGGGCATGACCACCACCCAGTCCGAGGCCAACGAGATTAAGCGCATCGCCCTGGAGCAGCGGCTGGGGGCCATCATCCGGAGCTTTGACGGGGTGCGGGACGCCCAAGTCAGCATCTCCCTGGGGCGCAACCAGACCTACGTGCTGGACGACAATCCTGTCAACACCACGGCCTCCGTGAAGGTGGACATGGTGCCCGGCTACACCCTCAGCCAACAGCAGGCCCAGTCCATCAAGAACTTCGTCAAGCACGCCGTGGCGGACCTGAAGATCGAGGAGGTCTTCCTCACCGATTCCGCGGGCAACCCCTACGCCGCGGACGCGGTGACAGACCTCAACAACAGCAGTCAACTCAAGCTGAGCTTAGAGGAGTACTACAGGAACACCATCTGCGCCTCCATCATGCAGATCATGGAGCCCGTCTACGGGCCGGGCAACGTGAACGTGACCGCCAGCGTCGTGGTGGATGTGAACCGGCGGGTGCTGGAGAACACCGAGTACTCCCAGCCGGAGGGCTCCTATGACGCCGGCGGCCTCATGGGCCGGGAGACGGTGCTGGGTATTGTCAGCAGCGACGGCGTGGAGGTAGTTGGCGGCATCCCCGGCACCACCACTAACTCCGACGTGGACATCCCCACCTATATGGAGGACCTGCTCCAGGCGGCGGGGGACGGTACATACGGGCAGTGGTACAAGGATGTCACCAATCAGCTCAACGAGAGCAAAGAGCAGGTGGAGGTCATCGCCGGCACCGTCACGGACATCTGGGTGGCCGTCACCATCAACCAGAACAGCCCCACCGCCGCCGACACCGAGGCGCCAGTGGTCGCCGAGACCGTGGCCACGGCGGCGGGCATCGGCGGGGAGGACCCCGCCAGCCGGGTGGCCGTGCTGATCGCGCCCTTCTATGAGACGCCTGTGGAGCCGGTGGAGCCCTTCCTGAATATCAACCCCGACCTGGTGCCGTATATCATCATCGGCGCGGCGGTGCTGATGATCCTGCTGGTGCTGCTGCTGGTGATCCTGCGGGGCAGAAAGAAGCACAAGGAGCAGAAGGAGCTGGAGCAGGCGGCGATCGAGGAGCAGCTGTCCGCGCTGGGCTCCGAGGAGGCGGCGGCAGCGGCCGCAGCCAACGGCGTGGCCGTGGACCCGGAGACGGGCGCACCGCTTACGGGAGCGGACATCATGGAGATCAACACCGAGAAGAGCATGGAGCTGCGCAAGACGGTCCGGCAGTTCGCCCAGAACAACCCGGAGATCGCCGCACAGATGGTCAAGGCCTGGCTGAAAGGAGACGACAATGGCTAATACGGAAAAAACCGTTGAGCTCACCTATCCCCAGAAGGCCGCGGCGGTCATCGTCTCCCTGGGGGCTGAGAAGGCGTCGCTCCTGTACCAGTACATGGAGCCGGAGGACGTGGAGACACTCACCCTGGAGGTCGCCCGCCTGGGAATGCTGGACGCGGAGACCACGGAGGCGGTGCTGGAGGAGTTCTACCAGAGCTGCATGACCAACAAGGCGGTCACCGAGGGCGGCCTGGAGTACGCCCGGGCGGTGCTGGAGAAGGCTTTCGGCAGTCAGGCGGCCATCAACCTCCTGGACAAGGTCACCAAGAGCCTCAAGAACCGGGAGTTCGCTTTCCTCAACAAGGCGGAGGTCAAGAGCCTGTACTCCGCGCTCCAGAGCGAGCGTCCCCAGACCATGGCCCTGGTCCTCAGCTATGTGGACCCGGGGAAGGCGGCGGGGGTCATCGAACAGCTCCCGCCGGACCGGCAGATCAAGGTGGTGGAGGCCATCGCCACCATGGAAAGCGCGTCCCCTGCGGCCATCAAGATCATCGAGAAGGAGATGGAGCGCAAGTTCTCCAGCATCGTCACCAGTTCCAACGTGAAGGTTGGCGGCATCGACTACGTGGCGAGCATCATGAACAACCTGGACCGCTCCAGCGAGAAGAGCATCTTCGACGGCCTCAACGTCAACAACGCGGAGCTGGCCGACGAGATCCGCAAGCGGATGTTCGTCTTCGAGGACATCATCACCCTGGACGACCGCGCCGTGCAGCGCGTTCTGGCCAACTGCGACCAGCGGGACGTGGTCCTGGCACTCAAGAGCGCCAACTCCGAGGTGTCCAACAAGCTCTTCAGCAACATGTCCGCCCGTCTGGCGGAGAGCATCCGGGACGACCTGGAGATCACGACCAACGTGCGCATGAAGGACGTGGAGGATTCCCAGCAGAGGATCGTGGGCATCATCCGCGACTTGGAGGAGAAGGGCGAGATCGTGATCCTCAAGGGCGGAAAGGACGATATCATTGCGTAATATTCTCAAGGGGATACGGAAGGTGGACGCCTACATATTCCCCGAAGCCGATACCATTGAGATGGATGAGGAGAAGGAGGAGCTGCCCGAGCCCCCTCCGGAGGAGACCGGTGAGGACGCTCCCGCTCCCGACATCACAGCGCCGGATGAGGAGGCGGAGGAGCCTCCGGAGGAGCCGGAGCCGGATGTTCCGGAGCCCCAGCGCGCCCCCCCGGGGCCGGACACCCCGGTGCAGTACGCCCAGCTCCAGGCGGAGCTGATCCTGAAGCAGGCCCGGGAGGAAGCGGAGCAGTTCGTCGAGCAGGCCCGGGCAGAAGTCCAGCAAGAGCTGGACGGCATCCGGGCCGGGGCCCGGGACGAGGGCTACCGGGAGGGCTACGCCCAGGGCACCGCCAAGGCCATGGAGGACGCCATCCGCGACCGGGAGGCCGCGGCGGAGCGTATGGAAAAGGACGTGGCGGAGTTCCTGGAGAAGGCGTCCTTGGCCCGGGAGGAGATGCTGGGCCAGACCCGGGAGGAGATGCTGGACCTCTGCATCGCCATCGCGGAGAAGGTGGTGCGGGTGAGCCTGCGCAGCAGCAGCGAGGTGATCGTGCGGATGATCCAGACGGCCACCGAGCGCATGAAGCGGCAGGAGTGGGTCCACATCTACATCCCCGGGTGCGACGCCCGGGGGGTGGCGCAGATCTCCCCCGCCCTGACCACGACGCTGGGGGGCCTCTCCCAGCATATCAAGGTGATTCCCATGGGGGACGAGGAGGACGGCACCTGCATCGTCGAGACGCCGGAGGAGATCATCGACGCCAGCGTCTCCACGCAGATGTCGAATATCCGGGATATTCTGCGGGATCAGATGAGCTGACCCAGGACAGGCGCGAAGCGCAGAATAAAAGTTTCGTCCACCTTTTCAAAGGTGGCGGGGTCCAGGGGCAGGGCCCCTGGCGGGTGCAGGGCAGAGCCCTGCTGGGTTTGGGCGAAGCCCAACACTCGTTCGTACCAAACAACTAAGCAGCGCCCCCAAAGGAGGACCTATGTTCCGCGAGATGATCCCCAGCGTCCGGAACGCGGAGACCATGAGCCGGACCGGAAAAATTGAAAACATCGTGGGCATGTCCATTGAGGCCTCCGGCGGGCGGGCGGCGATCGGCGACATCTGCCGGATCTACTCCAACGAGTCCGGCGGGCAGGTCCCGGCGGAGGTGGTGGGGTTCAAAAACGACCACATCCTCCTGATGCCCTATGCCAACATGAGCGGCATCTCAGCGGGCAACTTCGTGCGCAACACCGGAAAGCGGCTGACACTGCCGGTTGGACCCTTCCTGCGGGGAAGGGTCATCAACGCCTTGGGACAGCCCATCGACGGCCTGGAGCCCTTCCAGCGGGCGGACTCCTACTCCATCGACTCCGGCTACATCAACCCCATGACCCGCCCCCCTATCCGGGAGCGGATGGAGTTCGGGGTGAAGGCCATCGACAGTCTGCTGACTATCGGGAAAGGCCAGCGTATCGGCATCTTTGCCGGTTCCGGCGTGGGGAAATCCACCCTTCTCGGCATGATCGCCAAGAACGTCAAGGCGGACATCAACGTCATCGCCCTGGTGGGCGAGCGCGGCCGCGAGGTGCTGGAGTTCATGCAGAAGGACCTGGGCGAGGAGGGGATGCGGCGGTCCGTGCTGGTGGTGGCCACCAGCGACCAGCCGGCCATGCTCCGTATGAAATGCCCCAGCGTGGCCACCAGTATCGCGGAGTACTTCCGGGACCAGGGCTATGACGTGTTGCTGATGATGGACTCCCTGACCCGGTTCGCCATGGCCCAGCGGGAGATCGGCCTGGCCATCGGCGAGCCGCCGGTGGCGAGAGGCTACACCCCCTCCATGTACGCGGAGATGCCCAAGCTCCTGGAGCGGAGCGGGAACTTCCAGCGGGGCTCCATCACCGGCGTCTACACCGTGCTGGTGGAGGGCGACGACACCAACGAGCCCATCGCGGACACGGTCCGCGGCATCCTGGACGGGCACATCGTGCTCTCCCGGCAGCTGGCCAACTCCAACCACTTCCCCGCCATCGACGTGGGGGCGAGCATCTCCCGACTGATGGTGGAGATCGTCTCCCCGGAGCACCGGCAGCTGGCAAGCCAGCTGCGGGACGTGATGGGGGTCTACGAAAAAAATGCGGATCTGGTGTCCATCGGCGCCTACAAGGCGGGCACCAACCCGAAGCTGGACCACGCACTGCAAAAAATGGACGCCATCAACGGCTTCCTCACCCAGGGGATCGACGAGTCCTTCTCCTATGAGGAGAGTTTGGAGGAGCTGCGGCGTATCATGAGATAATGACCCGGACGACAAGCAGGAGGGGTTATCCAAAGAGATGAAAAAATTTCGTTTTTCCCTGGAGACCGTGCTGGACTACAAGCAGGAGGTCTTATCCGCCCTCCAGACGGAGCACGCCGCCATTTTGGCCCGGGTCCACGCCCAGGAGGACCTGCTGGAGGAGCTGGAGAACTACTATAGTGAGCTGGACGCGGAGTTCACAGAGCGGAAGCTGGAGGGCATCACCATTCTGGATGCCATGCAGTACGAGCAGTACCTGCGGGCCACCGAGCGGCAGATCGAGGAGGCCGTGGAAATCCTGGAGCGGCTCCGGGCGGAGGCTGAGGCCAAGCGCCTGGAGGTGGTGGAGGCCAAAAAGGACACCTCCTCCATTGAGAAGCTTCGGGAAAAGAAGCTGGACAGCTATAACAAGGCGGTCCAGAAGAGCGAGGAGCTCATCATTGAGGAGTTCGTGACTACCACCCGGGTCATGGCGGCCCAAGGGGCATACGCGTGAGACCCGCCCGAGAGGGCGTTCTCAGATACACCGCATAAACTGACAGCAGTGACAGGAAAGGGGGCGAGGCCGTCGAAGCGTGATCCCAGTCCAGAAGGAAGGGGGTGAGCGGAGGGCCGGGCCGGGAATGGCCGGCCGGACTGACCCACGCGGACGCGCGGAGATCAAAATACGGAGGAAGAAACGTGAATATCAGAGACATGGCGTATTCCCTTTACGACAGCCGGTACAGCGACTATGTTGTCTTCAACAAGATCCAGTATAGCGACCCTATGAAAAGCTCCCTCTACACCATGACCCGGGAGGAGTTCGCCGACCAGATGGTGGAGGCGAACAGGAAGCGCTGGGAGAGCGGCGAGGCGCAGGCGAAGTTCCTCTACAACGGCAGCGGGACCCGCGCCCAGCTGAGCAAGACGGAGATCATCGCCCTGGCGAATAAGTACGACGTCCGGAATATGGATGACAATGCCTATGACGACCTCCTGGACGACTTGGAGAGCATGGGGGCGATCTCCCATGTGGAGAAGCTCCGGTTGGGCTATGGCAATTGGATCTACATAGGCGAACCGGACGAGAACGGCGATATGCCGGATATGTACCACGAAGTGTTGACTTCGCCGACGGAGAAGGGGCTCTTGCTTGACCGTCAGGATGCAGGGGGAGATGTTTTCCGCTGGATCAATGACCGCATCCAGTGGGAGGGCTGCTGTAGCGATCCGTTGCTGTGGATTCGCAGTGAGCGGGCGTTCGAGGTCCTTGCGAACATCATCAACCGGATGCACGTGGAGCGCTCCAGGAGCGCGCTCTTGCAGGGGGAGGAAACGCTGTGAACATCAGGGACTTAGCATATTCCATCTACTCCAACCGGGATTGGAACCACATCGGAGGTCCCAAGGACGGCCCCCTGTACACGATGGACCGGGAGGAGTACGCCGACTACCTGGCGGCGGAGAGCAGGAAGCGCTGGGAGAGCGGCGAGACCCAGAAGAAGTTCCTCTTCAACGGGAGCGAGACCCGGGCCCAGCTCAGCAAGACGGAGATCATCGCCCTGGCCAACAAGTACAATGTGCGGGATATGGACGACGATTCCTTTGACGCCCTCCTGGACGACCTGGAGAGCATGGGGGCCATCTCCAATATGGAGAAGCAGGCCCTGGGCTACCGGGGGATGCAGATTGCCGCTTATGCCGATCAGAACGGCGAGCTGGTGAGCGTCGGTACCGGCAGCTGGACGGCACGGGCGGAGGAGGACGGGAGCGCCCCGATCCGCTACCGCAGAGAAGCGGACGGAGATGTCTGCCTCTGGCTGAAGGAGCGGGCGAAGTGGACCCCCGGCGAGAACAATGTCCCTGCCGGTCAGGCGGACATCTACGAGACGGCCCACAAGGTGCTGGGCGGAATCGTCAGCCGCATGGATCAGGAGCGGCCCGAGGGCGCGGCAGCGCCGGAGCAGAAGGCCTCCGACAGCCGGCGGGAGGAGCTTCTGCGGGAGATCAGGGACGGGAAGTTCTTTGAGGAAACGATCGCCCATATCCTGGAGACGGCTCAGAAGCTGGAAGAGGAAAAGAAAAAGCAGGCCACCATCGACGCCCTCAGCGAGATGCTCGACAACATCAGCGGCAGGAACGAAGACGCCCGCGATAAGGACGGCGAGACGGCGAACGGCCTCCAGCTGGGCCTGAGCGCGGACCAGGAGAACACCTTCCAGATGGGCTTCATGCCCCTGGAGCTCCAGGTGTACCTGCGGAACCTGGGCGTCAGCGGCGCGCTGGACGCGACGGAGCCGGACGAGGAGAAGAAGGTCGAGGAGACGGAGCACGCGGAGGGCGCAGAGAAGCCCAAACCGCCTGAGGAGATCGCCGCAGAACTGGCGGAGAGCTACGACCCCCGGCACATGAGCACCGAGGAGTTCGGGAACTTCATGGACGCCCTGGCGGACAGCGGCGCGATGAGCGCTGAGGCCGCGGAGCGGATCAAGAACGCCGGACAGTGGACCATCACCGTGCGGGACGAGTACGGAAATGTGGTGGAGCCCCTGGCTTGGCGGGAGAACGGCGGCACTCCGGCAGACCCCAGACTGCTGCCCTTCCTCTTTGGAGAGCACAGCTTGGACGGAGACGTCTTGGCCTGGGCGCGGCTGGGCAGTGCCAACGCGGACTTCCGGGACCTGGCGGACATCCTCAGCCGGATGGAGGAACAGCGAAACGCGCAGATCAGCGAGATCATCTAACAACTATGCAAGGAGGTGACAGAGCAAGGTGAATGTTGCAGAAAGCTACATGCTCCGGCAAATGCAGCAGATGGCGGCCAATATGAGCGGCGTACCCAAGACCGGCGGAAGCGGGAGCAAGAAGGATCAGACCGACAGCTTTCAGGACATGCTGGACCAGACCGGCAAGGATACCGCCGTGAACGACAAGGAGAACCCCAGCGTCGGCAGCCAGGACGGCCAGGACCAGAAAGAGCCCGTCCAGGACACCAAGGGCGATGCCGCGGAGAAGCCTGCGGGAAAGCCGGAGAAGGAGCCCGGGAAGGCCCAGGAGCTCCACGGAGACCCCAACGCCATGGCCAGTGTGATGGACCTGTTCCGTCCGGAGATCGTGGACGTGTCGGAGGCGGAGACCACCGCTGCGGCCGCGCCGGTGGAGACCGTGGTCCAGGAGAGTGCCGCTGTGGAGACGGCTGTTGAGGAGACTGTGCCGGAGATCAAGATGGCCGTGACCCAGGTTGCGGAGGAGAAGGCCCCGGTCCAGGAGGCACCCCAGGAGACCCAGGCCGCCACGGAGGAGCTCCCGGAGACGGAGAAGGCCCAGCCGGTGGCAGAGGCCCCTAAGGCGGAGAGCGTGGAGGCTGCGCCGGAGAAGTCCGAAGCCGTGAAGGAGGTCAAGCCCGAGGCTGTCGAGGTGAGGGAGGCCGGGACCGAGGAGGCTGAAAAACCCCAGGAGGACGCCGCCGAGATTGCCCAGCCCGTGTTCCAGAAGGTGGACACCGCACCCATGAAGGTGGGTGAGAGCTACAAGACTGTGGACACCCAGGAGCCCCATATGGAGGAGAAGCTGGCCGATACCGTCCGCGAGGCGGTGCAGGCGGGCGCAGAGCGGGTGGAGATCCAGCTGAGCCCGGCCAATCTGGGCAGGATCACCATCGAGATGACCCGGAGCGTCGAGGGGATGCTGGAGGTTGTCATCCATGCGGCCACTACCAAGGCGGCGGGACTGCTGAGCCAGCATCTGGACGGACTGCACGCCGCCCTCCAGAACTACAGTCAGGAGACCGTGCAGGTGGAGGTCCAGCGCAGCCAAGAATCCCAGGAGCAGCACCTTTTCCAGCACGCCGACCCCGACGGACGGGGCAACCAGCAGCGCCGGGAGGAGCAGCACCAGCAGCAGCAGGAGGAGGAGCATTCCAGCGGAGACTTCCTTCAGAAGCTGCGGCTGGGACTCGTCTCCCTGGAGACCATCTGAGCGAAAGGAGCGAGACACAGATGAGTGAAGTAAACACCGACTTCATGCGCAATTACGCCTTTGACATTACCAACCGCTACGCCGACCAGAACAAGGTTGGCAAAAAAGAGGCCACCAGCACCGACTCCCTGAACGGCAATGACCGCAAGGACGTCACCAGCAAACGCGACCCCAGCGGCAGCCTCACCTTTGAGGATATGCTTCTGCTGATGGTCACCCAGATGCAAAACCAGGGCATCGACAGCTCCATGGACACCAAAGACATGATGAACCAGATCATCCAGATGACGGTGATGCAGTCTCTGACCGAGGTGAGCCAGCAGGTGGAGGAGATGACCCTCGCCAACGTGATGAACTACGCCTCCTCTCTGGTGGGCAAAGAAGTCACCCTGGGCGTCTACGACGAGAAGGGCAATGTCAAGGAGGTCTACGGCATCGTGGAGGCTTCCGGCACGTATGATGGACAGCAGGTCATCTTCGTCGACGGAAAGAGCTATTTCCTCAGCAGCATCATGGCTGTGGGCAAGCTGCCTCCGACCGAGAAGCCTGAGGATCCTGATAAGCCAGTAGACCCAGACAATCCGGTGGACCCTGATAAGCCTGTGGACCCTGATAAGCCTGTGGACCCTGATAAGCCTGTGGACCCCGAGAATCCGGACAGCGGTACTGAGGACAATGGCGGAACGGACGCCGCCAGCTACAATGTAAACGGCACCTGGGGGATCTGAATCTGAGCCCAGCGGCGTGCCGGGAAAAGGAAGATCATTATGGCAGATCGAATCTCTCCGATCGAGCCCATCGGAGGGCTCGAACAAATCGAGCGGGTACAGCCGGTCGGACGGAAGGAATCGTCCGGTCAGTTTACTGCCATGCTCAAGCGGGAGGTGGAGCGGTCCACACAGGAGCGGGAAAGCTTCTCCGTTGCCTTCTCCAAGCACGCCAGGACGCGGGCTGAAGAGCGGGGGATTGAAGTGACACCCACCCTGATGGGACAATTGGCCAGCTCCGTGGAGCGGGCCAGCGCCAAGGGGGCCACCAATATCCTGGCCTTCGACGCCACCCGCGCTTTCATCATCAACGTTCCCCATGGGCGGGTGATTACCACAATGTCCCAGGAGGAAATGCAGGAGAATATCTTTACAAATATTGACGGCGCCGTACTTCTGAAGTAAAATAGAAGAGAGCGGGACCTTTTTAGGAGGCTCTGGTCCCCCGCCCGAATGACGGGGGACCGGCGGCGCCCGCGCGTGAAAAGGAGATCTTTCGCATATGACTGGAGCAATGTATGCCGCCATCGGCGGCCTGAAGACCCACATGAGCAGCCTCAACGTTATCGGCAACAACATCGCAAACGTCAACACCAACTCCTACAAGGCCCAGCGCATGACCTTTCAGGAGTCCATCTACACCATGAGCCGCGCCGGCAGCAACGGCACGTTGACCGTCGGCGGTAACAACCCCTCCCAGATCGGCTACGGGTGCTCCGTGGGCTCCATCGACCTGAACATGAACCCCAGCACCTACTCCCCCACCGGCTACGGCCTGGACAACATGATCATGGGCGAGGGGTTCTATGTCATGGGCGATAAGGATATGCAGATCAACGGGTCCGAGGACTTCAGCAAGTTCACCCTCAGCCGCATGGGCGACTTCTGGGTGGACCCCCAGGGGTATATCACCGACCGCCGCGGTAACTGCGTGTTCGGATTTGCTACAGTGGTGAATCCAGAGTATAACCCCAATGCAACACAGACAGAGATTGACCAGAATCCAATCGTTGGAGAGAAGTATACCATCAGCACTCAGCTGGTGCCTCTGCGTCTGCCTCTGGCGGCCGCCGCGCCGTCAAATTTGAACGGCGGCTTGAATGCTGATGGGACAACCAAGTGGCAGGCGGGCGACCCGGTATATAACCTGCTGGGCGGCGCAAGCGGGGCATTCAATGCGCGCCCCAATATCTCCGTTGCTGATCAGATAACGACTGATGCGGACGGGAAGATCACGGTAGGAACCGACGGGGAACTTCCCAATGGTATTGGAACTGTGAACGGATTGGCAGATGACGCGGCGTTCAACTATGTGAATGCGGGGTTCCCCATTCCCAATCAGGAAGATAAGTGTGTCAAGCTCACGGGCATGAACATCAACGAGCAGGGCGGCATCTACGGCACGGATGCCAACGGCAACACCGTGGTGGTGGGCTATATCGCTATCGCCAACTGCGCCTCCAATGACGGCGTTACCCACGAGGACGGCTACTACTACAAGGCAGCAGAAGGCGCGGGCAACATAACTATCAACGGCCTGGGCGGTATCCTGGAGGGCAAGTTCGTCAACAACCAGAAAATCATTGACGATCCGGATAACACAACCAACAACGGCGCACCGCCCAACGACGATGCCATCGGCAAAGGCGGCACGGCTATCATCAAAAACGGCGGCCTGGAGGCATCCAGCACCGACATTGCCACCGAGTTTTCCAACATGATCCTTACCCAGCGCGGCTATCAGGCCAACACCCGCATCATCACCGTCACCGACTCCATGCTGGAGGAGCTGGTGAACATGAAGCGCGGATAAGCAGTTTCTTCCAGCATACGCTTAGCCAGCTGACCGGCTGCTGCGGGGGGCTTCTCCTGCGGCAGCCGGGGTGGAAGGAGAAAGGAGCACGCGTATGATCGTCCTGACAAAACGCAACGACGAGAAGTTCCTGGTCAACCACAATCAGATCCAGTGCATCGAGATGATCCCGGAGTCCAAGGTTGTGATGATGAACCGTGACTACTACATCGTCAAGGAGACGCCGGAGCAGATCATCGGGAAGATCGCCGAGTACACCGCCAAGGTGCAGGACATCCACCGGCAGGTGACTGTGGTGGATAAGCGCCGCGTGTAGGCGCGCCAAGGCGCGTCTGAGGGGTGCCGAGGCCGGGGGAAACCGGCGGCGCGGCCGGGCCGCACTTCGACATTTTTCAAATGCGCCTTTCCGTTTAGACAACAAGATCCCCCATGCGGGGAGAAAATGGGTGTGAGTATTTTCTATGAATATTACTTATATTATTGGTGTTATCGGAGCCTTCCTGGTCATGGTCGTAGGTATGATGCAGGGCGGCGAGGACGGCTTCCTCACAGTCAGCCAGCTGAAAAACTTCGGCGACGGCGCCAGTGTCTTCATTGTCATCGGCTGTACGGTCATGGTGCTTTTGGCCAGCTTCCCTGTCAGCCAGGTCACCGCAATCCCCAAGCACATCGGCATCCTCATGAATACGAAGCGCTTCGACCCCCGGGCCATCATCGACCAGCTGGTGGAGCTGGCTCAGATTGCCCGTAAGAACGGCCTTCTCGCCCTGGAGGAACAGGGCAACCAGCAGCAGGACCCCTTCTTCAAGCAGTGCATCATGCTCATCGTGGACAATAACGACGCCGACCAGGTCAAAGAGATCATGATGAACGACATCGAGCAGGGCTCCGCCCGCCACGAGGGCGTGGCCGGGATGTACGACAAGGGCTCCTCCGTAGCCCCGGCCTTCGGCATGGTGGGCACCCTGGTGGGCCTGATCAACATGCTCAAGGGCATGAACATGGACGACGGCGGCGCGGGCAACATCGGCGGCGCTATGGGTACCGCGCTTATCACCACGCTGTACGGATGCGTGCTGGCCCACATGATCTTCGGCCCCATCGCCCAGCAGCTGCGCCAGCGGGACGAGGAGGAGGTCCTCTGCAAGCTCATCATCGTCGAGGGCATCATGTCCATCCAGGCCGGCGCCAACCCCAAGTTCCTGCGGGAAAAGCTCATGACCTTCATGGAATCCAAGAAGCGCGGCGAGGACGGCGGCGGAAAAGGCAAGTAAGGATGTGCAGTCAAAGAAATGAGGTGACAGTCCGTGGCGAGCATTAAAAAGAAGAGCGGCGGAGGCGGCGGCGCCAACTGGATGGATACTTACGGCGACATGGTGACGCTCCTGCTGTGCTTTTTCGTCCTGCTCTACTCCATCTCCACCGTTGACCAGAACAAGTGGATTCTGTTGGTGCAGAGCTTCAACAAGGACGCCCTGGTCAATGTGGACGACCAGCCCCTGGGCCCTGCGGGCGAGGACAGCGATCAGGGCGGCGACGATATGCCCACCACCTTGCCGGAGGAGATCGACCAGGTGATGGAGGAGCTCTACGATTTCCTGGCCCTCTTCGCCAACTCGTCGGACTCTGTCAACATCTCCACCACGGGGGACGGACGAATATTTATCTCCTTCCAGGACGCCGTTTTCTTTGACGGTGACAAATCGGTCCTGCGGCCCGAAGGCAAAGCGGCCCTGGATGAGATCATCCCCGCGCTGGAGGAGGCGGGGCCCTATCTGGACGAGGTCAAGATCATGGGCCACACCGCCCAGGCGCGGCCCGACCAGGCCAACACCGTCCGGGGCGACCGGACGCTGTCCACCCAGCGGGCGGCGGAGGTGCTTATCTACATCCAAGAGCACAGCAATGGAGAGCTCCTGGACCCCGCCCGCCTCACCAGCGAGGGCTACGGTCAGTGGCGGCCCGTGGCCACCAACGACACCGCAGAGGGCCGTGCCAAGAACCGGCGGGTGGAGATGATGATCAGCGGCAAGAACGTGGAGGAACAGATCGGAGACAGCATCGCAAGCTACTACACAGAGACCCAGCAGACCCAGCCCGGAAGCGAGCAGCCGGCCACCCCGGCCGAAGGCGCGCCCAGCCGTTAGGCGGTGCCCGATGGCCGGAATCCACTAGAGTGAGGGAAAAGTATGGCGGAAGTCTTATCACAAAGTCAGATCGATGCCCTGCTCAACGCGGCTCGCAGCGGGGAGATGGATCTGGACGCACCGGCCCTGGAGCCGGAAAAGAAGTATAAAAAATACGATTTCTACAGCCCCCGGAAGTTCACCAAGGAGCGCATCAAGATGCTCAACAGCATCTTCGAGGGCTACGCCCGGGTCATCAACTCCCGGATCAACGCCCTGCTCCACACCACCTGCGAGATCGAGGTGGAGTCCATCGAGGAGCAGCGCTACAACGAGTTTTCCAACGCGCTGACGGAGAGCGACGTGCTGGCTCTGGCCAAGATCGACCAGGAGCAGCTCCAGGAGGAGTCCCCCATACTCGTCCACCTGGACACGGAGATCGTCCTGACCATGGTGGACCGCATGATGGGCGGCGACGGGGCCCCGGACAGCAACCTGGCCACGGACTACAAGATGACGGACCTGGAGCTGAATATGTACGAGGACATCATAGGGAGCCTCATAGAGCTGCTGGGAGGCAGCTGGGAGAACTATATCGGCCTCAAGTTCGAGTACGTGCGCACCGAGGTCAACCCCACCCTCGTCCAGCTCATCGGCTTTGACGAGACGGTGATCCTTGTGGGCCTTGATATCAAGTTCCCCAACTGCAGCGGCCGGATGAGCCTGGTGCTCCCCGGCGTGATGCTGACCAACATCTTCGCCGAGATCGGCAAGAGCACCGCCCGGCATGTGACCGGGGAGGACAAGTCCGACGAGATCTTCGGCTCCCTGCGGGAGAGCGATCTGGAGATCGTGGCGGAGCTGGCCCGGACGCGGCTGCTGCTCAGCGACCTCTACCACCTCAATGTGGGCGACGTGGTGGACATCAAACAGCCGAAGGATTCGCCCATCTTCCTCAACATCGACGGCCGGCGCTGGTTCGATGGGCGCATGGGGGTCCACAACAAGCAGAAGGCCGTGAAGATCGGCGAGACATATATTAAGGCTTAAAGGAGCTAGTCCTGATGGGAGAAAATATTTTTAGCCCAATGGTGGTCGACGCCATTGGGGAGATCATGAACATAAGCCTGGGCTCCTCCGCCACGGCGGTCTCCAACATGCTGGACCACCGTGTGGACATCACCACCCCCACCGTGCAGGTGGTCAACGCAGAGGACTTCGCTCTGGGCGATATCGACCCCGCTGTGGGCGTGGAGATCAAGTATGTCACCGGCCTGGACGGCAGCAACATCATGATGCTCAAGCGCAGCGACGTGAAGGCGATCGTGGATATCCTGCTGGGCTCGGAGACGCCGGATGAGGAGTTCCAGCTGGACGAGCTCAGTATCAGCTGCGTCTGCGAGGTCATGAACCAGATGATGGGCGCGGCGGCCACCGCGATGAGCGATTTCCTGGGGATGATGGTCAACATCTCCACCCCGGAGCCCTTCGAGCTGGACGACCTGGACAAGGTCCGGCGGGAGCACTTCCCCGTGCAGGTCGGGCCCGTGGTGGTGGTCAGCTTCAAGCTGTACATCGAGGGCATCCTGGAGAGCGAATTTATGAACGTTATCTCCGTGGACCTGGCCAAGGAGATGGTCAAGGGTTTCGGCCTGGACATAGACAGCCTGGACGGCGGCAGCGCTGCGGCGCCTGCCCCGGCGCCCGCTCCGGCCCCCGCCCCCGCCCCTGCGGCGGAGAGCGGCGGAGGCGGCACCCTCAGCCAGGAGGAGATCGAGCGGCTCATGGCCGGCGGCGGCGCTGCGGCCCCCGCACCCGCGCCTGCGGCGGGAGGCGGAGGCGGCACTCTCAGCCAGGAGGAGATCGAGCGGCTCATGGCCGGCGGCGGCGCTGCGGCCCCCG
>CAJUOA010000002.1:0-20062 GCA_910587785.1 uncultured Oscillospiraceae bacterium | reverse complement strand
CTCCCGCGCCTGCGCCCGCCCCTGCGGCTCCGGTGCAGAGCGCTCCCCAGCCCCAGGTCCCGCCCCAGGCGGCCCCTGGCGGGGAGCAGCAGCCCTACCCCGGCTATCCGCCCTACCCCCAGGCCGCCGGCGGATACCCCTACCCGCCCTATCCCTACTACATGTATCCGCCCCAGCAGCAGGCTCCCCAGCCGCCTGAGCCCAAGATCATCAACGCCCAGCCCGCCCCCATGCGGACGCTGGACGAGGAGAACCGCCTCTCCCAGGAGCAGAAGCAGAACCTGGACCTCATCATGAACGTCTCCCTGGAGGTGGCCGTGGAGATTGGCCGCACCCGGCGGAAGATCCAGGACATCATCGCCTTCTCCAAGGGCTCCCTGGTGGTGCTGGACAAACTGGCGGGCGACCAGGTGGACCTGCTGGTCAACGGGCAGTGCGTCGCCCGGGGCGACGTGGTGGTCATTGACGACAACTTTGGGATCCGCATCACGGAGATCCTGGAGAAGCCCGACATCAACGAACTGGCCAAATACTCATAAGGCCGTTTGTAATAAGACCTTTCCGAACAAATAACTTTCAAATTTCAAGAAAAAGGTGGATTATCATGGCTAAGATTCTTTTGGTTGACGATGCCGCTTTCATGCGCAAGGTAATCAAGGACGCCCTCAGCAAGGCCGGCTACAGCGACCTCCACGAGGCCGTGGACGGCGCGGACGCGGTGGAGAAGTACAACTCCCTCAAGCCCGATCTGGTCCTCATGGACATCACAATGCCCAATATGGACGGTCTGGAGGCCCTTAAGGCCATCCGCGCCGCCGACGGCAACGCGAACGTGGTCATGTGCTCCGCCATGGGACAGGAGACCATGGTCATCGACGCCATCCGTTCCGGTGCCAAGGACTTCATCGTCAAGCCCTTCAAGCCTGAGCGTGTGCTCAAGACCGTGACCTCCATCGTGGGCGAGCCCTGATGCGGTGGGGGGATGTGCTCTCCCTGCTGGGCATCCTGCTGGTCCTTTTGCTGGTGCTGGCCGCCAGCTACCTCGTCTCCCGCTGGGCGGGACAGATGGGGCAGGGCGGCCGCTTCAGCATAGGCGCTCCCGCCGCCTGCGGCCGCCTGCGGGTCTTAGAGCGGCTGGCAGTGGGCAGGGACCAGTCCCTGCTGGTGGTGCAAAGCGCAAAACGATATTTTCTCATTGGCAGTTCTCCCTCCGGATTCTCCCTCGTGGCCGAACTGACAGCGGAGGAGGGGGAGCTGTGGAGCAGCCCTCCCTCCTCAGACAGCCCGGCGCAGGACCGGCCGCCGGACTTCACGGCTATACTGCGCCGCTTCCGGGAGAAGAAATGAGTCTGAGAGGAGGCTTGGCCCGTGACTGACGCGCTCATCAATGTAAACGGCTCCACTGTAAACTCCCTGGACATCCTGCTGCTGATGACGGTGCTGACCCTGCTGCCGTCCATGGTGGTCATGATGACCTCCTTCACCCGGTACGTGGTGTCCTTCTCCTTCCTGCGCACCGCCATGGGCACCCAGCAGACCCCGCCCAACCTGGTGCTGGTGGGCATGGCGCTGATTTTGACGTTATTTACCATGACGCCCACCATCAACGCCATCAAGGAGAGCGCATACGACCCCTACAAGGAGGGAAGGATCACCCAGGAGGAGTTCTTTGAACGGGTCCAGGAGCCTCTGAAGGAGTATATGCTCAATCAGATGCAGATCAGCAGCATGGAGCTCTACTGCAACATGACCGATACGCCTATCCCCCAGAGCCAGGACGAGGCGCGGGAACTGCCCATGACGGTCATCATGCCGGCCTATGTGACATCGGAGCTGAAGCACGCATTTATCATCGGCTTTCTGCTCTATATCCCGTTTCTGCTCATCGACATCATTGTCTCCTCCACCCTCATGAGCATGGGCATGGTGATGCTGCCGCCCTCCATGATCTCCACACCGTTCAAGATCCTGCTCTTTATCCTGCTGGACGGATGGCAGCTGCTGTTCTCAACGCTGGTAGGGATGATCCGATAGGGAAGGGGGCATTTGAGCGATGATGGATACGACGCAGGTCACGGAGATTTTGCGGGAGGGCATCTGGGTGGCCATCAAGGTCTGCGGGCCCATGCTGCTTTTGAGTATGCTGGTGGGCGTGCTCCTGGCCATCTTCCAGGCGGTGACGCAGATCCACGAGCAGACCCTCTCCTTCCTCTTCAAAGTGGTGGTCATCGCTGCGGTGCTGCTCATTGGCGGGGGATGGATGATGGAGACCCTGCTGGACTACGCCCGGAGCCTCTTCGCGCTGATGCTCCAGAATTAGGAGGCGCGCCGTGGTCGACTGGGCAGAGCTGAACCTGTTTTTCGTGATCCTGGCGCGGATGAGCGGCTTTGTGCTCTTCAACCCCATCCTGGGCCGTCAGGGCATCCCGAACCTGGCCAAGAGCGGCCTCATCATGGTGCTGTCGGTGACGGCGGCGTCCATGACGGAGTACCGCCCCCCGGTGCCGGAGACGGTGCTGGAGACGGCGGTAATCTTCCTGCTGGAGATCGCCCTGGGGTATATCCTGGGGCTGACGGTGAATATCTTCTTCTATGTCCCCCTGTTGGGCGGCGAGACCATCGACAGCCAGATGGGCATGAGCATGGGCAAGACCTACGACCCGGCCAGCCAGAGCTCGGTGTCCGTGAGCGCCACCCTCTTCAATGTGCTCATGATGCTCCTCTTCTTTGCGGCCAACGGACACCACACCCTGCTGCGGATCATGCTGTGCTCCGGGCGGGTGGTGCCCTTCGGACAGGTGGCCTTCGGGCCGGAGCTGTACGCGGCGGTGGTGGAGCTCTTTGTCGAGTGTACGCTGATGGCGGTGAAGCTCTGTATGCCCATACTCGCGGCGGAGCTCCTGGGGCAGATGGGCATGGGCATCCTGATGAAGGTGATCCCCCAGATTAACATCTTTGTCATCAATATCGACCTGAAGGTCATCATCGGCCTGGCGCTGGAGCTGCTTTTGATCGCGCCCTTCAGCGAGTATCTGCTGAAGGTGGAGTTCGACATGCTCCAGGCTCTCCAGCGGCTCCTGCAGATCATTGGGACTTCCTGACCGCCCACGGGGCGGTGGGCTGTAAAGGGGGGAACGAGCGGTGCCCGGCGACTCCAAAACCGAAAAAGCGACCCCAAAAAAGCGACGGGACGAACGAAAAAAAGGCAACGTCATGATGAGCAAGGACGTGGTGGCCGTGGCCACCCTCCTTGGCACACTCGCGATGTTCAAGGTGATGGGCGGCGTAGTGGTGGAGCAGGCGGGAAACCTGCTGGAGACCTGCTTCGCCTATATCGCCAGTCCGGAGGCGGTGTCGCTCTCCGGCATCCTGCCGAAGGTCCTCATCAAGTGTATCCTGACCTTCTGCATCGTGGCCGGGCCCTTTCTGCTGGCCACGGCACTGCTGGCCATGACGGCCACCTTTGCCCAGACCAAGCTGCTGGTCACGGGCGAGTCCCTGAAACCGAAATTCAGCAGGCTTAACCCGCTGCAGGGCTTCAAGCGGCTCTTTTCCATGCGCAGTGTGGTGGAGCTCATCAAGAACCTCATCAAAATCGCGATTCTCCTGATCCTGATCTTCCGCTACTTCCAGGGCGCGACCCTGGACTTCGCCCGGTTCCTGGACATGGAGCTGGGGCAGGCCTGCGCCATCCTATATGACGACATATTTGCCCTCCTGGTGCAGGTGGCGGTGGCCTTTATCGTGGTGGCCTTCTTCGACTACCTCTACCAGTGGTGGGACTACGAGCGGCAGCTGCGCATGAGCAAGCAGGAGATCAAGGAGGAGTACAAACAGACCGAGGGTGATCCCCAGGTCAAAGGCAAGATCAAGGAGATCCAGCGCCGCCGGGCCCAGCAGCGGATGATGCAGCAGGTTCCGGGCGCAGACGTGGTCATCCGTAACCCGACCCACGTGGCCGTGGCCCTGCGCTACAAGCCCGACAAGGACGAGGCACCGGTGGTGGTGGCCAAGGGCCGGGACGAGCTGGCCCTGCGTATTGTGAAGGTGGCCGAGGAGAACGGCGTGGCCACCGTGGAAAACGTTCCCCTGGCGCACTCCCTGTACGACAACGCCGTGCTGGACCGGGAGATTCCCCCCATCTTCTACGGCCCTGTGGCCGAGATTCTGGTCTACGTCCTCAAGCTGGACCAGGAGGGCCAATGAGGCCCCACTCCCTTTGAAAGTAACAGCCCGCAGGCCGGGCGTTTGCAGATAGCCCCATTTTTGTTGGAAAGGACTACGGCATGAGACGATTTTTGGAAAACAGCATAGCCCTTCTGGTGGTCGTCATCGTCCTGTTCCTCATCATCCCACTGCCCAAGAGCCTCCTGGACGTGCTGCTGGTGGTCAATATCTCGTTGTCCATCCTGATTTTGATGATCACCATGACCATCTCCGACGCCCTGGAGTTCTCCATTTTCCCGTCCCTGCTGCTCATCACGACGCTGTTCCGATTGGGACTGAACGTGTCCACCACCCGGCGCATCCTGGGCTTTGGCGGCGACGCGGGCAACGTCATTTTGGCCTTCGGCCAGATGATCACCCAGGGCAACATCATCTTGGGCGTCATCATCTTCCTCATCATCGTTCTGGTCCAGTTCATCGTCATCACCAAGGGCGCTGAGCGCGTGGCCGAGGTGGCCGCCCGCTTCACCCTGGACGCCATGCCCGGCAAGCAGATGGCCATCGACGCGGACCTCTCCTCCGGCCTCATCGACGAGCAGGGCGCCAAGCTCCGCCGTGCCAAGATCCAGAAGGAGGCCGACTTCTACGGCGCCATGGACGGCGCCACCAAGATCGTCAAGGGCGACGCCATCATGAGCCTCATCATCACCGCCGTCAACTTCATCGGCGGTCTGATCCTGGGCGTCACCATGAGCGGCATGGACTTCAACACCGCCATCCAGACCTACTCCATCGCCACCATCGGCGACGGCCTGGTCTCCCAGCTGCCGGCGCTGATGATCTCCACGGCCACGGGCATGATCGTCACCCGGTCCGTGTCCGACGGGAGCCTCAACAACGACGTCATCTCCCAGTTCGCGGCCCAGCCCAAGGCCATCTTTACCTCCGGCATCGTCATCGGCCTGCTGGGGCTCATCCCCGGTACGCCCACCGTGCCCCTGCTGATCGTGGGCACGGGCCTGAGCGGCGGCGGCTGGTGGATGATGGGCCGCTTGGAGCGGAAGGAGGTGCAGGCCGCCGCCGCGGAGGCGGCCGCCGCAGCCGCCCCCCAGGAGGCCCCCCAGCAGCCCAGCGAGGCCGACTACTACAAGGACATCAACAACGTCTACACCCTCCTCACCGTGGACCCCATTGAGATGGAGTTCGGCTACAGCCTGCTCCCCATGGTGGACGAGAAGGGCGGCGGCAAGCTCATCAACCGCATCATCATCTTCCGGCGGCAGTACGCCCAGGAGATGGGCTTCGTCATCCCCTCCATCCGCTTCCACGACACCTCCACCCTGGGCACCAACCAGTACGCGGTGAAGATCAAGGGCGAGGAGGTGGCCCGGGGCGAGATTTTGGTGGACTACTACCTTGCTCTGGAGCCCGCCACCCCCACCGGCGAGATCGACGGCATCGAGACCGTGGAGCCGGCCTACGGCATCCCCTCCCGGTGGATCCTGCCGGAGAACAAGGAGATGGCGGAGATCTACGGCTACACCGTCATCGACCCCCTGTCCGTCATGCAGACCCACCTGAGCGAAGTGATCCGCTCCCACGCCTACGAGCTCTTGGGCCGGGCGGAGGTGGTGCAGCTGGTGGAGAACCTCAAGCGCACCGCCCCGGAGGTGGTGGAGGAGGCCATCCCCAATGTGCTGACATACGCCCATCTGGAGCGTATTTTGAAGAACCTCCTGAAGGAGGGGGTCCCCATACGGGACCTGGGCACCATCCTGGAGACCGCGGTGGACGCTCTCGCCACCACCAAGGACCTGGATATGGTGACGGAGAACGTCCGCGCCGCCCTCAGCCGCACCATCACCCGCCGCTTCTGCGAGCACGGACAGCTCCGGGTGGTCACCCTGGACGCGGAGGTGGAAAAGCGGGTCATCTCCTCCCTCAGCAAGAACGAGCAGGGCATCTATCTGGCCATGGGGCCGGACCTCATGCAGCAGATCGTCACCCAGCTGTCCGAATTTATCAAGAAGTTCAACGACCTCAGCCAGACCCCCATCGTCCTCACCAGTCAGGTCATCCGCATCTACCTGAGCCGGATGCTCTCCCAGTTCTACCCCAACCTGTATGTGCTGGCCTTTAACGAGATCACCAGCGACGTGCAGATCCAGTCCCTGGGCAACATCACCCTGGTTGGGCAGGGCCGGAGCGACCGAAAGGCGGCGGCGGTATGAGCGCCGGGGGCCGTGAGGCCGCAGCAGCGGCGCTGACCTACACCCAGGCGGAGATCGACGCCATGAGCAAGGAGGACCTGCTGCTGCTCTACAAGAGCACCGGGTGTCAGGAGCTCAAGTGGCCCCTGGTGCTGCGTTACGTAGGGCTGGTCAAGTCCATCGCCTTGCAGGTGCGGGGGGTCTACAGCAGCTTCGCCCAGGTGGATGACATCATCAACGAGGGCGTCCTGGCCCTGGTGGGCGCGGTGGATAAATTCGACCCCGACAAGGGCATCAAGTTTGAGACCTTTGTCTCCAAGCGCATCCGGGGGGCGGTGATCGACTTGGCCCGGCGGCAGGACTGGGTGCCCCGGAGCGTACGCCGCAGGGCCCGGGAGATCGACCAGGCCGGGGTGGAGCTCTTCGCCCAGCTGGGGCGCTACCCCTCGGACGAGGAGATCGCGGCGAAGCTGGGCATCACCCAGGAGCAGTACCAGGAGCACCTGGCGGATTCGTCCCTATGCAATGTGCTCAGCCTGGACTCGGTCCTGGAGGACCGGGACCAGGGGATGGACGTGGCTGACAGCGGTTCGGATCATCCGGAGGACTCCCTCCTGCGGCAGGAGCTTCTGGAGAAGCTCACGGACGGCATCGAGTCCCTGCGGGAGAACGAGCAGCTGGTCATCTCGCTCTACTATAAGAAAAACCTCAGCATGAAGGAGATCGCCCAGGTGATGGAGGTCAGCGAGCCCCGCATCTCCCAGATCCACTCCCGGGCCATCCAGAAGCTGAAGCTGTACATGAAGCGATACATGAACGGGGAGCCCTGAGCCCCCTACGGGAGGAGTTTCATATGTTCAAAGGTTTCTATCAGCTCACCTCCGCCATGCTCTCCCAGGGGCGGCGGCTGGACGTGGTGAGCCACAACATGACCAACATCTCCACCGCCGGTTACAAGCTGGACCGGTACACGGACAGCACCTTCCAGGACGTGCTCATCAGCCGGGTGGGCAACAAGAACAAGGCCGTCTCCACGGAGATGGGGGAGGAGACCTACATCCTGGCCCCCAGCGAACTGGTGACGGACTTCACCCAGGGGTCCATGGAGGAGACCACCCTGCCCCTGGACTTTGCCATCATCGGCGACGGCTTTTTCGCCATCGACCGGGACGGGGATGTGGCCTACACCCGCAATGGGAGCTTCAACCTGGACGACGAGGGGTATCTGTGCCTCTGGGGACAGGGGCGGGTCCTGAACAGCGAGGGTCAGCCTATCCAGCTGCCCACGGACCACATCTACGTGAACAAGCTGGGCGAGATCTACACCGAGGCGGACCGCAACTACTTGGGCACTCTGGGCATCTACGCCACAGAGAACACCGAGGACCTGGAGCGCAACGAGTACGGCCTCTTCACCGGCGGGAACTTCCAGCTCAGCGAGAACTACGAGATCCGCCACCGGATGGTGGAGCGCTCCAATGTGAACATGGTGGAGGAGATGGTGCTGATGATGAGCTCCCAGCGGGCGCTGCAAAGTGCGGCGCAGATGAGCAAAATCTACGACGCCGTCATGAGCAAGGCCACCACCGAGCTGGGGCGGATGGGCTAGTTTTGCCGGACAGGCGAACTCGAGACGATTCTGCGTAGTGTGGCCAAGTCTGCGGCCCGGTAACGACAGCCGGACGCAGGGCAGGGCCCAACATACGCTCGTCAAATCACAGAAAGGACCAACTACATATGAACATGTCCTTTTACAGCGCCGCGGTAGGCGCGATCCAACAGCAGCAGCGCATGAACGTGCAGTCGAACAACATCGCCAACGTGAACACCCACGGCTTCCGGGCGGAGCGGGCGTCCTTCGGGGCGCTGATGAACCGGGACGTGATCGGCATCGACAACGCAGAGCTCCCCAAGGGCACAGGCACGCGGATGACCAAGGCCACGGTGGACTTCAACCCCAGCGGGTTCATCGAGACGGGGCGGACCTTCGACTTCGCCATCAACGGGGACGGCTTCTTCGCCCTCTACGACCCGCCCAGCGAGGAAATTTCATACACCCGGGACGGCGCCTTCACGGCGGCCCAGTACTGGGTGGACCCCACGGAGGAGGAGATCGCCGAGGCGGAGGCCAACGGCGAGGAGGCCCAGCCCAAGCCCGAGTGGCGCCTGAGCGACAACGAGGGCCGGTGCGTGCTGGACCCCCAGGGCAACTTCATCGTGCTGGACATGGACGAGGTGAAGGAGAACCGGGCGGGCCTGGAGCTCCGCCTGGGGGTCTTCGATTACGCCATCCGGGAGGGCCTGGAGCACGCGGACAGCTGCCGCTTCGTGGCCACGGATAAGAACGGACAGCTCTATCTGGGCACCGGCGTGGTCAAGCGGGGCCTCCTGGAGCTGAGCAACACGGACCTGGCCCAGGAGTTCATCAAGGTCATCGAGTCCCAGCGGGCCTACAGCTTCTGCCTGAAGATGGTGACCACCTCCGACGAGATCGAGACGACGATCAACGGTCTGAGATAACGAGGAAGGAGCTGATTTTTATGATCAAGACATTCGACGAGCTCAGCTCCCTGGAGATCGACACCCTCCGGGAAATCGGCAGCATCGGCACCGGCAACGCGGCCACGGCCCTCTCCACCCTGCTCAAGCGGGAGGTGCGCATCACCCTGCCGGAGGTGCGCATCATGGGCTATAATGAGGCCATCGAGTGGATCGGCGGCCCGGAGGCGGTGACCGCCGGGGTGCTGGTGCGCATGAGCGGACAGATGAACGGCATTATGCTCTCCGTACAGCAGCTGGAGTTTGTGAACCTGGTGCTGGAGAGCATGGTGGGTACCAAGATCAGCGGCTACGAGGAGCTCGACGACATGGGCCGCTCCGCCCTGGTGGAGGTGGGCAACATCACCATCTCCACGTTCATCAACGCCCTCTCGGGCCTCTCGGACATCTCCCTGGAGCTGACGGTGCCCGCTTTCGCGGTGGACATGCAGGGAGCCATCCTGGCGGTGCCCATGGCGGAGTACGGCGGCACCAGCGACTACCTTATGACCATCGGCGGCAACTTCGTCTGCGACAACAAGCAGGTGCCCTGCCGCCTGCTCCTCTCACCGGACATCCGGTCCCTCAACTTTTTATTAAAGAAACTAGGCGTTGCGGAATGAATGGGAACAAGATAACAGTCGGAATCGCGGACATGAAGCTGGCCAAGGGCTCGGGCATCCTCATCACCTATGCGCTGGGCTCCTGCATCGGCCTCTGCTTCCATGATCCGCGGATCAAGCTGGGAGCGCTGCTGCACGTCATGCTCCCGCTGAACATGGAAACCGGACGGAAGAACCCTTTGAAATACGCGGATACCGGCATCCGGGAGACCCTGCGGCAGATGGAGGCCCAGGGGGCCTCCCGCAGCCGGATCACCGTGAAGATCGCCGGCGGGGCCAAGATGTTCGAGGTCAACGGCGGCAACCTGGGCAACATCGGACAGAGGAACATCGAGAGCGTCCATACCATCCTGCGCAAGGAGGGCATCCGGCTCTTGGGCGAGTATGTGGGGGGCAGCGTGGCCCGCACGATGCTCTTCGACGTGGACAGCGGACAGAGCTGCATCCGCTCCTATGGCAAACAGGACATCATCTTCTGATCCACTTGAGATGAGACAAAATTTATTTTAGGTTAGGAGTGTCAATCATGGCTGAGATGCACAACACTGGAATTCTGCTGGAGTCCGGGACCAATGAGATCGAGATCATGGAGTTCACCATCAACGGGAATCTGTACGGCATCAACGTGGCGAAGGTCAAGGAGATCATGATCGCCGCGCCCGTCAAGCCCATGCCCCACGCCCACCCGGCGGTGGAGGGCATCTTCAAGCCCAGGGATGACGTCCTCACCGTGGTGGACCTCCCCAAGTACCTCAGCGGCGTCGACGGCGACCGGGGAGAGCGGGACATCTTCATCGTCACCAACTTCAACAAGATGTTTATCGCTTTCCGGGTCCACTCGGTGGTGCAGATCAGCCGTATCTCCTGGGGCGACATCCAGAAGCCGGACAAGACGGTCTCCGGCGGCGCGGAGAGCGTGGCCACGGGCATCGCCCAGTGCGGCGCGGACCTGGTGACCATCCTGGACTTTGAGCGCATCGTGGCGGAGATCGCCCCGGAGACCTCAATCCAGATGGAGGAGATCGACGCCATGGGCCCCCGGGCCCGGAATGAGCGCCCCATCTGGATCGCGGAGGACTCCATCCTCCTCTCGAAGATGATCGAGAACTCCCTGCGCAAGGCGGGGTACGTGAACCTCCGGATGCACCCCAACGGCCGGGAGCTCTGGGACAACCTCAACGAGCTTCCCCGGGACGCGGACCTCGCGAGCCATGTGGCCCTGGTCATCACAGATATCGAGATGCCCCAGATGGACGGCCACCGGCTGACCAAGCTCATCAAGGACAGTGAGCGCTTCAAGAGCATCCCCCTCATCATCTTCTCCTCCCTCATCAGTGAGGAGATGCGCATCAAGGGAAGCCAGCTGGGCGCCGATGAACAGCTGACCAAGCCGGAGATCGGGCATCTGGTGGATGTGATGGATCATCTCTTGGCCCGCGCGGCGCAGGCCAATTAACGGGAGGAAGACCATGGCAGTGAGCACCAACAGCAGTACAAACAAATATGTCGTCCGCCAGCCCATCAAGGATCTCCAGGGAAAGACCATCGCCTATGAGATCCGGTTCTCCGGGGAAGGCGGGGCCTATGAGAGCGGCGAAAGCGGCGGCCAGCAGGACTTTGCCGCGGCGGACACCATCTATAACTTTTTGACCCAGAACACGGACCGGACCCTGAAGGGCGCGGTGAACTTCATGACCTTCACCACGAACCTCCTCATGAAGCAGACCCCCAAGCTCTTCAACCCGGCGGACCTGGTCATCCAGGTGGACGACAGCGTCATTATCCACCCCCTGGCCATGCGCTTCGTGGAGCGCTACTCCAAGGAGGGGTACAAGGTGGCGGTCAATGAGTTCCAGTTCAGTCCCCGCTACTTCTCCATCCTGGACCGTTTTGACTACATCAAGATCAATTTCCGGACCACCAACGACACCAGCATCCGCAACATCGTGGAGATGGCCCACAGCATGGGCAAGCGGTGCATCGCTACAGAGGTGAACGACGAGGAGCTCTATCAGAAGGCATTCATCATGGAGGTGGACGCCATGGAGGGCCGCTACGTGGCGGAGCAGATGTTCACCAGCGTCCACAGCAGCACCTATCTCCAGAGCAACTTCTTCCGCCTCATGGTGGCTATCACCAAGGATGAGCCGGACGTGGAGGAGATCGAGCAGATTATCTCTATGGACGCCACGCTGACCTACAGTCTGCTGAAGATCGTCAACTCCGCTTACTTCGCCCTGCGCAACCGGGCCACGGACGTCCATCAGGCCATCATGGTCCTGGGTATCGGACAGCTGCGGCAGTGGATCTACCTCATGGGCGCGGGCAACGAGGGGGAGATCGACGACAGCCAGGAGGAGTTCCTGAAGACCTCCTTCATGCGTGCCACCTTCTCCAGCGAACTGCTCAAGCACGCGAAAGACATGCCCATTTCCCGCAACGACGCCTACCTCATGGGCATGTTCTCCACTCTCAACTACCTCATCGCCGCGCCCCTGGAGGAGATCCTCGCGGAGATCCCCATCACCCAGGAGGTCAAGGACGCCCTCCTGCTCCACGAGGGCCGGTGCGGGAAGCTCTACGACCTGGTGCTCAGCTACGAGCGGGCCGACTGGGCCGCCATCGGCGATCTGGCCGGGGAGCTGGGCATCCCGGTGAACCTGCTGACCAACTCCTACTTCCAGTGCCTGGAGGAGGTCAACGGCATCTGGGGACAGCTGATGAGCACCAGCGTCGCTGCGGAAAAATCCTGAGGAAGAGACAACAGACCCGGACCTGCCGCTCGGCTGGTCCGGGTCCTTGCTTCTTACGGTTTGTTCCCGTGCCTGGGGGCGTCCATGACGACCTTGCAGGCCCGGGTGAGCTGGGCGAAGATGGTGCTGTTGAACCGGCTCTCATAGACGGTGACCATAGCGCCGACCTCCGTCCGGGGTACTACGATGTAGGCGGGCTGAAGGTGGGTGAGGGTGAGGGCCTTCACGTCCGCCGCACAGCGGGCGCAGGGACAAAGGCCGAACATGCGGATGTACCGGGGGGCCTTCATCTCCACCAGGCGCTCCATGATGTTGACGACGGCGAAGTCTTCCTCCGGCGCGGGGGCGGGGGCCGGCGCGGGGGCGGATTCCGGTTCGGGCTCAGCCTCTTCCGGTTCGGGGGCGGGTTCGGGCTCCGGCGCTGGTTCGGGTTCGGCCTCCTGCTGGGAGGCCGGTTCGATCTCCGGTTCTGAAACGGGCTCCGGTTCCGCCTCGGGCTCCGGTTCCGGGACTGGATCCGGCTCTGGTTCAGGCTCCGAAAGCGGTTCCGGCTCCGATTCCGGTACGATCTCGGGTACGGGCTCCGGCTCGGCTTCCGGTTCCGGGACCAGGTCAGGTTCCAGCTCCAGCTCCGGCTCCGCAGCCTCCGCGGGAGGCGCCGGCATCTCCTGGGGAGGCGGTGACGGCGCGTCTTGCGCGGGCGGCGGGGCCTCCTCCGGCTCAATGCCCAGCTCCTGGAGGAGCTCGCTCTCCAGGGCGCCCCGGATCTGCTCCGACAGCTGTGCGTCGTTGGAGCGGGCCACCTCCAGGATGGGAGGGGCCAGGGGCGCGGCGGAGACGACCGCCGCCTCCGCCTCCACGGGGGGGACGGGGGCGTCCAGCTCCGGGGCCTCGGCCCCGGCGGCGGGCTCCCGCTCCACCCCGGGGGCCGGGGCCAGGAGGTTGAGCACATGGGCTGTCTTATTGCTCTTCGCGCCTTTTTTTCCTGTTGCCATTGCGTTCTCTCCTTAGGTGTGATCTTCGCTCTTGCGCGGGGTCAGCTCCGCTATGATCTCCTCCACCAGGGCCTGGAAGTCCTCCGCCGGCTTGGAGGAGGGGGCGTAGGTGAGCACGCTCTCCCCGTGGGCGGGGGCCTCGGCCACGGACACGCTGGTGCGCACCTTGGTCTCGAAGACCTTGGTGTCCAGCTGGGCGGCGATCTGTCCGGCCATGTCCAGCACCTCCCGGTTGAGGGTGAAGCGCTGGTTGAACTTGTTGAGCAGGATGCCCAGCACCTTCAGCCGGGAGTTGTAGCAGCGGCGGACGGTGTCGATGGTCTCCCGGATCTGGGCCACGCCCAGAAGGCTCAAAATCTCCGGGGCCATGGGGATGACCAGGCCGTCGGCCACCACGTAGGCGTTGACGGTCAGGACGTTCAGCGCCGGGGGCGTGTCCACGATGATAAAGTCGTACTCGTCCTGGAGCTCCTGGAGGGCGTTCTTGAGCAAAAACTCCCGCCCGGGCTTGTTGAACTCCAGCTCCGCGCCGGAGAGCAGGATGTTCGAGGGCACGATGTCCCCGCACTCCGAGTGGACGATGACGTCCCGCACGGACTGGGCGCCCTTCATGACGTCGTAGATGGTGGCGCAGTTGTCGATGTCCAGGCCCAGGCAGAAGCCCAGGCTCCCCTGGGGGTCCAGGTCCACGCCCAGCACCCGGTTCCCCCGCTGCTGGAGGCCGGCGAGAAGGGCGCTGGAAGTGGTGGTCTTCCCCACGCCGCCCTTTTGATTTGTGATGGCAATTACAGCAGACAAAATATCCCCTCCGTTGTGTAAAATCTTTCTAGCGGCTCTTAACTTTACTATACTACGTGACGATAAAAAAGTACAGAGGATTCTTCTCTTTTTCGTGAGAAATTTGAGAAAAACATTTTCCGTCATTTCAGTGAAAATTTGGATAAAGGAGCGATTGTGATGGCATCTATTAATTCTGTCGGGAAAAGCGGCTATACCAGCAGCCTGTACAACAGCGCAAACATCGTAAGCGGTCTGGCCAGCGGCATGGATACCGAGGGCATGATCGAAAGTCTGGTCCAGAGCTACAACGCCAAGATCACCCAGCTCAGCCAGAAGGCCACGAAGATTCAGTGGAAGCAGGACGCCTACCAGAGCATCATCGCCAAGATGTACGCCTTCTCCAACAAGTATACCTCCTATATGTCCTCCACAAACCTGTCCTCCCCCTCGTTTTTCAACAACGCACGGGTGGTGGAGCCCAAGGGCAAGTACGCGGACAAGGTGACCGCCAGCGGCCGCACGGACAACGACGTGGTCCTCAACAGCGTCAGCCAGCTGGCCACCGCCGCCCGCTACGTGACAAGCGGCAGCCTCAACGCGGGGGACGGCACCACCATCACCGCCAGCAAGGGTGTGGACCTCAATGAGGACATGACGCTGGGCACCCTCCAGGGGTCCCTGAGCATCGCCTACGGCAACAAGAGCGTCTCCGTGAGCTTCGATGAGAACACCGACAAGTTCGAGAGCGTCGAGGACCTGGCTGCGGCCATCCGTGAGAAACTCTCCAACGAGACCATCACCCTCTCCGGCGGCACCAGCGCCAAGGCCAGCGACCGCATTGATGTGAAGGTCTCCGACGGGAAGATCACCTTCTCGGACAAGTCCAGCGCCGGCAACAGCGTCTACATCAGCGGCGCGAGCGGCACCGTGGCCACAGAGCTGAACCTCAAGGGCGTGACCAGCAGCGACAAGGTCAGCGAGATCAAGCCCGGCAGCGGGAACTTCACCAAGAAGGTCAACACCGGCGAGTACCTCTCCGGCAAGGCCATGAACGTCAACCTGGACGGCACTACCAAGACCATCTATGGGCCGAAGATCGTCAAAAACGAGGACGGGACCTACACCTTCACCAAGGCGTCTACCGTCAAGGACAAGAATGGACAGAGCAGAGTCGTCTATAATAAGGCCGACGAGGTGAAGGTGGATGCCAAGGACGCGGCTAACAAGTATGCTGAGATCCTGAACGAGGGCCTCAACAAGGCTTTCGGCGACAAGGTGACGGTGGAGAATAAGGGCACTTATGACGGCAAGGAGCAGCTGCGCCTGGAGTTCAAGGTCAAGGACGGCTCCAACCTCCTCGTCAACACCGACGCGGGCGACGTCCTGAACATCGGCAAGAGCGCCACCAGCTACCTCAACACGAATAAGACCCTGGGCGAGCTGATGGGGGAGGACATGGGCGGTCTGAAGGCCAACGAAGACGGCAAATATGACTTCGTCCTCAACGGAGAGAAGATCGGCAGCTACGACAAGGACACCAAGCTCGCCGACATCATGAGCGACATCAACTCCAACAAGGACGCCAATGTGAAGGTCTCCTACTCCAAAACCACCCGCAGCTTCGTCTTCGAGAGCCGGGACACCGGCTCCCAGAGCAAGGTGGAGCTGGGCGACGGTCTGGCCAAGGCAATGTTTTATCGGCCCACCGCGGAGGAAACCAAGCTCGGGGACGTGCTGGGGGATGACTTCGAGTACAGCGATACCGATACGTTCAAGCTGAAAGCCGGAAATGAGACCATCGAGATCAGCAAGCCTCTTGACAAGGATTGGAAGGATGTCAATATGGATGAGCTGGAGAGCTATGTCAATGCAGCCATCGGCGGCAAGGGCATGAAGGCGTCCTTTGACCCGCTGTCCGGCTCCCTCTCCATCACAGACAAGGATGGCAAGAAGGTGGACGTCTCCTATGAGAACGATATGTCGCAGAAGCTGGCCGCTTCTCTGAAGAAGTACGGCGGCGCCTCCTATACCAAGGGGCAGGACGCCAAGTTCTCCGTCACGGTCAACGGCATCCAGAAGGACATGGTCCGGGGCGACAACAGCGTGGATATCGACGGACTGACCCTCAACTTCAAGGGCACCTTCGCCCAGGAGGAGGGCGATGAGGGCGTCAGCTTCGATGTCAGCATCGACTCCGACCAGATCGTGGACGCCATCAAGGACATGGTCAAGGACTACAACGAGATGATGGGCGAGATTAAGAGCGCCTACTCCACGCTGCCCATACAGAGTTCCTCCGGCGCATTCAAAGACTATGAGCCCCTCACCGACGAGGAGAAGGCCGGCATGAGCGAGAGCGCCATCGAGAACTACGAGAAGAAGGCCAAGCAGGGCATCCTCTTCGGCGACTCCAACCTCAAGGGCCTCTATGAGCGCATGTACAACGTCTTCAACCCCAGCGGCAACGACAGCAACGTGCTGCGCAACATGGGCCTGACCTACAGCTACTCCTCCGACGGCACCTCCACCCTGACCCTGGACGAGAAGAAGCTCCGCGCCGCCCTGGACAGCGATCCGGACGCGGTGATGAACGTCTTCACTAAGACCAGCGAGAGCGGCGGCACCAGCGGCATCATGGAGGGGATGAAGACCCAGCTGGACCGCTACGGCGCCACCACCGGCGCGGTCAAGGGCATCCTGGTCCAGCAGGCGGGCACGCCCCTGAGCTCCCTGAGCCTTCTGGACAACCAGTGGCAGAAGGAGATCGACAACCTGGGCGACCAGATCACCAAGTGGCAGGATAAGCTCAGCGACCGGGTGGACTACTACACCAGCATGTTCAGCCGCCTGGAGGTGCTCATCAATCAGATGAACTCCCAGAGCTCCACCCTGGCCGGCCTCATGGGCGGCTGATAAGCGGACAAGAAAGGAACGGTATCCAACATGGATCGTAGAGGCTATCAGCAGTACAAACAGCAGTCCGTGAACTCCATGACGCCGGGGGAGCTGCTGCTTTTGCTGTACGACGAGCTGGTCAAGCGGGGGACCATTGCCTCCATTGCTCTGGACAAAGCGGATTACCCCACCTTTGAGGCGGCCATCGACCGGTGCGTGGACATCATCAACTACCTGGACGAGACGTTGGACCGCCAGTACCCGATCAGCCGGGACCTCGGCCGGATGTACGAGTACTTTACCTACCAGCTGGGGGCCATCAAGATCGGCCGGAACAAGCGGGAGCTGGAGCAGCTGCGCCCCATGCTGGCCGAGATGCGGGATGCCTTCCACACCGCGGAGAAAAACAGCGCCGGTCAGAGAGGATCGGGCACACTATGAGCGGGAACGAGCTCATGGACCTGGCCGTGCTGGAGCGGAAGAAGTACAACTACCTCAACGAGGTGCTGGACCTCACCGAGCAGATCGGCCAGGCGGCGGACCGCAATGACCAGGTGGCCATGCGGATGTTGGTGGCCATGCGCCAGGACCCGATCTTGAGCCTGGCGGAGGTGGACGACACCGCCAAGACCCGGCTGGAGGGCCTGGACCGGGAGGAGCGGGAGCGCCTGGAGGAGCTGCGCTCCGGAGCGGATCAGGCCAGGAACGACGCGGAACGGACCTTCCTGGAGCAGTCCGGCCGGACCCGCCGCCTGCTGGAGCGGGTGGTGGAGCTGGACCGCCGTATCAGCCTGCGCATGGCCGGGGACCACTCGTTCTACCACGCCGGACCGCCCTCCAGACGGCCAGAGACCGAGGAACACTAATTTCAAGACGATCCCCGCCTGTCCGGCGCGCCCGGACAGGCGGGATCAAAGGAGCCAGAGCAGGATGCCGGAAATTCGTCTGGAGAACGTGTCAAAACTGTATAAAGAGGACGGGAAGATGCACTACGCCCTGCGGGATTTCACCATTACGGTGGAGCAGGGCGAATTTGTGTTTCTCATCGGCAGCAGCGGAGCGGGCAAGAGCACCCTCCTGAAGCTGATGGGCGGAGAGATCCCCCCGGACCGGGGCACGGTCTACGTCAACAACCTCAACGTGGCCCGCATGGTGGGCCCCTGGCGGGCCCGGGTGGCCCGCACCTTCGGCATCGTCAACCAGGAGTGCCTGCTCATCCGCAAGCGGACCATCCGGGACAACCTCCTGCTGGCCGCCTCCGCCGTGGGGATGCGCCGCAAGGCCCAGAAGGCTGTGACCAAGGCCCTGGGCATCGTGGGGATGCCGGATGTGGAGGACTGCTATCCGGCGGAGCTCTCCATCGGGGAGTGCCGGAGGGTGGAGCTTGCAAGGGCCCTGGTCAGCAGCCCCCCCATCCTGCTCCTGGACGAGCTGACTGCCAACCTGGATGACGACAATATCTGGGATCTGATGCACCTGCTCAACGAGCTCAACAGCAAGGGGACCACTATCGTTATGGCCACCCACGCCAGTCGCTATGTGAACATCATGCGCCGGCGGGTGGTGACCCTGGTGGACGGCAAACTGCTGGGCGATGTGCGCAAGGGAAAATACGGCGATATCGTTTGACTTTTCCGTCGAAAGGTGCTAAGATAAGCTGGGGGTGGGAAATGTGAGAGTCCGACGAGGTCCTGTCCGCGGGGCAGGCCCGGCCGCAAACCAGCGCGGCCATCCACTGAAGAGACCAGCACCGCGCTGTGCGGGCCGCTCGAATGCTGTACCACTGTCATCTGTATCTGCTGGAGCGAACTCCAGCGGAAAAAAATAGGAGGAACGCCACATATGAACTTCAAAAATATGAGTATCAAGAAGAGCTTGATCGTGGGCTTCGGCACTACGATCCTGATCTCCGCGCTCATCATCATTGCCGCACTTATCATGATGAGCTCCCAGAAGGGCGCCTATACCGACATCATCGACAGCTATGTGGAGTCCACAGAGCGGATTGCGGACTGCCGCATCACCTACAATATCGCCGCCCGGAACCTGCGGGACGTGGTCCTTTCCGGCGATATGACGGCTCTTTCTACCGTGAACAGCGGGCTGGAGGATCTTGATACCCTCTTCAGCAACCTGCAGAAGATCTTCCCCCTGGAGGACAGGAGCACCCTGGACGCCTTCGATACCGCCATCAAGGTGTGGAAAGAGGAGGCCGTACTGATTATTGAGATGGCCAGTACCAGCCAGACCGAGGCGGCTAAGATGATTGTCAATGAGTGTACGCCCAAGCTGAATGCCGCTGCGGAGGCCGGAGAGAAGGCTGCGGAGGCCCTGTCCGATGCCCAGGATGCCATCATCAAGCAGCAGAACATCATCTCCAGCGTCAGTCTGATCATCATCGTCGCCATTATGGCTCTGGCCACCGTGCTGGTGCTGTTTATGGCAAGTAAGATCATCCGCAGCATCGTAGAGCCCAGCGCCCAGGTACATAAGGCGCTGGTGGGCTTCAGCCAGGGCAATCTGTCTGTGCCTGTCAGCTTCGAGGGCAAAAACGAGCTGGGTGAGATGTGCGGTGCCCTGCGCACCAGCCAGCAGGTCCTCAGCAGCGTTGTCGAGGACATCTCCGGCTGCACCAACCAGATGGCCAAGGGCAACTTCGACGTGGAGCTGACCGCCAGCTTCCCCGGCGACCTCAAGCCCATTCAGGAGAGCGTCAACCAGTTCGTCCTCCGCATGAGCGAGACCATCGCCAATATCTCCCAGTCTGCGGACCAGGTCTCCGCCGGCGCGGACCAGGTCTCCAACAGCTCCCAGTCCCTGGCGCAGGGCGCTACCGAGCAGGCCAGCGCTGTGGAGGAGCTCTCCGCCACCATCGCCGATATCGCCAACAGCTCCAAGCAGACCGCCGCCTCCGCTGAGGAGGCCCGGGACAGCGTGAGCGAGGCCGGCCGCCAGGTGACCACCAGCAACGAGTACGTCAAGCAGCTCAACGAGGCTATGGACAACATCGCCAACTCCTCCCAGGAGATCAGCAAGATCATCGCTACCATCGAGAACATCGCCTTCCAGACCAACATCCTGGCGCTGAACGCCGCCGTGGA
>CAJUOA010000001.1:11877-121244 GCA_910587785.1 uncultured Oscillospiraceae bacterium | reverse complement strand
TTGCTGGCATCTGCAACTTTGACCGCTTAGCTTAATTTCGCAAGAGGTCTAATAGAAATGATAAATCCGAACCCGTCTCCCACTTGGAAGACAGCGTTCGGATTATCATGAAATGGCCCGGCAGACTGGAATTGAACCTGTCCTCCCTCCGCTTCACAGATTCCCGCCGCAGCTCCCGCGCTCCACCGCACATCGTCATGCTTAATAAGCAACAGTTTAAAGCAATTTTCCAGCACTGTCAATATATAATCCGCCATATCTGGCCGTGATATTTTATCAAATCTTACAACTGCAAAGACGCCGCCCCACTGACAGAGCAGCGGGACGGCATCTCCATTTTTACAGCACCTTCGCCAGGAAGGAGCGCAGGCGCTCGCTCCGGGGCGCGGTGAAGATCCGCTCCGGGACGTCCTCCTCCACGATGAGCCCGCCGTCCAGGAAAAGGACCCGGCCGGCCACCTCCCGGGCGAAGCCCATCTCGTGGGTAACCACCACCATGGTCATGCCCTCGCGGGCCAGGGACTTCATGACCTCCAGCACCTCGCCCACCATCTCCGGGTCCAGGGCGCTGGTGGGCTCGTCAAAAAGCATCACCTCCGGCTCCATGCACAGCGCCCGCACGATGGCGATGCGCTGCTTCTGCCCGCCGGAGAGCTGTCCGGGGTAGGCCCCCGCCCGGCCGTCGAGGCCGACGCGGCCCAGGAGCTCCATGGCCTGGGCCTGGGCGTCCTGGAGGGACTTCTTCTTCAGCTGCACCGGGGCCAGGGTCATGTTCTCCAGCACGGTCATGTGGGGGAAGAGGTTGAAGTGCTGGAAGACCATGCCCATCTTCTGCCGGTGAAGGTCGATGTCCACGCCGGGGCTGGTGATGTCCACGCCGTCGAAGATGACCCTGCCGCCGGTGGGCCGCTCCAGGAGGTTCAGGCAGCGCAGGAACGTGCTCTTGCCGGAGCCGGAAGGGCCGATGGCCACCACCACCTCCCCCCTGTGGATGTCGGCGGATACGCCGTTGAGGGCCTTGATCTCACCGCCCTTGAAGTGCTTTTCCAGGCTCTCCACCCGGATGAGGACGTTCTTGTCAGCGGTCACTGCTCCTCAGCCTCCTCTCCAGAAGATTCATCAGCCATGTGAGCACCATCACCATGGCCAGATACACCAGCGCCACGCCGAAGAGGGCCATGAAGCCGCCGTAGGTCTTGCTGGTGACGAGCTGGGCGGCCTTGGTCAGATCCCGGAGGCCGATCACTGTCACGATGGAGGTCTCTTTCAGCAGGGTGATGAGCTCGTTGCCCAGGGCGGGGAGGATGTTTTTCACCGCCTGGGGGATGATGATGCGGCGCATGGTCTGCATGTAGCTGAGGCCCAGGGAGCGCCCGGCCTCCATCTGCCCGGCGTCCACGCTCATAAGGCCCCCGCGTATAATTTCCGCGACATATGCCCCGGAGTTGATGCCAAAAGCCAGGGAGGCCACGCCCACCAGGTTCCGGCTGGACTTGAAGATGACAAAAGCCATGATGAGGAGCTGCACCATCATAGGGGTGCCCCGGATGACGGTGGTGTAGACCTGACAGAGGGCGTTGCAGAAGCTGAGGAGGAGGCTGGGCCGCTCCTCCCTCTGCTGGTCGTGGAAGGTGCGGATCATCGCCGCCACCAGCCCCAGCGCCACGCCCAGGATCAATGCCAGCACCGCCACCTTCAGGGTGTTGCCGATGCCCTCCAGATACAGGTTCCACCGGCCCTCCTGGATGAAGGCCTGATAGAAGTCCTTGTTGAGCTCCTCCCAGAGTCCCAGCGGCGTCCCCGCCCGGGCCCGGTCCAGGAGGGACTCGCACCACGCGGTCCAATCCACCGCGCCTCACGCTCCTTTCTGTTTCTGTTATCGAGAGGGCGGCCCGGAGGCCGCCCTCTGCGTATGTGTGTGTTCTAAGGATGGATCAGCCGGCGGTGATGTACTTGTCGACCACCTTCTGGACGGAACCGTCGGCGATGAGCTCGCCCAGGGCCTTGTTCACCTGCTCCAGGAGCTGGGTGTTGCCCTTCTTCACAGCGATGGCGTAGTCCTCCACAGCAAACTCGGTGTCCAGGATCTCCAGGCCGGGGTTGGCCTTGACATACTCCTGAGCGGGCTGATTGTCGATGACCACGCAGTCCACCTGTCCGGCCAGCAGGGCCTGGACCGCCACGGCGCCGGTCTCATAGGCCACCACGTGGTCCTCGCCGTAGCCGCCCTCCTCGGGGGGATAGGAGCAGTAGATGTAACCGGTGGTGCCCTCCTGGGTGCCGATGAGGGCGGCACTGGCCAGATCGTCGATGGACTGAACGGCAGGGGAATCCGCCTTTATAATGACCACCTGCACGCCAGTTGCATAGGAGTCGGTAAAGTCCATGTTGGCAAGGCGGTCCTCGTTGACGGTGATGCCGGCCATAGCGATGTCGCTGCGGCCGTTCTGCACGGCCTCCAGGGCGGCGGTGAAGCCCATGTCGTCCACCACCAGCTCCAGGCCCAGCTTCTCCGCGATGAGGCCGGCGACCTCCACGTCGATGCCCTCGAAGCCGCCGTCGCCCTTGACCATCTCATAGGGAGGGAACTCGGCATTGGTGGACATGTGGAGCTTGCCCTTCTCCACGGTGAGGTCCCCGCTCCCGCCGCCGCAGGCGGACAGGCTCAGGGCCATGACAAGTGCCATCAGCGCCAAAAGCGCGGTAAGAATCTTCTTCATAACTGCAAACTTCCTTTCAAGGCTGATCTCTCTAAAATTTTCCGGGGCGCTGCCCCGGCTTGATAGGGAGCATACTATACGCGGGGCGATTTGTCAATGGGTTTTTCTCCGAAAATGAATAAATATTTATAAATTTTCCATCCGGTCAGACGCATTGCCAAAAAACATCTCTTTCTCCAGAGGCTTTTTGACTGTTTTGACGGATCAGAATGAAAGAAAGTGAATATATGCAGTATGCTTCTATCCCCCATCCCCCCGGGACGCCGGTTGTAATTCTCCAGAAACCTGCTATACTGGCAGGAGAGCGTAAAATGATAAGGAGGAATATCCTATGAAAGTACTGCTCATCAACGGCAGCCCCCACGAGAAGGGGTGCACCTATACCGCCCTGGAGGAGATCGCCAAGGCCCTGAACGCCGGGGGCGTGGACACCGAGCTCCTCTGGCTGGGCAACGTGCCAACCTATGGCTGTACCGGGTGCGGGGCCTGCGCCAAGCTGGGCAAATGCGTCCGGGACGACATCGTCAACGAGGCCGCGGAGAAGGCCCGCGCCTGCGACGGCCTCATCGTGGGCTCCCCGGTCCACTACGCCGCCGCCTCCGGCACGGTCACCTGCTTCCTGGACCGGCTGTTCTACTCCGCCGGACGGCACCTGCGCTACAAGCCCGGCGCGGCCATCGTCTCCGCCCGGCGGGCGGGCACCACCGCCGCCCTGGACCAGCTCAACAAGTACTTCACCATCAACCAGATGCCCATCGTCTCCTCCCGGTACTGGAACATGGTCCACGGCAGCACCCCCGATGACGTGCGCCAGGACGAGGAGGGCATGAGCGTCATGCGCACCCTGGGGCACAACATGGCGTGGCTCCTGAAGTCCATCGAAGCCGGGCGGGCCGCCGGGGTCCCCGCGCCTGTCCAGGAGCCCCCTGCCCGCACCAATTTCATCCGCTGACGTACATACGATGCCTCCCCCGGGACCCGCCTCCGGTCAGGCGGGTCCCGGGCCGTTTTTGCCGGGGACGCCAAGAAAACTGTGCAAAGCCTCTTGACAAGTTTACTTGGCAATGATATCCTGGAGATACCAAGAAAACTTGGCAAATCTTCTCAGGAGGCATTTGAGATGGATAAAGACGAGATCCTCGCCCGGAGCCGGATGGAAAACACTGGCATCGACGAATACGAGTGCATGGTGCTGGAGAAGGCGGGCCGCTTCTCCATGAAAGCGGGGCTTCTGGCCTGCTGTGTGTGCGCGGCGGCGGGCCTCTTCTTCTCGGTGCAGTTTGCCCTGGATATCTGGGGGCGACACCATGGATGAGGGCCTGGTGCTGAAAAACCGCCTGAAGGAGGCCCGCGCAGACCGGGGCCTCTCCCAGGCGGAGCTTGCGAAGCTGGTGGGCGTGTCCCGCAACACCATCAGCTCCATCGAGACCGGGCAGTTCAGCCCCACGGCAAAGCTGGCCCTGGTGCTGTGCACCGCCCTGGAAAAGAAGTTCGAGGACCTCTTCTACTTCTGACCTCCGCCCGGGGCGCATACCGTTACAGCAGGACCTCCACCGGCGCATCCAGCACCAGGGACGAGGGCGTCACCCGGCAGTCGCAGGCATAAACCTCCACCCCCGCCGCCGCGGCCGCCCGCAGGGCCCCGCCAAAGGCGGGGTGCGTGGCGCCGTTGGGGGAGAAGGACTTCGGCCCCTTCATCTGCACCACGAAGAACACCGCCGCCCGGTACCCCTGCTCCACCGCCCGGGCCAGGCCCCGCAGGTGCTTGACCCCCCGCTCCGTGGGGGCGTCCGGGAAGAGGGCCCGGCCATTTTCCTCCAATGTCACGCCCTTGACCTCCACGAAGCAGGGGCCCGCAGGCGTCTCCAGCCGGAAGTCGAACCGGGAGTCCTCCCAGGTATACTCCGGGCGGATGACCGTCACCTCCGGCAGGAAGCGCCCCGCCGCCGCCCACTCGCCGAAGACCTTGTTGGGGGCCTGGGCGTCCATGTTGATGAGCAGCTCCCCCTTCTCCACAGCGATGAGGTCCCAGCGGGTCTTGCGGGCGGGGTTTTCCGCCGCCTCCAGGTACACAGGGGCCCCCGGCACCAGCAGTTCCCGGCACCGGCCCGTGTTCTTCACATGGCACACCGCCTCTCCCTCCTCCAGCATCACCCGGGCGATGAACCGGTTGGGGCGGGAGAGGAACGTGCCCCGGACCACCTCTCCATAGTGCATAAACATCCCTCCTTTTCTCTTCTTTATTACGTTATATCATACCGAAGCGGATATTTCAAATAAAACTCCCAAAATCTATACAAAAACTTGTCGGAAATGTGTGGGAAAAAGCCTTGCACTTTTTTTGACGATTTGTTATAATGCAGGTATCTTTGCGCCGGGGAGCGCTGCGAGGCGTTTCCCCCGGAAAAAGGTGCGCCGCCGGGCACCCTCCGGCGGGACACATAACACATCAAAGGAGGAAAGAACCTGATGCCTGAAGTTTCTCTGCCGTTCGTCGTCCTGATGGGGATCGGTACGGTCTTCTTCGGCCTGATCTGCATCATCTTCCTGAGCATGGCCATGAGCGCCATCTGCAGGTCGATGGGCGGAGCGCCCGTGCCGGCCCCTGCCGTGCCGTCGCCCGCTCCCGCAGTTCCCGCGCCGGGTGCCGCCATCCCCAACCGCCAGGCCATGATCGCCGCCATCGCCGCCGCCATCGCGGAGGAGGAGGGCACCGATCTTGCCGGTATCCGCATTCTGTCCGTCAAAAAACTTTAATTTTAGGAGAGGAAAGAAATCATGAAAAAGTATAAGGTCAATGTAAACGGCACTGTTTACGAGGTGGCCATCGAGGTCATGGACGGCGCGGCCCCCGCGGCTCCCGCCCCCGCCGCGCCTGCCGCCGCTCCCGCCCCCGCCGCCGTGGCCGGCGGCGAGAAGGTCTCCGCCCCCATGCCCGGCACCATCCTGGCTGTCAATGTCTCCAACGGCTCCGCCGTGAAGAAGGGCGACGTGCTCTTCATCCTGGAGGCCATGAAGATGGAGAACGAGATCATGGCCCCCTGCGACGGCACCATCGCCTCTGTCAGCGTCACCAAGGGCGCGAGTGTGGAGTCCGGCAGTCTGCTGTGCGTCATCGGCTAAGGCCGCTGACTGGGAGGAATACTAAATGGAAGCTATCATGAATTTCATTCAGCAGACCGGCTTCTATCAGATCGCCACGGGGGACTGGAAGGTCCTGATCATGCTGGTCATCTCCTTCGTTTTGCTCTACCTCGCGATCGTCAAGAAGTTCGAGCCCCTGCTGCTGCTGCCCATCGCCTTCGGTATGCTCATCACGAACCTGCCGGGCGCGGGCATGTACCACGAGATCCTCTTCGCCGGCGGACACCCCCACTGGGCCGAGTTCGGCGGAGCGCCCATCACCCAGGAGTTCCTCAATGAGCTGAGCGCCCTGGGGGTCTCCGACGCGGTGCTGGGCACTGTCCAGGTGGGTGAGACCATCTCCGTGGGCCTCATCGACGTGCTCTACCTGGGCGTGAAGCTGGGCATCTACCCCTGCCTCATCTTCATGGGCGTGGGCGCGAGCACCGATTTCGGCCCCCTCATCGCCAACCCCAAGACCCTGCTCCTGGGCGCGGCCGCCCAGCTGGGCATCTTCATGACCTTTGTCGGCTGCCGCCTCTCCAGCCTCTTCAGCGAGGCCCAGGCTGCCTCCATCGGCATCATCGGCGGCGCGGACGGTCCCACCGCCATCTTCGTCACCAGCAAGCTGGCCCCCGAGCTCCTGGGGCCCATCGCCGTGGCCGCTTACAGCTACATGGCCCTGGTGCCGGTCATCCAGCCCCCCATCATGCGGGCCCTCACCACCGCCGAGGAGCGCCGGATCGTCATGCGCCCCCTGCGGGAGGTCTCCCGGCGTGAGAAGATCATCTTCCCCATCATGGTCACCGTGTTCGTTGCCCTGCTGGTGCCCTCCGCCGGGCCCCTGATCGCCTGCCTGATGCTGGGCAACCTCATGAAGGAGACCGGCGTGGTGGACCGCCTGAAGAAGACCGCCGAGAACGAGCTGATGAACATCGTCACCATCTTCCTGGGCATCTCCGTGGGCGCCACCGCTACCGCCACCACCTTTCTGTCCCTCCAGACCATCGCTATTATGTTCATGGGCGTCGTCGCCTTTGGCTTCGGCACCGCCGGCGGTGTGCTCCTGGCCAAGTTCATGAACCTCTTCGTGAAGGAGAAGATCAACCCCCTCATCGGCTCCGCCGGCGTCTCCGCCGTGCCCATGGCCGCCCGGGTCTCCCAGGTGGAGGGCCAGAAGGCCAACCCCGCCAACTTCCTGCTCATGCACGCTATGGGTCCCAACGTGGCCGGCGTCATCGGCTCCGCCATCGCGGCCGGTGTGCTGATGGCCCTGTTTGGTTGATCGAGAGGAGTATTTGAATGGAAACAATGGAATTTCTGTCTAAAAAGCCCCTGCTGATTACGGATACCATCCTCCGTGACGCCCACCAGTCCCAGGCGGCCACCCGCATGACCATCCAGGACATGCTCCCGGCCTGCGAGATCCTCGATTCCATCGGGTACTACTCCCTGGAGTGCTGGGGCGGCGCGACCTTCGATGTGTGTATGCGCTTCCTCAACGAGGACCCCTGGGAGCGCCTGCGCACATTGCGCAAGGCCCTGCCCAACACAAAGCTCCAGATGCTCTTCCGCGGGCAGAACATCCTGGGCTACAAGCACTACGCCGACGACGTGGTGGACGCCTTCTGCCGCAAGTCCATCGAGAACGGCATCGACATCATCCGCATCTTCGACGCCCTCAACGACGTGCGCAACCTGGAGCAGGCCATCAAGTCCACCAAGAAGTACGGCGGCATCGTGGAGGCTACCCTGTCCTACACCATCTCCCCCATCCACAGCGAGGACTACTTCGTGAAGATGGCCAAGGAGCTCGAGCAGATGGGCGCGGATACCCTCTGCATCAAGGATATGGCCAACCTCCTGCTCCCCATGGACGCCTACAGTCTGGTCAAGCGCCTCAAGGAGAGCGTCAGTATGCCCATCCACCTCCACACCCACAACACCACCGGCACCGGCGACATGGTCTACCTCATGGCCGCCTACGCGGGTGTGGACATCGTGGACACCGCCCTGAGCCCCCTGGCCAACGGTACCGCCCAGCCCTCCACCGAGTCCCTGGTGGCCACCTTGAAGGGTACCGTCCGGGACACCGGGCTGGACCTCAACAAGATGAGCGACGCCGCCGTCCACTTCCGCAAGGTGGCCCAGCGGCTCAAGGAGACCGGGTCCCTGGACCCCAAGGTGCTCAACGTGGACACCAACACCCTGCTCTACCAGGTGCCCGGCGGGATGCTCTCCAACCTCATCAGCCAGCTCAAGCAGGCCGGCAAGGAGGACAAGTACTACGACGTGCTTGCGGAGATCCCCCGTGTCCGGGAGGACTACGGCTATCCCCCGCTGGTCACGCCCTCCAGCCAGATCGTGGGCACCCAGGCGGTGATGAACGTCATCATGGGCGAACGCTACAAGACCTTCACCAAGGAGTCCCGGGCCGTGCTCCGGGGCGAGTACGGCGCGCTCCCCGGCAAGGTCAACAAGGACGTCCGGGCCAAGGCCGGCATCAAGCCGGAGGAGGTCATCACCTGCCGTCCCGCGGACCTGCTGGAGCCGGAGCTGGACAAGTACAAGGAGGAGTTCAAGGATCTGGCCAAGAGCGAGGAGGACGTCCTCAGCCTGGCCCTCTTCCCCCAGGTCGCGCCCAAGTTCTTAGCCTGGCGGGACGGTCCCCACGACGAGCCCGCTCCTGCGGCTGCCCCCGCGGGCGCCAAGGCCGCCGCTCCTGCGGCGGATCCCAACGCCGTCCGGGAGCTTTATGTGGATGATAAGAGCATCTAAAATCTTCCCGAAACTCAGCAAAAAAGGTGCCGCCCAGCCGGGCGGCACCTTTTTTGCTCTTAAAATATTCTTTTTTCTTCTCATGGGGTCTTTTTGGTTTTCCCAGTCTGCTAGGGGAGTTTCGCGCCTCCGGGCGCGAGGCCCTTTGCCCCCGGCGGCAAAGGGCCCAAAACGCCGCCGAACCTACGGTTCGGACTCCCTTTCTTGTCCTCTGCGGCGACTCACTCTGTGAGAGGTTGCCCCCGAATGGCTGCGCGCTCCCCTGGCAGGACTGGCAGAATGTTATTCTCCGCCTGCCGGCCCTCCATGTAGAACTCCCTGCCATACTGCGGCAGGGAGTTCTACATGAATCATCGTTTTTGATGCGGAAGCGTCGTGCCGCTGTCTCAGAGCGCCGCTCCCCTGGCGGTTTTCTGAATACTCTGAGGGATCTTCTCCTCAAAAACTACCTCTTGGACTGGGACCGGGACGGCTTCCGGCTTCTTCGCCGCCTGCTTGGCGTTGGCCAGCATCAGCTTCAGACGGTTCTCCTGGTTGACCTTCGTCGCCCCGGCGTCGTAGTCGATGGCTACGATGTTGATCCCGGGATTTTTCGCCTTGATGGGCTTCATCATCCCCTTACCGCAGATGTGGTTGGGCAGACAGCCGAAGGGCTGGGTGCAGACGATGTTCTCCACCCCTTTATCCGCCAGCTCCAGCATCTCCGCCGTGAGGAGCCACCCCTCCCCCATCTTCACCCCCATACTGATGGTCCCCTGGACCAGGGAGATGGTGTGGGTGAAGAGCGTGGGCGGCGTGAACCGGCCGTGGGCCTCCATCGTGTCGATCATGTCCTTCTCCTTGCCCAGGAGGAAGCGGTATGCCACCTGATAGAGGGCCTGGACATGCTTTTGCATCCCGTAGAACTTGTGGTCCAGGAGGTTGTTGTACACGCAGTAGAGGCAGAAGTCCAGAAGCCCCGGCACAACCACCTCCGCGCCCTCGTCCACCAGGAACTGCTCCAGATTGTTGTTGCCCAGGGGGGAGTACTTCACGAAGATCTCCCCCACGATGCCCACCATCACCTTGTCCCTGCGGGCCACGGGGAGCTTGGCGAAATCGTCCAGCATCCTCCGGTAGTTGGCCTTCACCTGCCGGTAATTGGCCTTGCCGCCCACGGTCATCTCCTGAGCAAGCCGCTCTGTCCACCGGTCTGCCAGGGCCTGGGCGCTGCCCCGGGTGATCTCGTAGGGCTTGCACTGGTTGACCAGCGTCATGAGCAGGTCCCCGTAGAGCACGCCGTACATCATCCGCTTCAAAAGCGGCACCGTCAGCCGGAAGCCCGGGTGGTGCTCCAGCCCCGCGAGGCTCAGGCTGATGACCGGCACATGGCCCATCCCCGCCTTGGTCAGGGCCTTGCGCAGGAGGTGGATATAGTTGGACGCCCGGCAGCCGCCGCCGGTCTGGAACAGGATGAGGGCCACCTTGTCCGGGTCGTACTTCCCGCTCTGGAGGGCGTCCAGGAACTGCCCGATGACCAGGATGGCGGGATAGCAGGTGTCGTTATGTACATATTTCAGACCCGTCTCCGCGATCTGGGGCCCGCTGGTCTCCAGCAGCTCCACCTTGTAGCCGCTTCGCTCCAGCACCTTGCCGATAATCTTAAAGTGCATGGGCAGCATGTTGGGTACCAGGATGGTGTGGGTCTTTTTCATCTCTTCCGTAAAAACTACGTAGCCTTTTTCTTGGTCGATCATAGGACGGATCCCTTTCTATAAGCCAAATTTTGCCCTATATTTTTGCGCATCGCTCATTATTCCCGGTGCTGCTCCCGCATACAGCGGCCGCATGGGCGGTACCCTGCGGCAAGAGCGGTATTCTCATCTGAAAAGAATACTCGGAATGGCTCATAGCTTCCCGGAAATCGTTTGATCGTATCCAACGCGGCGCCGCAATCGAGCCTACCATAGATTTTGCCCTTGCTGTTTCCGCCCAGCGTTCGGGGAACTTCCAAGAGATATTCCGTTCCATCTGCGCCAAACAATTTATACAGTTTCATTTTTCTTAGACCCCCTTCTCCTCCAACGCCCCGATCAAGCTCCGCAGCCGGATCTTCACCGCCCCCAGGTTCGTAATTTCGTCGATCTTGATCTGAGTGTAGAGCTTTCCGGCCTCCTCCAGGATGCGGCGCACCTCGTCGGTGGTAATGGCGTCCACCCCGCAGCCGAAGCTGACGAGCTGTACCAGCTGCACGTCCGGGTTCTCGCAGGCGAACCGCGCCGCCCGATAGAGCCGCGCGTGATACGTCCACTGGTTGAGCACATGGACCGGCGCCGGGTCCGCCAGGTGGCAGATGCTGTCCTCGCTGACCACCACGAACCCCAATGACGCCGCCAGCTTGTCGATGCCGTGGCCGATCTCCGGGTCGATGTGGTAGGGACGCCCCGCCAGGATCATGATCCGCTTGCCGTGCTCCCGGGCCCAGGCCACAGCCTCCTCCCCCTGCTTCCGGACAGCCAGCATATGGGCCTCATAGGCGACAAAAGCGGCCTCCACGGCCTTTTTGACCTCTTTTTTCGTGATATCGGGGAAGACCGGGGAGAGACAGGCATAGAGCTCTCTGGAGAGCTCCCTGGGCTCGTTGATGTTCAGGAAGGGGGACAGGAAGCGGGTCTGCTCCAGGTCGTCCATATTGCCGCGGAGAAGCTCCGCGTAGTAGGCCACCACGGGGCAGTTGTAGTGGTTGTCGCCCCCGCGCTCGTCCACGTTGTAGGTAAGGCTGGGGTAGAAGATGGCGTCCACGCCTCTCTCCAGCAGCACCTCCATGTGCCCGTGCATGATCTTGGCCGGATAACAGGCGGTGTCCGAGGGGATGGAGAACTGTCCCTTCTCATAGATGCGCCGGGTGGAGAGGCCGGAGACCTCCGCCTTGAACCCCAGGCTGGTAAAGAGGGCGTGCCACAGGGGCAGGAGCTCATACATGCCCAGGGCCAGGGGCAGTCCGATGGTCCCCCGGATGTCCGGCCCCGGCCGGAGGCCCATCAGCGCCTCCCGCTTCCAGGCGTAGAGGCTGGGGAGCTCCTGGGCATTGGCGAGGCCCAGGCCCTTCTGGCACTGGTTGCCGGAGATGTACTTCTTCCCGCCGCCGAAGCTGTTGACGGTCAGGCGGCAGTGGTTGGTACAGCCCTGACAGACAGCCGCCTTGGCGGTGTGGGTGAAGCCCCGGAGGGCCTCCGGAGAGACGAGGGCGCTCTTCTCCAGGTCCATGGCGTACAGCGCCGCGCCGTAGGCCCCCATGAGCCCGGCGATGGCGGGGCGGATGACCTCCCTGCCCAGCTCCATCTCAAAGGCCCGGAGGACGGCGTCGTTGTAGAACGTGCCCCCCTGGACCACCACATGCTCGCCCAATTCACCGGCGCTCCCGGCGCGGATGACCTTGTAGATGGCGTTTTTCACCACGCTGACGGAGAGCCCGGCGGAGATGTCCTCCACCGTGGCCCCGTCCTTCTGGGACTGCTTGACCGAGGAGTTCATAAACACGGTGCACCGGCTTCCCAGGTTCACCGGCGCGGCGGCGTGGAGACCCTTTCGGGCAAACTCCGCCACATCACAGCCCATGGACTTGGCGAAGGTCTCGATGAAAGACCCGCAGCCGGAGGAGCAGGCCTCGTTGAGCATAATAGAATCAATGGCTCCGTTCAAGATCTTGAAGCACTTGATGTCCTGCCCGCCGATGTCGAGAATGAAATCCACCTCCGGGCAGAAGTGCTTGGCGGCGGTGTAGTGGGCGATGGTCTCCACCACGCCCTTGTCCACGCCGAAAGCGGCGCGGATGAGCTCCTCGCCGTAGCCGGTAACGGCGCTGCCCCGGATGGTGATCCGGCCGGCGCAGAGGCCGTAGATGTGTTCCAGCTGCTCCCGGACGATCTCCACCGGGTTGCCCCGGTTGGAGCTGTAGTAGGTGTAGAGCAGCTCCCGGCCCTCCCCCAGCAGGGCCACCTTTGTGGTGGTGCTGCCGCAGTCGATGCCCAGCCACGCGCCGCCGGAGTAGTCCGCGATGTCCCGGCGAGGGACGTCGCTCCCGGCGTGGCGGGCCCGGAAGGCCGCGTAGTCCTCCTCGGAGGCGAAGAGGGGCGGAAGCAGGTTCTCCCCCGAGCGGACCGCAGGGCTGGTCTCGATCTTCCGGCGGAGGGCATCCATGGTGTAGGTCCCCCCGGCGTTCTCGCCGTAGAGGGCCGCGCCCATGGCCACGGCAAAGCGTCCGTACTCCGGGAACACCGCCTCCTCGTCCGTCAGCTTCAGCGTCTCCTGGAACCGGATGCGCAGGCCCTTGCAGTAGTAGAGGGGCCCGCCCAGGAAGAGGACCTTCCCCCGGATGCGCCGCCCCTGGGCCAGTCCGGCGATGGTCTGGTTGACCACGGCCTGGTAGATGCTTGCGGCCACATCGGCGTGGTTGGCCCCCTGATTCAGGAGGGGCTGGATGTCCGTCTTGGCAAAAACGCCGCACCGGGAGGCGATGGGGTAGAGCCGGGTGCTCTTGAGGCTCAGCTCGTCCAGCTCGTCGGCGGTGACGTTCAGCAGCATGGCCATCTGATCGATAAAGGCCCCGGTGCCCCCGGCGCAGGTGCCGTTCATGCGCTCGTCGATGCCGCCGTCGAAGAAGATGATCTTGGCGTCCTCGCCCCCCAGCTCAATGACGGCGGAGGCGTCCGGCTCCATGCGCCGGACCACTTCGCCGGTGGCGAAGACCTCCTGGACGAAGGGCACCCCGGCGCTCTCCGCCAGTCCCAGTCCGGCGGACCCGGAGATGGCGGCGGTGAAGGGGCGCTCCCCCACCACGCCGACGGCCTCGGCCAGGAGCTCCAGGGTCTTCTGCCGGACCTGGGAGAAGTGGCGCTGATATTTTTCAAAACGAATGGTCCCGTCCTCGACCACGACGATCTTGGCGGTGGTGGAGCCGATGTCGATGCCCAGGGCCAGCTTGCTCTGTTTGGTCATATCTTACTCCGTTTCCCCCCGACGGACAGGGGGCGTATTTTCTCTACATTATACCACAAAACCGCGGCCGGGTTTATGGACATTTTGTTAAAGAATTGTTAAGGATTCTTTTGATTCTTCCGATAACGTGCCCGATTATTGAGAAAAACACATCATTCCTCCAGGTCCGCCGGATCTTTCCGTCAAAAGGCCGCCCCGCCGCCCGGGAGGGACGGCGGGGCAGTCTTCCGGGAGGGGGCGGCTCTCAGCCCTTGACGCTGCCGTCGGGGTTGAAGACCGGCAGGGGGGCCAGGAAGGTGATGTCCTTGCGGGAGAGGGCGTCGCCCTCGGCCAGGATGGCGGCGCGGCCGGTGACTGTGCCCCCGGCGGTGCGCACCAGCTCCTCCAGGGCGTGGAGGCTCTCGCCGGTGGAGATGACGTCGTCGACGATGAGGATGCGCCTGCCCTTGATGAGGGCGCAGTCGTCCGCGCCCAGGAAGAGGTCCTGCTGGCGCAGGGTGGTGATGGAGCGGACGGAGACGTGAATGGGGTCGGGCATGTAGACCTTGGACCCCTTGCGGGCAATGAAGTACTTCTTCGCCCCGGACTGGCGGGCCATTTCGTGGATGAGGGGGATGCTCTTGGCCTCGGCGGTGAGCATGTAGTCGTAGCTGTCCGCCGGGATGCGCTCCAGCAGGGCGGAGGCGCAGGCCACGGTGAGCTCCGCGTCGCCGAAGATGATGAACGCGCCGATGTACAGCTCGTCGCTGACCTTGCACAGCGGCAGCTCCCGCTCCAGCCCGGCAACCTTCATGGTGTATGTCATGGAAACGATGCCTCCTCTTCTCGGGCCGTCTCAGGGACGGCCTCGTCTTGCTCCTATTATAACAATTGGAGGAAAAATGTCAAGCGCAGGCGGGCGCACATTGCGCCTCCCACCAAAAATCAGGCGTTTCATGCAAGAAAAAAATAGCGCGGAACGCCCTTCCCATTCCACGAATTCTATGGTATTCTGTTTTTATCAATTCACAGGCGGATTACCCCATGAAAAAATTTGCCGCTCTGTTCCTGTCCCTGCTGCTGAGCCTGTCTCTGGCCGCGCCCGCCGCCCTCTGCGCCGGGGAGGAGCCCCTGCCCACTGTCCTGGAGGAACCGGTCATCCCTACGGCCCCGGAGGAACCTGGTGGGACTGTCCGACCGATGAGTGATTGCGAACTGCCTGAGAACGGGGTCGTTACCTCTTAAGATGTGAAGTCCATATCATGGTACTTTTGGGCTTCCTTCTGTAAAATAGATCGATTTCGGTCATTTCCGAACTCACGATAGAGGCGGTAAGCTCGTTCGTAAAGCTTTTTACTCTCCTTATCATTTCCTAAAAAATGTTGACACTCCGCCATAATATGGAGCAGTCCCGGTAGAAATTGATAGTGACTGTGTTTCACGCAAGCCGCCCGCCCCTCTTCTGCAATAGCCAAGGCATCTTTGTATTGCCCCCGAATCCCCAATTCCCGGGCGTAGTTGTGGGCCACCAGAGGCATCCCGCCGCCGGATTTAACAAGGCCGTGGTTATGTTCTGTTACATAGGTGTGCAGTTGGCTGTAAATGCCAACCGCTTTTTTATGGTCTCCCATATGGGAGTAAGCCAATGCAAGATGGCTGATGAGCCGGACCTCCTCCAGCGAGTAATAGGGCCTGCTGTTGATCTTCGCCGGATTGAATCTGGGCGCTGTGATGCGGATGGCCTCCAGCAGCGCGGTGATCTCCTCCTCCGGGGAGATCGAACCCTCCAGCGTGCGCAGGGCAGCTCTGACGCTGAGAAGGTACTGCCGGATAACAGGGGTGTCTTCAATGCCTCCGCTTTTTGCGATCTCCTCCAGCTCCCCGAGCTTCTCCAGCACCTGGGCGCGGGCCCGGGACCGTTCGGGCTCCTCCCCTTGCTGGAGCTGGACGCTGGCGACAGTGATTTCCCTTTGCAGCGCGGCAATCTCGATCTCCTCCCGGCTCAGCAGGACGTACTGGTCATACGACGTGCCCAAGCGCTCCAGCAGGGCGGTGACGGTGCTGTGGCGGGGAGTCTGTTCGCCCCGCTCCATACGGGAGATGGTCGTGGTATCGCAGATGCCCTCGCACAACTGCCGCTGGGTCAGCCCCAGGTCCTTTCTTCGCTGTCGGATGTAGTCGCCAAGGAAGATCATCTCCATAATTCTTTTCTCCGATCATATCATAGTGTCATATCGTGTTGAAAAATCTTGCCAGACTAGTGTAACACAAATAAATTGCCTTGACAATCCCTTAAATTAGGCGTTTCACGATAATTTATTTTGGCGCGAAACGCCCTTCCCTTTTGAATTAAAATATGGTATCTTTTAGTTATAGGGCGGGATGCCGTCCCGCTTATTTTTCAAATTTGGGAGGTAGCATGATGCGTTCAAATAAGATGTGGATTTCTATTATGCTAATGACAATCGCCCTGCTTCTCACTGGATGTAATAGGAAGGGGCAGTCTGAGAAAAGCAGAATAGACAATTTGAATGAAGGTCTTTTGACATATCAACGGGAGCAGATCCAACTTAATCTGCCATTCAGGACGTTGGATGGCGCCTGTTTTATTGACGAAACAGCGTACTTTATGGGTATTACTCAAGCGGAGGGCAGAGAAGAGTTTTCACTTTTTCAAGTCTTGGCAGCTGACGGAACATCAGAAAGCCTTCCAGGTTATGAGCCTGTTCAATTCCCGGAGGGGGTAGATGCTTACCCAGTTTTCTGCAAATTACGGCCGGCTAACGATGGAAGTATCTGGAGTATAGAGCAATTTGTCACAATTTCCGAACAGACAGGTTCAAACGTACTATTGCTCCGGCAGTTAAACAGCGCGGGGCAGGAAGTCTATCGCCTTGAGATGAAAGGGCTGGATGATTACCAGGATATCTGTTCGAGTATGGACGGAACAGTCCTGGTCAATCAGGGCGGAGGGATCTCTTTTTGGGACAACAATGCTAAAATGCAGTCCAAGTTAGACGGTCAAAACATCGATAGAGAGGATTTTATTATCCTCGGTGACGGGCGAATCGGAATTCTTATGAAGACAAATGATTCATGCAGTCTAAAGACCATCGACTCTACGGCTATGACGTGGGGAGAATCATTTTCGCTCCCCTCAACCGTTTCCCGCGTCTATCACGGCGGAGGGGATGCACTTTTTTATTTTCTGGATGGAGATATTTTATATCTTATGCGAGCGGGGAGTGATGCAGGTGAGCCGGTTCTCAATTGGTCCAATTGCAGTATCGATGGAAGATATGTGCTAGATTTTTCCTTCTTGGATGATGGCCGAATCGAAGTGCTGGCTCGTGGAAGCCATGGCCCTGAATTATTCATGCTTACCCCGTCTGCCAGCCAGGCAGAAAAAATTGAGTTGACCCTGGGAGCAGTCGGCGTAGCCTCCAATTTGCGAAAAATGGTGCTGGAGTTCAATAATAGTAACAGCCTATACCATATATCTGTTGTAGATTATGAGCAGGGGGGAGTCTCCCATAGCCAGGCAACAACTCGTCTGGCGACGGAAATTGTTACGGGAAATATGCCGGATATTGTTTGCTTAGATGGGCTGTCTTCACGTTCCCTTGAGACCAGCGGATACTTGGAAAACCTGTGGCCCTATATCGATGAAGATCCGGCGCTGGGCCGGGAAAATCTCATGTTACGTCCCCTTCAAGCAGCAGAAGTAGGGGGGAGCCTTTATCGCATATCGGACTCTTTCACCATAAGGACAGTGGCTGGAAGCAGGGAGACTCTGGGTGACAAGACAGGTTGGACTACAGCAGATGTGGAAGCTGCATTAGCCTCCATGCCAGACGGCTGCACCGCTTGGGGCCGTTTTGGAACCAAGCAGAAAATGTTATTCCAAACTCTTTATAATATAGATTCCTTTATTGACTGGGATCGCGGTGTCTGCAATTTTGACAGCGAAGAATTCAAATCTATACTGGCTTACTGCAACAGTTTTCCTGATACGGTGGCAGAAGATACAACGGACCCCCACGGGTACGCTGCAATATGCAACAGACAGCAGATGTTACTGCCAGTTTCTGTTAGTTCCCCTCTATCGGTTGTTCAAGATCAAACCTTGTTTAGAAATAATGTAACATATATTGGATATCCAACCAACGACAAGAACACAGGAAGCTGGTTTCAATTACCCACAGCCTTGGCTATATCTAGCAGTTGCGCTAATAAGTCAGGTGCTTGGGAATTTCTACGTACAATGCTACTCCCACGCGAAAATATCGATCCTCTGCATAGCTTTGGTCTGCCGATTAACCGAAAAGATTTTGAGCAACTGATGGATTTGGCTATGCTGTCAGAAACTTATGAGGAAAATCCTACGCGATATATCCTTTTGAGAAATGGGAATTATGAAATTTCCTATGAGGGTCGCGCAATCACTTTGGAAGAAAGGGAGCAACTACTGGACTTATACGATAGGTCTACAGGTCTGTTCGGACTTGAAGATTCCATTATCAACATCGTCACCGAGCAGGCGGGGGCTTACTTTGCCGGGGACCGCTCTCTGGATGACACCGTAGCCGCCATCCAGAGCCGGGTGGGGCTGTATCTGGCGGAATTGCAATAACTGAAACTGAGGACTCCCGGCCTCTGTGATATGCTCCCTCTATAAGAGACAGAGAAAAAGAAAACTGTCACTTATGAGGACAACATTTCCGCAAGGGAGAAAGGATTCTATGATGAAAAAATTGATGTGTCTCTTCTGCGTTGCGCTATTGCTGGCGGCTTCCCTGACATGGGCGGAAGCAAAACCGCCTGTCAAAGATTACGCCACCGGGGCCTGGTCGGAGGAGTACGGAGCGATGGCAACCGGTTCTCTTTTCATCCCTGCCAAGGATGACGAAACAATCGACTGGGATACCCTGTCTCCCTCCATTAGCACTGCGTCGGGCGAATTTGAACACATTCGAAACCGGGCGCGGTGGATCAGCGAAAGTCTGGGTTGTGATGTCGTGTTTTTCTTTCTGGAAAATTTTGCCAGTATGCAGGAATGGAAAGGTTTTCCCTGCGGTTCTATGGAGGAGGTCCTTGAGCAGTGCATGACAACCTGGCGCTTTAAACTGACGGAGAACTCCATTTGGATCGTCTATTCTGAACAGGAAGATGAATTGTTTCTCCATGTAGGGGAGAATATTGCGCCCGAATGCGACCTGTCCGGCGTGGAGTCCGCCTTGCGCAATAAAAATGAACCGGATCACTACTTTCGCGGCCTGGATGCCATCAGCGCTCTGTGTGACGCGATCCGCCAGAGTCTGCCTGACTGGAATCTCACCTTTATCAGCGGACGAGAGCCGGAGGCAATCTCCTCAGCGCTCAAACCTCTGCGGGAAAAGTTTTCCGGTTACGTCTATGTGGAATGCAATATGACTCCGGAAAGTATCCGTAAAATGGCTGACCCCCTGAATTACGACCGTTTTTATGCGGATGCCATTTATATTTGTTATAAACAACAGACCGGCGAAGCCTTTGTGCGCGTGGGAGAGCGGACAGGGCTTACATTGAAAGATGCCGCTATAGTAGAAGCAGCATTCCGTCCTGGCGAAGACAGTGAAGATAGCTCTGGCTTTGCTGCTGGGATCATTTCTCTATCCGATGCTTTGACTGATGACGCAGGTGTCTCGCCTATGTTGGTAGTCGGTGTGATAGCAATCGTGCTGGCAGCGGCAGGGGTATTGACTCTTATTCTGGTCCGCCGAAAAAAATCGCAGGAATTGTGATAGTAGACAGCCATATCTCCTGGCTACGGGTTATCGGCACTGAGGCAGGAGACCGGGGCCTCTCCCTGATCCGCGTCCCCCTGGAGGGCGGCAGGGCGGAGGCCCTCCCCGGCTTCCGGCCCGCCCAGCCGGAGGGAGGCGCGGAGTGGATCTATGGCCTCTGGGCCGACGGGTCGGGGATGTTCTTCGTCAACACCGGCGGGACCGTGGTACTGCTGGATGAGGCCGGAAGTGTGCAGGCCGCTCCGGAGGGATTGCAGCTGCACTCCAAGCGGTTTGTTCCCCTCAGTGACGGACGGGTGGGAATTCCCGCAGCCATACAGAGCCCAGAGGGCGCCGTCTCCCAACCGCGGCTCATCGACACAGCTCCGGGGCCCGCTCCCTGGACGGCACCGTAGCCGCCATCCAGAGCCGGGTGGGGCTGTACCTGAACGAATTGCAGTAACAAAAGAGCGTCCCCGACTGTTTCCAGCCGGGGACGCTGACGTTCTCTTAACAGTCCAGGTCGGGGCTGGGGCGGCCCGTCAGGCGGACGCTCACCGCGATGAGCTCTAAGCCCAGGATCAGCACATGGGTCTCGAACTTGCCCATGGGGTCCAGGAGAAGGAGCACGGAGAGAGCCAGCCGGATCAGGAACTCCGTCATCTGTGCGAAGAAGGGCAGGCCCTTCCGGGGGCCGGACAGCGCCCGGGAGAGGGACTTGGACGCCTTGCGCAGGCCGATGATTGCCCAGGTGGTCCCCAGGGGGCCAACGGCCTGCTCACCGTGGAGGGCGCAGACCAATCCCACTACCAGGAGGACCAGACTGCGGCCCAGTTCCTCCGACCGGGCGGCGCGCTCCCCGCCGCCGCGGAAGCAGGAGGCCGCGCAGACCACGCCCGCTATGGCCATGGCTCCGCCCAGGACGCAGGGCAGCGCCGCCGTGATCTGCCGGGGGAACAGGACGCAGAGCAGTCCGATGACGGCAAAGAGGATGCTGGTGCTCCGGCGCAGGATGGTCATGATGTGCTCCTTTCTCGCCTTCTCCGGTAGAGCCAACAGCCGCCGAGGGAGACGGCTGCCGCCGCGATCTGCACGAGCACGGAGAGCAGGAACCGGGGCGAGGCGGGGTCCATGATGCTGGAACCCATCACCGGGAACGCGGTGATGGAAAAGAACATCCCGGCCACGCTCCCGGCCAGGTATTTCCCGTAACGGATGCCCGATGCGCCCATGCAGAGGCTCAGGATGTCGCTGGGCAGGATGTTGACCGTGCGGGTGACGAAGGAGAGGAGCAGTTCATGGTCCGTCTGGATCTTTCGGAGGACCTCCAGTTTGGGGTACTTCTCCATGAGGCGGTCCAGCAGGCCCGCCCCTATCCGGCGTCCCAGGAAGTAGGGCAGGGAGACCATCACCGCCGTTCCGGCCGCGTTCAGCGCGATGGCTATGGGGAGGGGGAAGAGGATGCCGCTGGCCATGTAGAGGATGCCGCTGTAGACGAAGACGCTGAGGCTCTTGAGGGCAAAGAGGAGCAGAAGGAAGAGGGCGGCCAAGGCCGGGCTCTCCGGGGTATAGCTCAGGACGCCGTCCACTGTGAAGCGCTCCCGGCTGCAGAAGCAGAGGAGCAGGACGCCCGCCCAGAGGCAGAGCAGGGCGATCTTGGCTCCCCGGTCCTGGAGGAGGCGCTCCTCCCAGCGGGGCTTTTGGGGGCGCTCTCCTCTTCCGCCGGTGGTCACGCGCTCCGACCTCCCCTCCAGAGGCGCTCCGCCTCCGGCTTCCAGCAGGCGGCGTAGGAGGCGCATTTATCACAGAGATGTTCCACCGTTTCGGGGGATTCCAGGTCTGTCGAATGAGCGCCGGTGTCGTGGACCATCTTTTTGAGGAGCTCGGGGTTCTCCAGCATGGGGCAGGGCATGAGGTGATTGTCGTTGAAGGGCTGGCCGTCGTGGTAGGCCATGAAGATGGGGCCTTGCAGGCACTCCAGGAGGGTCTTCTCCCGGATGTTGGAGTCGGAGTAGTGGATGAAGACGCAGGGGTCCACGTCGCCGTTGGCGTTGATGTGGAGGTAGCGCCGGCCTCCGGCGATGCACCCGCCCACGTACTCGCCGTCGTTCTGGAAGTCCATGGCAAAGATGGGCTTGGTGCGGCGCATCTCCCGGACGCGGCGGTACATCTCCTCCCGCTGGGCGGGGGTGGGCAGGAGCTCGGGCACGGCGTTGTTGCCCACGGGCATGTAGTGGAAGTACCAGATGAACTTTGCGCCCCAGGCGGTCAGCTGGTCGATGAACTCGGGGGAGCTGATGGAGTCCAGGTTCTGACTGGTGTAGCAGGCGGAGATGCCGAAGGGGAGGCGCTTTTCCCGCAGGAGGTCCATGGCGCGGACGACTTTCTGGTAGACGCCCTCTCCCCTGCGGCCGTCGGTGGCGAGCTCGAAGCCCTCCAGGCTGATGGCGGGCATGAAGTTTTTCACGCGGAGCATGTCGTCCGCGAAGGCCTCGTCGATGAGGGTGGCGTTGGTGAAGGCGAGGAACTGGCAGTCGGAGTGCTTTTCGCAGAGGGCGATGAGGTCTTTTTTGCGCACCAGGGGCTCGCCGCCGGTATAGATGTACATGTAGACGCCCAGCTCCTTGCCCTGGCGGATGATGGAGTCGATCTCGTCGAAGATGAGGTTGAGCTTGTTGCCGTACTCTGCGGCCCAGCAGCCGGTGCAGTGGAGGTTGCAGGCGCTGGTGGGGTCGAGGAGGATGGCCCAGGGGATGTTGCAGTTGTATTGGGCGCGCATCTCCTCCTGTTTAGGCCAGCCGATGATGTTGGCGTTGAGGAAGAAGTTCTGGAAGGTGGCCTTCACCACGTCCCGGTCCACGTTTTCGAGGATGTCCATGATGAGGCGGTGCATGTTGTTGTCCGGGTCCTCCAGGACCTGCCGGAAGGCGGCGCGCTGGACGGGGAAGCTGTTCTCGCCGTCGCCCGCGAGGGCGTCCACCCAGTCCATGACTTTCATGATGTTTTTTTCCGGGTCCCTCTCCAGGTAGGAAAACACGGTATTGAACGCAGTTTTTTTCAATCTCTCCTGAATACCCATCTCGCTGATCTCCTTTTCTATTTTTCTTAACGGTTTCTGAACGGCAAGGCTGTTTTTGTCCGCCGTATGTTATGGCATTATCATATAAGATCAGCATTTATTTCACAATAGACAGAAGACCGCCCGTGCCGGAAAGTCCGACACGGGCGGTCTTTTGCCTAAAATTTGGTCATTTGAGGAAGTTTGTCAAAGAGGGAGTGTGAGGAATACTATTATGAAGATTGCAGTTTTCGGTGATGAAACAGCGGTTTTGGGGCGGGAATGCCCCGAGCAGGGGACGGGGCCCACAGTCCTGTTCATCTGCCCAGCATAACGAGAGAAGCGGGCGCACAATGTGCGCCCCTACGAAGCGGGGAGCAGTCCCGCCCGCACCGTGCCGGTGGCCCGGTAGTATCGAAAAGAAGCGTGCTTTAGGAGGCGAACCCAACGATAGGCACCGAAGGGCCAGGGAGTGGTTCCAGCGATTCGACTGGCATCGGCCCAGGGCACCAATGGGGAAAAGGGTCAAACAGGTCGTAGCGTAAACTAAAAACCCCCGTAATCAAGGAAGATTCTCAAGAAACGTAGTTTCTTGAGCGTCTTTTTGGTGACTTTTTCCACGCGGAAAAAGTCACCGCAGGTCCGGGGCGCGGAGCCCCGGGGCTAACGGGCAGACAGGCAGGATCAGTTCTCCTCCCGAACCTTGTCGGGCTTTCGCATATCCGGCCAAACGGTGAGCATCATAGTGATGTAGCAGGCGAGGCCGCCGACGATATCGCTGACGGGCTCGGAGGCGAAGATGCCGTAAGCGCCCAGGTTCCAGAGGCGGGGGAGGATGAGCATCAGGGGGACGACCAGGATCGCCTTTCGGAAAAGGGAGAAGAAGACGGCATTTTTTGCCCGGCCCAGGGCGACGAAGGTGTTCTGCCCGATCATCTGGAAGGCCATCATCACGTAACCGGCGTAGTAGACCCGCATGGTCTTGACGCCCACCTCCAGGAGGACGGGGTCGTCGTTAAAAAGGAGGATGAACACATGGGGGATGGCCAAGATCAGAAGCCACACCGCGAGGTTGTAGCTGAGGCCCGCCACGGTGAGGAAGAGGATGCTCCTTCTCACACGGCTGTACTGGCCCGCGCCGTAGTTGTAGCCGATGACCGGCTGTGCCCCCTGGGTCAGGCCCCGGACGGGCTGCATGACGATCTCCCGGACGGAGACGATGGCGGTCATGGCGGCCACGTAGAGGTCGCCCATGCCGGCGGCGGTGCCGTAGGCCTGGAGCTGGGCGTTGCCCAGGGCCTGGACCAGGCTGTTGGTCACCTGGAAGGTGAAGCCCGTGAGCCCCAGGCCGCAGACCTTGCGCAGAATTTCCCCATCCAGGCCCAGATTCTCCCGGGTCAGATGGAGGATGGCCCCCCGCCCCGTGAGGAACACCAGCACCCAGAGGGCGGAACAGCTCTGGGCGATGACCGTTGCCAGGGCCGCGCCCTGTACCCCCATATCCAGGGCAAAAATGAAGATGGGGTCCAAGATCAGGTTGATGACCGCGCCCAGGAGGGTGGTCATCATGCCCGTGCCGCCGAAGCCCTGGGCGTTGATGAAGGGGTTCATCCCCAGGCTGATCATCACGGGGATGGTCCCGGCCAGGTAGATGAGAAGGTAGCTCTTGGCGTGGCGCACGGTCTCGTCGCTGCCGCCCACCAGGTAGAGGAAGGGCTCGTGGAAGAGGTAGAACACCGCCGTGAGGGCCGCGCCCAGAAGGAGCAGGAAGGTAAAGGACACGCCCATGATGCGGCTTGCCCGCTTGTCGTCCCCCTGCCCCCGGGCGATGGCGCACAGCGGTGCGCCGCCGGTGCCGCAGAGGTTGGCAAAGGCGTTGATGATATACGTCACCGGCATCACCAGGCCAATGCCGGTGAAGGCGTCCCGGCCCACGGCGTCAATGTGGCCGATGAAGGCCCGGTCCACCACGTTGTAGAGCACCACCGTCAGCTGGGCCACCGTGAGGGGGATGGCCAGAGACAGGATGTTCTTGGCGATGCTGCCCTGGGAAAAGTCGTTTCTCCGCGCTCTCATAGGTTGTCTCTCTCCTCCGTTTTTCCTGATCTGATCCTGCATCTCATTGTAGGGTATTTTTTCAAAAAATGCAAGCCATTCCCCGGGGAAAAGCTGTCCGGGCCCGCCGGAGGCCCTCCGGCACAGCCGGTCAGGCAGACTTTCCCATGACAAACCCGCCTCTTTTTACAAGAGCGCCGCCGGACTATATCCCCCGGAAACGGCGCAAAGTAAGCAGGCCTCCTTTGAGGCACTACGAAGAAAGGAGCAGGGGAATGGATGGAAAAGAAGAGAGGACGCGCCGGGGCTTTTTTCCTGAGCGGCCTGATGTGCCTGACCTCCCTGGCGGGACTGAGTGGCAGTGCCCGGGCCGCCGGGCTGGAGGCGAAGTGTCTGGTCCCGGTGGGCCACACCATCGGGATCAAGCTGTTCGCTGAGGGCGTGGTGGTCATCGGCCTGTCCGAGGTGGAGACGGCCTCGGGCGTGGCCGCGCCGGGGGCGGCCTGCGGACTGAAAGTGGGCGACGTCATTGAGGAGGCCAACCGGGAGCCGGTGGAGAGCTCTGAGCAGTTCGCCCGGCTTCTCCAGTGCGGAGGCCGGGTGGAGCTGGCGGTGAGCCGGGACGGAGAGGACCTGCGCCTGACGGCGGAGCCGGTGCTCTCCGGGGACGGCACCTACCGCCTGGGGGCCTGGATCCGGGACAGCATGGCCGGGATCGGCACCGTGACCTTCTATGACCCGGACACCGGCACCTTCGGCGCCCTGGGCCACGGCATCACCGACGCGGACACGGGCCTTCTCATGCCATTGGGCGACGGAGCGGTGATGGACGCGTCGGTAAAGGCGGTCAAGCGGGGCGCCGCCGGGGAGCCCGGGGAGCTCAAGGGCAGCTTCGACCTGGAGCATGACAGGGGCGAGCTCTACGCCAACACCGACCGGGGCGTCTTCGGCGTCATGGAGGACTTCGACTTCGCCGGGAGCGCTGTGCCCGTGGCCGCCCCTGGGGAGGTCCGCACCGGCGGCGCGGTCATCCGCGCCAACGTCAGCGGGGACGGCGTGGAGGAGTACGCCATCGAGATCACCCGGGTCCTGGAGCAGACCGGGGTGCAGAATCTCCTCCTGCGGGTCACCGACCAGCGGCTCATTGACCAGACCGGCGGCATCGTACAGGGGATGAGCGGATCGCCCATCCTCCAGGACGGGAAGCTGGTGGGGGCCGTGACACACGTTATGGTCAACGACCCGCAGAAGGGCTACGGCATCCTCATTGAGAATATGCTCTCGGCGGCCGGCAGGGTCTAGCGCCTGGGAGGGGGACTGGCAGCGCCGGCCCCCCTCTTCCGCCGCCTTTGGGCATAAAATGTGAGAATTGCCCGCGTCCCCCATTGACAACAGGGCCTCCTTTCCCATATAATAAGGCGGGGCCTTGTGCTGTTGGCTGCGGTCCAGTTCAAAAATGTTGAGGTGCATAGAAATGAAAAGTATCCGCAAGAAAATCACGGTGTGTCTGATGGCAACGGTCCTGATTGCGCTGCTGGCAGTGGGCGGGACCAGTATCGCGCTCAACTACCGGAGTACCGTGGCCACAGTGGACCAGATGCTCAGCGAGACCGCCGTTTTGGCGGCGGAGCGGGTGGAGCAGGAGCTGACCGCCTACAAGAACGTGGCTACGGACACCGGCTGTGTCTCCCAGCTCTCCGACCGCACCGTGTCCCTGGATGTCAAGCGCTCCATCATCGACGAGCGCGCCGCCATGCACGGCTTCCAGCGGGGCAACGTCATCGGCGCGGACGGCGTGAGCATTTTCGATGGGAAGGACTACTCCGACCGGGAGTACGTCCAGCAGGCCCTCCAGGGGAACGTCTACGTGTCCGAGCCCCTCATCAGCAAGATCACCGGGGAGCTCTCCATCATGGTGGCCGCGCCTCTCTACGAGGCCGGCAGTCCGGACGGGCAGATCGCGGGCGTGGTCTACTTCGTCCCCACGGAGACCTTCCTTAATGACATCGTCTCCTCCATCCAAGTCAGCCCCAACTGCCGGGCCTACATGATCAACAAGAACGGCGACACCATCGCCGACGTCACCCTGGAGACCATCACCACCCAGAACGTGGAGCAGGAGGCCCAGAGCGACCGCTCCCTGAAGAGCCTCGCCGCCATCCACGCCAGGATGCGGCAGGGGGAGAACGGCTTCGGCAGCTTCAACACCGCGGAGGGCCCCCGCTATGCCGCCTATGCCCCGGTGGGCGGCACCGACGGCTGGAGCGTCGCCGTCACGGCCATGAAGAAGGACTACCTCACCGATACATACGCCAGTATGCTGCTCAATGGGCTGGTGATGCTGGTCTCGATCGCCGCCTCCGTGGTGGTGGCCATGAAGCTCTCCACCAACATCAGCGTGCCCATGCGGGCCTGCTGTGAGCGGATGAAGCTCCTGGTGGAGGGCGACCTCACCTCCCCGGTCCCCCAGGCCAGCGGGCAGGATGAGACGGCGGAGCTGACCCGCTCCACCGCGGACATGGTCAAGGGCCTCAACACCATCATCAACGACATCGGCTACCTCCTCACCCAGATGGCCGACAAGAATTTCGACATCCAGTCCCCCAACCGTGACGCCTACGTGGGCGGGTTCGAGAGCATCCTGCTGTCCATGCGGAACCTCAAGCTGGCCCTGAGCGGCACCATGCGGCAGATCGACGCTGCTGCCGGACAGGTCTCCGCCGCCAGCGGACAGGTCTCCACCAGCGCACAGACCCTCAGCGAGGGGGCCATGGAGCAGGCCAGCTCCGTGGAGGAGCTGGCGGCCACCATCACCGACATCTCCAACAGCGCCAAGCAGACCTCCGAGGCCGCTGCGGAGGCGGGCCGCTTCGTGGAGCAGGCCGGCGGCCAGCTGGGCGTCAGCGTGGGGTACGTCAAGGAGCTCAACAACGCCATGGAGCGCATCTCCGTGTCCTCCGAGGAGATCAGCAAGATCATCGCCGCCATTGAGAACATCGCCTTCCAGACCAACATCCTGGCCCTGAACGCCGCCGTGGAAGCCGCCCGGGCGGGTACCGCCGGGAAGGGCTTCTCTGTAGTGGCCGACGAGGTGCGAAACCTTGCCGCCAAGTCCGACGAGGCCGCCAAGGCCACCAAGGAGCTCATCGAGGGCTCCATCGCCGCCGTCACCGAGGGCGGACGGGTGGTGGAGCAGGTCACCGCCTCTCTGGAGCAGACCAGCGTCTACGCCGGGCATGTAACCACCCAGATGGACATCGTGGTCCAGGCGGTCCACGACCAGACCGCCGCCATCGCCCAGGTCACCGAGGGGGTGGACCAGATCTCCGCCGTGGTGCAGACCAACTCCGCCACCGCCGAGGAGAGCGCCGCGGCCAGCGAGGAGCTCTCCGCCGAGGCGGCCAGCCTCAAGCAGCTGGTGGATGAGTTCACCTTGGCCACCGACTGATCCTCTGCCGCTTCCAAGCCCCGGCCTCAAATGAGGCCGGGGCTTTTCGTCTGTGAAAAGCCCTCCGCAGGAGTTTGCGCCGAAGGCGCAAAAAATGTTCAATCACTTTTTCGAGGGCGTGTACCTCGAAAAAGTACCTTGCGGGCCGCACTCGGCCCGGACCCCTTTCAAAAAGATGCGCCAGCATCTTTTTGAGATAAAAAAGAGCGGCCGAAGCCGCTCTTTTCTCGAAATAGAGGAAATAAGGGTACCCCGCAGAAGCCGTGTGAGCCCTGTTATAACCTGCACATCTAAGGCAGGTGGGTCGCCTGCAGCGCCCTTTACTGCTTCCAACTTCCGACCGCAGACGGCAGTCGGGAGGTCTGCAAACCAGGCGTTGAACCAGCATCCCGAATAACAAAATGTGGGTTAAAAAAGACTCATCACGCACCCCGCAGGGCACCTTTGTTTCGTAACGCGCTCCCGGCAGGGGAACTTTCTCCCAGTTCCTGCCGTCCATAGGGAGAGGGGGCTTACTCCCCGTCTCCGCCCTCCTCCTCGTCCTCGAAGAGGCGCTCCATGAAGAGGGCATAGACCTCGTCGAGCTCCTCGTCGCTGTCCAGGGTGGAGAGGAAGTCCTCGCCGTTCTCGGTGATGGACTTTAAGATCACCATGCCGTAGTCGTCGCTGTCCTCGTCGGCGCCCTCCTCCACGGCGGGGAAGAAGGCCATATAGGTCACGCCCTTGTGCTCCAGGGCATCCACCAGCTCCAGCTCGATATCGTTTCCGTCCTCGTCTGTCACGGTGATGAAATCAGGGCCGAAATCCTCCTGCATGGCGGGGGTCCTCCTTGCGGCAGTCTGCTTTGTTTTGATGAACCTATTTTACCCCCTTTTCTCGAAAATTGCAAGAGTCTTTCCATGTGGCATTTTGACAATTTCTGGGCCTCATTTTTGTATTTTCTGAAAAATTTTTGGAAGGCGCCGGTGGTAAGAGCGAAATTTGCGCTTTTTTTGACCTTCCCAAATTTGACAATCCGTGCTATACTATATCTTGGCGCTCCATACCGGTGTGCCGGAGGGCGCGTTTCCGCGCTCAAAACTGCCCGTCCGGCCGTCCTCCCGGCGGCCCTGTGAACAATTTTTATCAGTCAGGAGGTATCTCCATCTATGGATCAAGCCATCCCCCGCGGTCCGGGCGGCCCCTCCGGGTCCGCGCCCCGCAAGAAAAAGAAGAAATTTTCTATTCTGGGCTTCATCGGGAAAATTTTTCTGGTGCTCTTCACTCTGTGCGTCATCGGTGTGCTCACCCTCGGCATGTTCGCAAAGCTCTTCATGACCTACATCAACACCAACCTCATCCCCTCCCTGGGCGAGATCACCATTGAGGAGATGACCATGTCCCTGGCCTCCACCATCTACTACGAGGACGCCAATGGACAGCAGCAGGTCCTGAGGACGCTCCACACCAGCGAGAGCAACCGGGAGCTCATCAAGTACAGCGACCTGCCCGACTGCCTGGTCAAGGCCATGGTGGCCATTGAGGACCACCGCTTCTGGGAGCACAAGGGCGTGGACTGGTACGGCACCGCCCGGGCCATGCTCTCCAGCGCCACCGGGGGCAATACCCAGGGCGGCTCCACCATCACCCAGCAGCTGGTGCGGAACATGACCGGGGATACGGAGGTCACGGTCAAGCGCAAGTTCCGGGAGATCTGCCGGGCCCTGGACTTTGACGCCAAAAACTCCAAGGAGGACATCCTCACCCTCTATCTCAACTACGTCTATTTCGGCCATGGCTTCTCCGGCATCCAGACCGCCGCCAAGGGCTACTTCGGCAAGGACGTCTCCGAGCTGGACCTGGCCGAGAGCGCCTGCATCGTGGGCATCACCAACTATCCCTCCCTCTATGACCCCCTCTGGGACACGGAGTTCGTCCAGGACGACGGCACCGTGAAGACCCCCCGGGACTTCAACAAGCAGCGCCAGGAGACGGTGCTCAACCGGATGCTGGAGCTGGGCTGGATCAGTGAGGCGGAGTGCAGCGCCGCCAAGGCGGAGAAGCTCCTCTTCGTGGACACCCCCGAGTACGCCGCCCTCCACGGTCTGGAGATTGGCGAGAACGAGGAGGGCGAGGAGGAGGTCCTCCCCGCCAGCCGGGTCTACTCCTGGTACGAGGACCAGGTCATCGAAGACGCCATTGCGGCTATTCAGGAGGCCAAGGGCGTCAACCGGGAGATGGCCACCGACCTGCTCTACTCCGCCGGATACCACATCTATACCGCCCTGGATATGGACATCCAGAACATCGTCGACGAGGTCTACGAGAACCCGGATAACTTCAACTATCCCTCCAAGTCGGGCGCGTCACTGGATTCCGCCATCACCGTCCTGGACCCCTACACCGGCGACGTGGTGGCCATGGCCGGAGGCGTGGGGCAGAAGACCACCAACCGGGCGCTGAACCTGGCCACCTCCCGGCGGACCTGCGGCAGCGCCATCAAGCCGGTGAGCGTCTACGCCCCGGCCATTGACGCGGACGTCATCACTCCCGCCTCCATCATCGACGACTACCCCATCCGCGTCAACGACGCCGGGACCGGCGGCTATCCCAAAAACGCCAGCGCGGGCTTTCGCGGCCCGATCTCCGTGCAGTACGCCGTGCAGCAGTCCCACAACACCGTAGCCGCCCGGGTCTTGCAGATGCTGGGCACCACCAAGTCCTTCTATTTCATGGAGGACAACCTGGGCTTCGACCTGGACGAGCGGGACAACGCCATCAGCCCCCTGTCCATGGGCGGCCTCACCTACGGCGTGACCACCCAGGAGATGGCCGCGGCTTTCGCCGCCTTTGCCAACAAGGGCATCTATACGCCCCCCAGGACCATCACCCGTATCGAGTCCAACGACCACTCGGAGGTCATCGTGGACAACTCCGGCGAGTCCCGGGTGGCCATGAAGGAGACCACCGCCTATCTCATGAACAAGCTCCTGCGCCGGGTGGTCACCAGCGGCACCGGCACCGGCGCCAATTTTGACGGCATGACGATCGCCGGTAAGACCGGCACCACCGACGACCTCTTTGACCGCTACTTCTGCGGCTACACGCCCTACTATTCCGCCGCCGTCTGGGTGGGCTACGCGGGGAAGAGCGAGAAGATCAACGCCGGCGGCAAGAACCCCGCGGCCCTGGCCTGGAAAAAGGTCATGGAGAAGATCCACGAGGGCCTGGAGGACAAGTCCTTCCCCGGCAGGCCCGAGAGCGGCATCACCACCGTCAGCGTCTGCATGGACTGCGGTCTGCTGGCGGGCGACCTGTGCTCCTCCGACTACCGGGGCAGCCGGGTGGCCGGCAGCATAGAGATGCAGTCCAGCGGCGTGCCCAAGGCGAAGTGCACCTGCCACACGGAGGTGCGGGTCTGCACCACCGTGGACCCGGAGACAGGCGAGGAGGTGGTCCGCCTCGCCGGGGCCTACTGCCCGGAGGACACCGTCTCCACCCGCGTCATGCTCCAGGGCCGGGAATTCCTGGAGCTCCCCGGCGGCGGGATCATCGGCTCCAGCGACATGGAGGCCCATCTGACGTACCTGAAGACCCTGGGCGAATGCCCGGTCCACGACGAGAATTTCGTGCCCGAGCCCCAGCTGCCAGAGGGAGAGCCCAACGACCCGAATGCGCCGGAGGGCGGCACCGGGACCACTCTGCCCCCGGGCACCACCCCCGTCCCCGGCGGGCCCGGATGGCCCACGGAGCCCTGGGACCCGGGTTCCGTGAACAAGCCTGACACACCCTCCACCAACACGCCGGAGGACCCGGACGGGGAGGCCCCCAAGCCCCCGGACGGTGAGGGCGGCGGCGACACTACGACGCCGGATGAGCCCGAGGAGCCGAAGGACGGCGCCTCCCCCTCCACAGAGGAGCCCGAGGAGCCGGACGAGCCCTCTCTGCCGGATGAGCCCAAGCCCCCGGAGGAGCGATGAGCCGCTTCGCGTAAAAAAAGAGCTGACCGCCGGCCGGCGGTCAGCTCTTTTTGCACTGCGGGCCTCAGTCGAACCCGTGGGTCCAGTCCGAGCGGAGGTAGTAGACCAGGTAGATCACCGAGCTGATGGCCCATGTGAGGGGGTAGGCCCAATAGATGAGGCCGATGTCACCCACCAGACGCATGACGAGCACGATGTAGGCGATCCGGATCACGCACCAGACCGAGAGCATGATGACCATGGGCACAAAGGCCTTCCCCGCCCCCCGGCAGACGGCGGCAATGGCGTGGGAGAAGGCCAGCAGGCAGTAGAAGAGGGCCACGGTCCGGGCCTGCCGGACCCCCAGGGCGACGACCCCCGGGGTGCTGTCGAAGAGGCTGATGAGCTGGGGGGCGAAGATGTACTGACAGATGCCGATGGCCTCCGCCAGGAACACCGCCGCCAGGATGCCGAAGCGGGAGCCCTGCTTGGCCCGCTCGTACTCCCGGGCCCCCAGGTTCTGGCTGATAAAGGTGGTGCAGGCCATGTTGAAGCTGGTGATGGGCAGGAAGGCGAAGCCCTCGATCTTGGCGTGGGTGCCGTAGGCGGCCATGGCCAGCTTGCCAAAGGTATTGATCTGGGACTGGACGATGACGTTGGCCAGGGAGATCACCGAGTTCTGCACCCCGGAGGGCAGGCCGTAGCGGATGATCTCCGCCAGGAGGTCCCGGTGGAAGCGGATCTTTTTCAGCTCTACGGTGAAGACCGTGCCCCTGCGCATGAGGTGGGCCATGCAGAGCACCACGCTGGCCGCCTGGGAGATCACCGTGGCCGTGGCTGCGGACCAGACGCCCCAGTGGAAGCCGCCGATGAAGAGCAGGTCCAGCAGGATGTTCAGGACGGAGGAGAAGATCAGGTAGTACAGGGGCCGCTGGCTGTCCCCCAGGGCGTTCATGACGCTGCGGCAGATGTTGTACATCACCATGGCCAGAGCGCCCAGGAAGTAGTAGCGGAAGTACTCCACCGCATCGGGCATGACCTCCGGGTCCGTCTGCATCCAGCGGAGGAAGGTGGGCGTGAAGGCCACCCCGGCCGCGGTGAGGAAGAGCCCGCTGGCCACGCCGAAGGCCAGCACCGTGTGGATGCCCCGGGAGACCTGCCCGTAGTCCCCCGCGCCGAAATAGCGGGAGATGACGACCCCCGCGCCCATGGCGGTGCCCATGAAGAAGCTGATCATCAAAAAGACCAGGGTACCGGAGGAGGTCACCGCCGCCAGGGCCTCGGTGCCCAGGAACTTGCCGACGATGAAGGCGTCGGCGGTGTTATAGAGCTGCTGGAAGATCTGGCTGAGGAGGATGGGCAGGGCGAAGGAGATCATCAGGGTATAGGGATTCCCCTGCGTCATGTCCGTGGTGTGGGCGGACGGTTTTTTCGTGAGACTGTCGTTGGAGTGCAAAGCAAACCCTCTCTTCTTTTTGATTTTCTCCAGTATACCACGGCAGTTTCCGGTTTTCCAGCCCCCGCCCCGGCAGAATGTCCGGTGATTTTCCCCAAAAAGACCGCTCCCATTTTGTCCTTTTTGTATGGAGCATACTTCAGCATCCTGTCTGCCTTCTCCGGACAGGGAGAGGAGGAGGGGCGGTCCCTCCTCCTCGTTTCGCGTCAGCTCTGCGTCTTCCCCAGGCGCTTGTACATGGTCTTTTTCACCGCCCGGAGGATGTTCTCATACCCCGTACAGCGGCAGAGGTGGCCGGAGAGGAGCTTTCTCAGCTCGCCGTCCGTGTACTCCTTCCCGCTCTCTAAAATCTCCACGGCGGTCATGATAAACCCCGGGGTGCAGAAGCCGCACTGGATGGCGGCCTCGTCGATAAACGCCTGCTGGATGTCGCTGAGCTCCCCGTTGGGGCCCATGAGGCCCTCCAGGGTGCGGATGGACTTGCCGTCCGCCCAGGCGGCAAGGTAGAGGCAGGAGTTGAAGCACTCGCCGTCGATGATGACGTTGCAGGCCCCGCACTCCCCCACCTCACAGCCCTTTTTCACGCTGGTGAGGCGGAAGTCGTTGCGGAGCATGTCCGTAAGAGACGCTCGCACGTCCACCATCTGCTCCACGGCCCTGCCGTTGATGGTACAGCGGATCAATTTGTACTGACTGCTCATGCCGGAACACCTCCCGCTCTCCTGCCCGCCTCGATGAGGCAGCGCTGCGCCAGCTCCACGGCGATGTGCTCCCGGAATGCCTTGCTGGCCCGCCAGCTGTCCCGGGGGCGGATGTCCTCCAGGACGGCGGCGGCGAAGGCTTCCGCCGTTTCGGCGGTGAAGGGCCTGCCCTCCGCCGTCTTCTCCGCAGTCCGGGCCCGCAGGGGCACCGGCCCCGCCACGCCGTAGGCGATCCGCGCCCGGCGGATGGTGCGCTTGTCCTCGGAGAGGACCACGTTCACCGAACAGCCGGTGGTGGCGATGTCCATGGCGTTGCGCATGGCGTACTTGATGTAGTGGCCGGAGCAGTTCTCGTAGCTCTCCCTGGGGATCAGGATGGCGGTCTGGACCTCGTCCGGCCGGAGGTCCACCCTCCCGGCGGCGAGGTAAAACTCTTCGATCGGGACCCGCCGGGGGCCGTTCTCCCCGGTCAGCTCGATGACGGCGTCCCAGGCGAAGAGCGTGGAGGCGGAGTCCGCGCTGGTGACGCCGTTGCAGGTGTTGCCGCCGATGGTCCCGGCGTTTCTGATCTGGGGGCCGCCCACCAGGTCCACCGCCTCCCCCAGGACGTTGATGTATTTTTGGATGATGGGGTCTCTGGTGATATGGCTGAAGCTGGTCAGGGAACCGATGCGGATGGCCCCCTGTTCATCCAGGCTGACGCCTCTCATCTCGTCGATGCCGTAAATCGAGATGAGCTCCGCCCCGGCGCGTTTGCCCTCCCGCATCTGGACCAGCACGTCGGTGCCCCCGGCGATGATCTGGGCCTGGGGGTGTTCTAAACGCAGGCGGACTGCGTCCTGGACGCTCTGGGCCTCGTAGAGCGCTTTCAAATCATACATGGAACAATTCCTCCTAGTAACCGACTGTATACATGAAACTGGGCGCGTCCGGCTGTCTCCGGATCAGGGACAAATACGCAATGGAATGATAAAAACCGCCAAAGGATATGCCGTAGATCTGGAGGGAGTCCTCCATCATATAGATGGCGGTCCCGAGCCCGGCTAGCCGCTCAGCCTCCACAAAGAGACTGGGGTAGATCTCGCCGGACCACTTATCCCGCAGGCCCTCCAGGAACGAATCCGGCCCGTCCCACAGCTTGGGTACGTACACATAGGTCACGCCGTCCACCTCCATCGTCCCCCGCACCACCGTTCCCCGGAAAAAGAAGCGGTGGAGCGTGATGTCCATCTGGAGGACGGCGGACGCTCCGTCGTTATCGTGGACTTCTGTCTCCAGAGTGCGATGAAGCGGGATATGGTACCAGACGCCAAACAGGACCAGACAGGCCAGGACCACCCCGACCACCCGGCGTCTGCGTTTTGGATCTGCCATCTATAGCACCCCTCCCTCTTTGAACCGGGCAAAGAGGACATGGGGCGTCATCGGCGCGTTATTGACGGACACTCCGGTGGCGTTGAGAATGGCGTTGCGGATCGCCGGCGCCGGGGAACACGCCGGAGGCTCCCCCAGCGCCTTCGTCCCAAAGGGACTGGTCGGCTCCGGGTTCTCCACAAAGAACACCCGCAGATTGGGATGGTCCATAAACGTCGACAGCTTGTAATCCAGCAGATTATTGTTGAGCGGCTTCCCCGTCTTTGGATCAAAGAGCAGCTGCTCCGACAGCCCGTACCCGATCCCCATGGACATCCCCCCGTGGACCTGCGCCTCCGCCAGGGCGGGATTGATGAGCCGCCCGCAGTCGTGGACATTCACAATGTCCAGCAGCTTCACCCGGCACATGGGGATATCCACCTCCACCTCCGCGAAGGTGCATCCAAAGGAGTACGCATTGTTCTTGATCTGGTATGTACTCTCCGCCGTGAGGTGCTGGGAGTGCTCCAGGCTGTAGAGCACCTCCGCGGCCAGCTCCCCCAGGCTCATCAGCGTCCTGCCGTCGGAGATCCGGACGATCTGCCCGTCGATCACATCCAAATTCGCCGGAGTCTGCCGCGTGATTTCCGACGCACAGTCGAGGATCTTCTTCTTCAGCATGGACCCGGTCTGCTCAATGGCAAATCCCCCCACATAGGTCTGCCGGGAGGCATACGCCCCCGTACCGAAGGGCGTAACATCCGTGTCCTGCGTCGAGACCACATGGACATCCTCAAAGGGAATGCCGATCACGTCCGCCGCCATCTGCGCATAGGCCGTGTCACAGCCCTGCCCGATCTCCGTCTCCCCCGTCTGCACCTGGACAGACCCGTCCTGGTTGAGCACCATCCGGCAGGAGCTGGACTCCAGCGAGATCGGCCACACCGCCGTATTGTACCAGAAAAGCGCCATGCCCACCCCCCGGCGGACCGGCCCGGTCTGGCTGGCGTAAGCCTCCCGCTTGCGGCGGTAATCAATCGCCTCCACGCCCTTGTCCATGACCTGCCGGAAGGTGTCATAGTAATTCTCGTTCTTGCTGAACCCGTCCACATAGCCCTTGGGCATGACCACCTGCCGCCGGTACTCCACCGGGTCTTGCCCCAGCGCCTTGGCCACGTCGTCCATATGGCACTCGCTTGCCCACATGGCCTGGGGGATCCCATACCCCCGCATCGCTCCGGCGGCGGGACGGTTGGTGAACACCGTCCAGGCGTCCCCCTCCACATTCTCACAGGGGTAGAGCTGGGGGAACGCCCCCATGCCCTTTGCCGCCACGGCGTGCCCATGGGAGGCGTAGGCCCCCTGGTTGGAGAAGCACTCGATCTTCCGCGCCGCAAATGTCCCGTCCGGCCGGACCCAGGAGATGATATGGGTCCGGATGGCGTGGCGGACCCGGTTGTTGACAAACGTCTCCTCCCGGCGGCAGTCGATCTTCACCAGACGCCCCCCCAGCTGCGTGGTCAGCCAAGCGCACAGCGGCTCATACAGCGCGTCCTGCTTGTTGCCGAACCCCCCGCCGATATAGGGCTTGAGCACCCGGATCTTCCCCCAGGGCACCCCCAGCGCCTGCCCGCAGATGCGCCGCACGATATGGGGGATCTGCGTGGAGGAGGTGACAGTGACCCGGTCCCCCTCCATATGGGCGGTGCAGATGTGGTTTTCGATGTGGCAGTGCTGGACGGTGGGCGTGTCATACCATCCCTCCACCTTGAGGAGTCCCGGCTCCCGGGAGGCGGCTTCGTAGTCCCCGGTACGAATCTGCGTATGGGCCAAGACGTTCCCCGGGAAATTCTCGTGGATCTGCGGCGCGTCCGGCTTCATCGCCTCCTGCACGTCCAGCACAAAAGGCAGCTCCTCATAGCTGACCCGCACCAGAGCCGCCGCCCGGGCGGCGGCCACGTCGTCCTCCGCCACCACCACGGCCACGTCGTCCCCGTAGTAGCGCACATGCCTGCTCAGCAGGAGCCGGTCGCAGACATCCTGGTGGCGGGGGTCTGTGGACCAGGGGTGTCCGGCGGTGGGAAAGCAGTTCTCCGGCACGTCAAAACAGGTGAAGACCCTCACCACCCCCGGCACCTGCTCCGCCTCCGCCGTGTCCACCGCGGTGACCAAACCGTGGGCCACCGCCGCGTGGACCAGCCGGGTGGTCAGAGCCCCCCTGTCGCACAGGTCCTCCGTATACTTCGCCCGGCCTGCCGCCTTGTCAAAGGCGTCCACCCGGGTCTTGCTCTGTCCTACGTTCTTGCGCACAGGTATCCCTCCTTTTCTTCCAGCGATCTGTTCTGAACCCATTTTACCACAGAATACACAATCGCACAAGACGGAAGAACATCTTTCCCGGCAGAAGGTCCAAATCCTCACAGGTGGCGCAGATTGACGCGGTACGCCCGCAATTCCTCCTCCCCCACCGTCTCAATGATCCGGTCAAGCGCGGCGGCGAGGACCTCCCGCTCCTCCGGCAGGCTTCCCTGGAACTGAAAGGCGTTTGACGCGCCCATCGCGGCGAACCGGGTGGGGATGTTCAGGTTTTCCAGCAGAGTGCGCACCTCCCTGTACTTTTCAAGCTCGCTCTCCTCCTTCCACCTGCCGCGCTGGATCTCCTGATAGAGCTCCGAATCCGGGTAGACGGTCAGCATATTGACGCCGATCAGCGCCGGGTGGAGCTGGTTGCAGACCTCCGCAGTGGCCTTTGCGCCAATCTCTCCCCGTCCGGCCCCGGAGATGCCCACCAGATAGAAGAAGCTGTAGCCAATGCCCGCCCGGTCCAGCCTGCGGCACTGCTCCACGATATCGGCGGCGGCATATCCCTTGTTCATGAAATCCAGCGCTTCGTCATCGCCGGTCTCGATGCCGATGGTCAGCCCGTCATACCCGGCCTGACGCAGGGACGCCAATTCCTCGTCCGACTTCTGCGTAACGTCCGTGATCCGGGCAAAGCACCCGATGGTTTTGATGGACGGCATGTATTTTTGGATCAGCTCCGCGATGTCCATCAGCCGCCGGCCGCTCAGGACAAACGGATTTGCTCCCGTCAGAAACGCCCGACGGATGTGCTCCGGCCTGGGCAGTCCCTGCAGGCGGGCCGTCAGCAGGGCAATGGGGTCCGTGCTGAGAAGCTGGGCCTCCTGCAAGTCGCTCTCCACGTCCGCAAGGGGCGACATCCTGAATCGGAAGGGCAGATCGTTATAGAGCGTACAAAATTTGCACCTATGATGGGTACAGCCCGCCGTTGCCTCCAGCAGCAGGGAGGACGCCTCATAGGGCGGCCTCCAGATCGTTCCTGTGTAGTGCATCGTATGACCTCCTTTTGTTTTTGGCCATTATAGCACGGTATCGGAAAAAGAAAAGTACGGTACTTTTTTGCAGTACCTTGTTTTTGATAGGCTGCGGGGGTATAATAGGGTCAGGAGGCGGTACAACATGAAAAAAACAGAGACTGCGGTCCGGCGCTGCAAGACCATGTCCACGCTTCAAAAGATCCTGGGCGGCAAGTGGAAGCTGGAGATCCTCTACTACATATCGTTCTGCGGCATCCGCCGGTTCGGGGCCCTGCGCCGGCAGCTGGGTGAGATCACGGAGTCCTCCCTGACCAAACAGCTCCGGGAACTGGAGGCCGACGGCTTCCTGATCCGGCACGACTTCCATGAGGTCCCGCCGCGGGTGGAATATACCCTGTCCGATCTGGGCAGGAGTTTCATGGATGTGATCGGCTATATGAAAAAGTGGGGGGAGCAGAACCTGCCGGACGGACCTGACGGGGACGGGCAAATCGAACTTCCCCCTTGACAACCACCGCCGCACCTGTTATACTGCAGCTACAATCCAAGGGGCGCTGGCGCACGCCGGCTGAGATGAGACGCATTGCCGTCCGGTCCCTCGAACCTGATCCGGGTAATGCCGGCGTAGGAATGCGATTACATAAGGCTTATTGTCGTATGCCCACGTCTTGCGGACATACGGCTTTTTTCGTTTGTCCGCAGGCGCTTCCCGGCCTATTTTAAGGAGGAAGCACGCAGTGAACATGTACAAACTGTCCAAGAAAAGCACGAGAGCCCTCTGCGAGGGCGGCATCATGGTGGCGCTGGCGGTCATCCTGGGGATGCTCCGGCTCTACCGCCTGCCCAACGGCGGGTCCATCACCATCGCCATACTGCCGCTGGTGTTCTTCGCCGCGCGGTACGGTCCGGGCTGGGGGTTTCTCGCCGGGTTCGCCTACGGAGGCCTGGACTACATCGTGGGCCATGGGATCGCCATCGACTGGACAAGCATTTTGTTCGACTATTTCCTGTCCTACGGCCTGCTGGGCCTTGGCGCGGGACTGTTCCACAAAAACAAATACCGCGCCTATATCGGGACCGTGGCGGGCGGCGCACTGATGTTCCTGTCCTTCTATCTGGTGGGCGTATTCATCTGGGGCAAGTATATGCCGGAGGAGTTCCTGGGGCTCACCATGACCTCTCCCTGGATCTATTCCTTTCTCTATAACACCATTTCGGTGGGGCCGAACGTCGTGCTGACCCTCATCCTCTTTGCGCTCCTGCACCGGGTAAAGCCCATACGGAAACAGCTCCTGCCGGAGGAGCTGTAAAACGAGAAAAGGTCCCGCCTGACGGCGGGGCCTTTTCTGCTGTCTCTGTGTGTCAAAAAAATGGCTGTGCCACTTTTTTGAGAAAGGGGACCGGGCCGAGCGCGGCCCGCAAAGTACTTTTCGACGTACACGCCGCCGAAAAACTGATTCCAGTTTATTTTCGCCTTCGGCGAAAGCTCCTGCGGAGGGCTTTTTTGACAGCCTGAGAGGACAGGTGCGCTTTCTGCGCACCTGTCCTCTCTCAAAGCGGGAAAACCCGTTATCAGGGCTCCACATGGTCGGGCTGGGCCTCGCTCCAGTTGTTGAAGCCGCCCTCCAGGGTGAACACCTTGCTCATGTCATAGCCGTTGGCGGACAGCGCGTTGGTGGCGGCCTGGGCGTACTTCTTGCCGGAATAGCACACGAGGATCAGGGTGTCGTCGGTGCCCTCGGTGGCGGCCTTCATGGTCTGCTTGCCGGCCTCGGTGTCGCCGTTGACGGCGGCGTCCATGTCGGCGCTGACGGCCCCGGTGATGTGGGCGGTCTCGTAGTCGGCGGCCTTGCGGATGTCCAGGATGGTGTAGCCGTCGGCGCCGAGGATGGCCACGGTCTCATCGGCGGTCATGTACTTCATCTCCACATCGCCGGCGGGGGCCTCGTCCTTCTTCTCCTGGCCGCACGCGGACAGCGCGAACACCATCACCAGCGCCAGCAGGAGCAAGAGAGTCTTCTTCATACCTTTACTTCCTCCAAAAATCATATGTTTTCTGCCCATTTCCTATGTGGCAATGGACACAACTATAGCACGAAAGGCCGGGCGGGTCAAATCAGGTTTTCCGATGGATTTTGAAATCCATCGGAAAACCTGCGGTCCCGCCTCCCGGAAAAACTTTGACAACCTGGCGTCCCTCGCATATACTAGATATAATATGCCCTCGCGGAGGAAGAGGTGCTGTACCATGAAAAAACGGGGATGGATGGTTTTTGCGGCGGTGTGCCTGGCCGGGACGGGACTGGCCTTTGCCTTCTCCCGCGCCTCCGCCGGAGCCCTCCAGGCGCGCCTGACGGCGCTGGGGCCCTGGGCGCCGGCGGGCTATGTCTTGCTCTTTATGCTGCTGCCGGCGGTATTCTTCCCGGTGGCGGTGCTGGCCCTGGCGGGGGGACTGCTCTTCGGACTGGTCCGGGGGAGCCTCTACACCTTCCTGGGGGCCATGCTCAACTGCACCTTTATGTTCCTCCTCTCCCGCCGCTTCGGGAGGGCCCGGGTGGAGGGGTACATCCGGCAAAAGCTCCCGGCGGTCTGGCAGGCGCGCCTCCGGCGGGCCGGAGGGCGGCAGGGCTTCTGGCTGCTGGTGCTCCTGCGGCTCATCCCCGCCGTGCCCTACAACCTCATCAACTACGCCTTCGGGCTGACGGGCATGGGGCTCTCCCGGTACCTGCTGGCCTCCGCCATCGGCATCATCCCCGGCACCCTGGCGTTCATCAACATCGGAGACAAGGCTCTGGACCCGGCCTCTCCCGCCTTCTGGGCGGCCGTCGGACTGCTGGTCCTGCTGCTGGCCGTCACCGCCCTGCTGGGGCGGCGGCTGTTTCCGGACACAACTGAGAATGGAGAAGAGACATGAAACAAACGGAAGAAAAGAAGACCGGCGGGAAGCTGAAGTGGTACGTGCTGGGGGCGCTGATCCTCCTGTGCCTGCTCTACTTCGCCGTTCCCGCTGTCAGAGCTTATGTCAATCAAGCCGCGGCGGTCCTGGGCTCGGCCAATGTGGACGCGGTGGTGGACTACATCCGCTCCTACGGCCCCTACGCCATGGCCATCTCCTTTGCCCTGATGGTGTTCTCCTCGGTGGTAGCGCCGCTCCCGGCCTTTCTCATCACCTTCTCCAACGCCGCCATCTTCGGCTGGTGGCAGGGGGCGATCCTCTCCTGGAGCAGCGCCATGGCCGGAGCGGCCCTGTGCTTTTCCATCGCCCGGGCCCTGGGCCGGGACACGGTGGAGAGATTCGCCGGCCGGGGGGCGCTTGCAGGCGTGGAGGACTATTTCGCCAAGTACGGCAGCCGGACCATTCTGATCTGCCGCCTGCTCCCCTTCGTGTCCTTTGACGCGGTGAGCTACTTCGCCGGCCTCACGCCCGTGACCTTCGCCTCCTTCTTCATCGCCACGGGGATCGGACAGCTGCCCGCCACGGTGGTCTACTCCTATGTGGGCGGGATGCTCACCGGGGGCGTGAAGTACTTCGTCACCGCCCTGCTGTGCATCTTCGCGCTGAGCATCCTGGTGATGATCGTCAAAAATATCTACACCGAGCGTCAGGAGAAAAAAGGGGACGGCGGACATGGATAAGTCCGGCTCCTTGGGCATGGCCTGCCACCAGGCCCTCTCCTTTGCGCCGCCGGCGATGGCCCTCTCCCGGCGGGAGGCGGTCTTTTGGCCCGGCTGTGCGCTGATGCAGCTGGAAGCGGCCATCCTGCTGAAAACGGCGGAGGTCCTCCGGCGGGAGGAGCCGGACCTGGGCCTCTCCGCCTGCTGCTGCGGACAGCCCAGCCGGTACCTGCTGGAGGGGGCCTACCCCGCCCGGCGGGACGCCCTCGCCGCCCTTTTGCGAAAGCGGGGCGTCCGCCGGGTATACGCCGCCTGTCCCAACTGCGCCAAGCAGCTGGGGGAGCTGGGGTGCGTGGAGGTGCGGCCCGTCTGGTCCGTGCTGGCCGCCCGGGTCCGCCGGGCGGACCTCTCCGGCGGCACAGGGGCCGTCACCCTCCACGACCCCTGCCCCCTGCGGAACCAGCCCGAGGAGCTGAGCGCGGCGCGGGCGCTGCTGGAGCTGTCCGGCGCTGATGTCCTCGAGCCGGAGCACGCCCGGGAGCGGACCGTCTGCTGCGGCAATGTCCGGATGCTCCGGGCCCGGGACCCGGAAAAGAGCGGGGCTCTTCGGAAGCGGCGCATCGCGGAATTCCCCCCGGACCGGCCCGTGACCAGCTGCTGTGAGGGGTGTCTGGACGCCTTCCGCAGCGAGGGGCTGGAGACGGTCCACCTGCTGGAGGCTCTCTTCGGCAGGAGCGGCAGGCGGGGCTGGGGGAACCGCCTCGCCTTCACAAGCGCCGTGAGAAAGGAGGCCCGCCGTGGCTGAGCACATCCCCGTCATCCTGGACTGCGACAACACCATGGGCATCCCCGGCTGCGACGTAGACGACGGCCTGGCTCTGCTGTACCTGCTGGGGTCGCCGGAGGTGCGGCTCCTGGGCGTCACCTGCTCCTACGGCAACAGCACCCAGGAGGCCGTCTGCCGCAACACCACCGCCCTGCTCTCCCGGTGGGGACGGCAGGACATCCCGGTCCTCCGGGGCTCTGAGGGGCCGGGACGCCTCCCCTCCCCGGCGGCGGACTTCCTCTGCGAGACGGCCCGGGCGTACAGCGGGGCGCTCCGCCTGCTGGTGACGGGCTCCACCACCAATCTCCGGGGCGCTATGGAGCTGGACGGGCACTTTCTGGACCATCTCCGGACCGTCTCCATGATGGGCGGCATCACAGAGCCCCTGTTCGTGGGCGGACGGCCCATGGCGGAGCTGAACCTCTCCATCGACTGCCGCGCCTCCCTGGACGTCCTCCGGCGCGGGCACGGCCTGCGCATCGCCACGGCCCAGAACTGCCTGGCCTCCTTCTTCCCCCGGGAGGGCCTGGAGGAGCTGGCGGAGAGCGGTTCCCCGGTTGGGGTCTACCTGGCGGACGCCCTGGCGGACTGGTACGGCCACAACGCGGTCCACTGGAACCTGGACGGCATCGTCAACTGGGACGTGATGGCGGCGGTCCAGCTGGTCCGCCCGGAGCTCTTTGACCTGAACGATACCGTCATCACCCCCACGCCGGAGTCCCTGTCGCAGGGGATGCTGGCGGGAGGCGGACCGGCGATCCCGGTCCAGCTCCCGGTGATCCTTGACCCGGACCAATACCGCCGCTATGTCTATGAGACGTACTGTGCGGCAAAAATCGACTTGTAAATGGAGAAAACAGATGAAAAAGTTAGCCGCACTGCTCCTGGCCCTGTTGATGGCGCTGTCACTGACCGCCTGCTCCGGCAAGGACGAGCAGGCCGAAAAATTGGACCTCTCCGCCGCCTCCTGGGACCAGATCGTGGACGCCGCCAAGGGCACCACCGTCACCTTCTACGGCTGGGGCGGCGACGAGGACCGCAACAACTGGCTCGCCAACGTGGGCGCCCCCTACATGAAGGAGCACTACGGCATCACCCTGGAGGTGGTGGGGATGAACATCGACGAGATCCTCGCCAAGCTTGCCGGGGAGAAGGAGGCGGGCGCCGCCGCCGGAAGCATCGACATGATCTGGATCAACGGCGAGAACTTCTACTCCGCCAAGGAGAACGGCCTCCTCTACGGCGCGTTCCTGGACAAGCTCCCCAACACCGAAGCTTACATCGACACCCAGGACCCGGAGACGCTCAATGACTTCTGTATGCCCATTGAGGGATACGAGGCCCCCTACGGCAGGGCCCAGCTGGTGCTCTTCAACGACAGCGCCGTCACGCCGGAGGCCCCCTCCAGCGCCCAGGAGCTGCTCTCCTACTGCCGGCAGTACCCCGGCAAGGTCACCTACCCCGCCCTGCCGGACTTCACGGGCAGCGCCTTTGTGCGCAACATCATCTATGAGCTCTGCGGCTGGGAGCAGTTCCAGACCATGGAGGCGGACTACGAGACCGTGAAGGAGGCCATCGCCCCTGCGCTGGACTACCTTCGCTCTCTGAACCCCTACCTGTGGAACGAGGGCAGGACCTTCCCCGACTCCTCCACCACCGTGGACGCCATGTTCACCGACGGCGAGCTGGTCCTGGCCATGAGCTACTCCCCCTACGGCGTGGCGGTGGGGATCGAGAACGGCGTCTACACCCCCACCACCCGGACCTTCCTCTTTGAAAACGGCACCATCGGCAACACCAACTACATGTCCATCGCCTTCAATTCCCCCAACCCCGCCGGGGCCCTGGTGGTCATCAACGCCATGATCTCCGCCGGGCTCCAGCTCTCCCAGTACGAGAAGCTGCGCAATCTCCCGGTGGTATCCCCGGAGAAGCTCAGCGCCGGGGAAAAAGCCGCCTTTGAGGCGGTGGACATGGGCGAGGGCATCCTCACCCAGGAGGAGCTCCTCACCCACCGCCTGCCCGAGATGCCCGCCAAGCTGGTGCCGGTGATCGAGGAGATCTGGCTGAACGAAGTCGTGGGAAAATGATCTTTCAAACGGCGCGGCTGGACCGCGCCGTTTGACCTTGCTGATAGGAGCTCTGTATGAGAAAGAAGCGGACCGCCTGCCTCCTGCTGCTGCCCCTTTTTGCCGCGGCGGCGCTGTCCCTGCTGGCCTGCGGCAGCGTGCTGGCCCAGAGCTTGGGCGTGATCCCGGCCTTCGGCCTGGAGGAGCCGACGCTGGACTACTACCGGGACGCCCTTACCAGTCCGGCGTTCCACTCCGCCCTGCTGGTGAGCCTGCGGGTGGCCCTCCTGTCCGCCCTGGCGGCGGCACTGCTGGGGACGGTCCTCTGCGCGGCCCTGGTCCGGGTCTGCCGGGCCCGGGGAGCGATGGTGTCCCTCATCCGCCTGCCCATCCTGGTGCCCCACACGGTGACAGCCCTCTTTGCCATCCTCCTGCTCTCCCAGACGGGCCTGGTATCCCGGTGCGCCTGGGCCCTGGGGCTGATAGATGACCCTGGGCAGTTCCCCCAGCTCCTCTTCACCCCCGGCTGCGGGGGGACCATCCTGGCCTACCTGTGGAAGGAGGTCCCCTTTGTGGCCTACTTCACCCTGGCGCTGATGGCCGGGGTCAGCGCCACCCTGGGGGAGGCGGCGGAGAACCTGGGGGCTTCCCCCCTGCGTTCCTTCCTGACCGTGACACTGCCCCTCTCCCTGCCCGCCGTGTCCCAGGCGTTCCTCATCATCTTTCTCTTCGCCTTTGGCGGCTATGAGCTCCCCCTCCTGCTGGGGGCCACGGTGCCCAAGGCCCTGCCGGTCTACGCCCATCTGGCCTACATGCACCCGGACCTGCGCCAGCGGCCCGCCGCCATGGCCCTCTACGGGGTGATACTGCTCCTCTCCGCCGCCATGGCCGCGCTGTACGGCCTCCTCACCCGCCGCCTGCTGCGGAAGATCGGAGGCGGGCGATGAGAAGGAACGTCCTTTTGCGGCTCTTTTTGGCGGCGGCGGTGCTCTGCATCCTGCTTCCGGCGGCGGTGCTGGTGCTGTGGAGCGCCGCGGCCCGCTGGAGCTGGCCGTCCCTGCTGCCGGAGCGCTGGTCGGCCCGCACGGTGCGGGAGCTCCTCTTCGGCTCCCAGGATCTGTGGCGTCTGCTGGGGAGCAGTATGTCCCTGGGGAGCGGCGCGGCGGGGCTCTCCACCCTCATCGGCCTGCTCACCGCCCGGGCGGTGTCGCTCTACGACTTCCCGGGCAAGGGCCTGGTCCGCTTTGCCGGACTGCTCCCCCTGCTGATCCCCGGCACGGTGTTCGCCACCGGCATCCACCTGGTTCTGCTGCGGCTGGGCCTGGCGGACACCGCGGCGGGGGTGCTGCTGGTCCATGTGATGACGGCCCTGCCCTACAGCATCGCCATCCTCACCGATGTGACGGCGGCCCTGGGCGGTGCGCTGGAGGAGCAGGCCGCCGTGCTGGGGGCCGGACCGGTGCGGGCGTTTTTTGCCGTCAGCCTGCCGGAGCTGATGCCGGGGGTCCTCTCCTCCCTGAGCATGGCCTTCATCCTCTCCTACAGTCAGTATTTCACCACCCTGATCGTGGGCGGCGGGCGGGTGAAGACCCTGGCTCTGGTGATGGTGCCCTACATCCAGGGGGGCGACCGGTCCCTTGCCTCGGTCTACGCCCTGGCCTTCACCGGCTCGGCGCTGCTGGTGTCCGCCCTGTTCGAGGCGCTGATCCGCCATTGGCAGAAACGAGGTGACCGCCTGTGAAACTGGAGATTGAAAACCTGTCCGTTGCCCTGGAGGGGCGGGACATCCTGCGGGGCGTGTCCCTCCGGATGGAGGAGGGGGAGTTCCTCTCCCTGCTGGGGCCCTCCGGCTGCGGCAAGACCACCCTGCTCAAGACGGTCGCCGGGATCATCGCCCCCCGCAGCGGCGGCATCCGCCTGGACGGGGAGGACCTCACGGGCCTCCCGCCCCATAAGCGGGGCGTGGTGATCCTGTTCCAGGACATCCGCCTCTTCCCCCACATGACGGCTGCGGAGAACGTGTCCTTCCCCCTGCGGATGCAGGGGGCGGGGCGCAGGGAACGGCTGGAGCGGGCGGAGGAGCTGCTGTCCCGGGTGCGCCTGCCCGGATACGGCTCCCGGCGGGTGGGTTCCCTCTCCGGCGGGGAGCGGCAGCGGGTGGCCCTGGCTCGTGCTTTGGCCGCCAAGCCCCGGCTGCTGCTGCTGGACGAGCCCTTCTCCGCCCTGGACGAGAACCTGCGGGAGGACATGCGCGCTCTGGTGCTGTCCCTGCACCGGGAGTTCCATATGACCACCGTCCTCGTGACCCACGACCGGGAGGAGGCATTGAGCATGAGCGGCCGGGTGGCCCTGCTGTTCGACGGGGCGGTCGAGCAGTGCGGGACGCCCCGGGAGGTCTATCTGCACCCCGCCACCCGCCGGGCGGCGGACTACTTCGGCGGCTGTACCTGCCTGGACGGGGAGGTGCGGGGGGGCCTCTTCCATTGTAGTCTGGTCACCCTCCCGGCATCCCTGCCGGAGGGGCGCTATACCCTCTGCCTGCGGGAGCAGATGTGGAGGCCCGCCGGGAACGGCCCCTACGCCCTCACGGTGAAGGAGGTCCGGTTCCGGGGCCCTGAGACGATGGTGGCCCTGGCTGCGGAGGACGGTACGCTCTTTCACAAGCGCTTCCCCGGACCGGCCCCCTTTCAGGCGGGGGACGTCCTGCGCTTTCACCTGGACGTTGGGGACCCGGTGCTGTTTCCCCGGGAGGAGGGCCTATGAGACGCGCCCTGATCTGTTTTACCCGCCCGCCGGCGCCGGGGCGCACCAAGACCCGGCTCATGCCCCTTCTGAGCGGGGATGCCTGCGCCGCGCTCCACACCGCCTTCCTGCGGGACATCGCCGCCGTGTGCGGCAGGGTGGACGCGGACCTCTACGTGGCCTATGCGCCGGAGGGGGACTGGGGGATCCTGCGGGAGCTCTTCCCCGCCGCCCTGGACCTCTTCCCCCAGGACGGGGAGGGCCTTGGGGAGCGGATGCACCGGGCGCTGTCCCGGGTGCTGGCGCTGGGGTATGAGGCCTGCGTGCTCATCGGCTCCGACCTGCCGGAGCTGACGGAGGGGCACCTCGCCGCCGCCTTCGCCGCCCTGGAGGAGGCGGACGCCTCCCTGGGGCCCACGGAGGACGGGGGATACTACCTGGTGGGCCTGAAGAAGCCCTGCCGGGCCCTCTTTGCCGGGCAGGCCTACGGCCACGAGAGCGTATACGAGAATGCTTTGGCAGCGATCCGGGGGGCGGGGCTCCGTTTCCGCCCCGCGCCGCCCTGCCGGGACGTGGATGTGCCGGAGGACCTTTGCCGCCTGCCGGGGACGGTGAGGCCCGATTCCCACACCGCCCGGCTTCTGAAAATATTGGAATGGGAGGGACGGAATGATGGATAAATCGGTATTCCAGGCATATGTCCACAGCGGGGACTTTCTTTCAGCCCTCCGTCTGCCTGCGGGGACGGAGCTGGACTTCTCCCTCCTGGGGCAGGGGGAGTACAATGTCAATTACAGCTTCCGCCACCCGGAGACCGGACAGCGGCTGGTACTGCGCCTGAACACCGGCAGTCAGATGCACCTGGAGCACCAGATCGAATATGAATTCTCCGCCCTCCAGGCGCTCTATCCCAGCGGCAGGACCCCCCGCCCCCTCTTCTGCGACGGGTCCCGGCGCATCCTGCCCTGCGGCGTGCTGGTGATGGAGCACCTGCCCGGCAGGGCCCTCCGCTACGAGACGGACCTGCCTGCGGCGGCGGAGATCCTGGCGGACATCCACAGCCTGCCCGTCCCCTCCGGGAGCGGCCTGCTGGAGCCCCCCCGCCCCGCCCGGAGCATCTACGAGGAGTGCCAGGCCATGGCGGAGCGCTACCTCACCTGGGACCGGGCGGAGGGGCCTGCGGCCCGCCTGCTGGAGACGCTGATCGTGGAGATCGGGCGGCTGCCCCTGGAGGAGGAGGGCGGCGCGCCCCGGTGCGTGGTGAACACGGAGCTCAACTCCGGCAACTTCCTCATCAACGAGGGCGCGCGGAGCTATTTGGTGGACTGGGAGAAGCCTCTCATCGCCGAGGCCGCTCAAGATATCGCCCACTTCCTCGCGCCCACCACCACCTTCTGGAAGACGGACACCATCCTGGACCGGGAGGCGGTCCGGCGCTTCCTGGAGCACTACCGGAGGGCCGCGGCTGGGCGGCTGGACGCCGGGCCCCTCTCCCGGCGTCTGCCCCTGTTCCTGACCGTCACCTGCCTGCGGGGCGTGACCTGGTGCGCCATGGCCCTGCGGGAGTACGCGGAACCGGGCCGGGCTCTGACCAATCCGGACACCCTGCGGAAGATGGGGACCTACCTGTCGGAGGACTTCCTCCGGTACCTCCTGGAAAACTACGTGCGCAGGGATTTCCTCCAGGGGGTCCTGCCGTGAAGATTTCCCTCATCATCCCCGTCTACAACGAGGCGGGGACCATCGGCCAATGTCTCGCCAATCTGGAGGCCCTGGAGGGAGAGGCGGAAATCCTCTTCGCCGACGGCGGCAGTACCGACGGCACCCTGGAGCGGCTGAACGGACGCGCTGTCGTCCGCTGTCCCAAGGGCCGGGCCCGGCAGATGAACGCGGCGGCCCGGCAGTCCGGGGGCGATGTGCTCTGGTTCTCCCACTGCGACAGCGTCCTCCCCCGGGACGGGCTCAAGCAGATCGAGGAGGCGGCAGAGCGCGGCGCGCAGTTCGGGTGCTTCCTCATCGGGTTCGACTACCAGGGGCCCTTCATGGGGTGCAACACCGCCCTCTCCAACCTGCGCTCGAAGCTGTGGCATATCGCCTTCGGCGACCAGGGGATGTTCATGACCCGGGAGCTCTTCCTGGAGGCGGGGGGCTTCCCCGAGCTCCCCATCATGGAGGACTACGAGTTCTCCCGCCGGATGAAGTGCGCCGGGGTCCCCCTCCAGGTACTGCCGGGGCGGATCGTCACCTCCGGGCGGCGCTACCGGACGGGCCGCCCTCTCAGGACCATGTGGCAGATGTTCTGGCTCCGGTGCCTCTACCGGGCCGGGGCGGATATCCACGAGATCGCCCGCCGGTACCGGGACATCCGGTGACGCAAAAAGGGACGGCTGCCGCTGTGACAGCCGCCCCTTACGCTTCCTTGACGCTTTTGCGCACAAAGGCTGAAAATTCCTTCGCCGCCGGGGTGAGCTCCCCCTTGGTCCGCCAGGCCATGTAGATGTTGCGCTCCACAGGCCGCTCCTCCAGCTCAAAGGAGAGCACCTCCCCCGCCGCCACGCGCTCCTCCACGGTGAGGTAGGAGACGATGGCCACGCCCATGCCCTCCGCCACCAGCTTCTCCAGGGTCACCGGGTTGCTGACATAGGCGGCCACCCGGACCCTTTTTGCCGGGAGCCGGACGCCGGCGAGGTAGTTGTCCACCATCTCCTGGGTGCCGGAGCCGTACTCCCGGGAGAGCAGGGGCTCCGAGAGGAGCTCCCGGCCCAGCTTCCCCTCCGCCTGCATGGCGGCGAAGCGGTCCTGCGGGGGGGCGATGAGGACCAGCCGGTCCCTGGCGATGCACTCATAGGAGAGGTCCTGCCGGTCGTCCGCGCTGCCGGCAAAGCCCACCTGGACCTCCCGCTCCAGCAGCATCTGCTGGACGGCCCGGCTGTCGCCGTGCTTCAGGGCGATGCAGCAGTCCGGACGGCGGCGGGAGAAGGACGCCACCCAGGACGGTACCAGAGCGCAGCCGGGGGCCGTGGAAGCGCAGATGCGCAGTTCGCTGCGCTTCTCCTCCACCATGCCCGTCTCCAGGTCCCGGCATTTGTCCAGCACGTCCTTGGCGATCTGGTAGACCCGCTTGCCCTCGTCTGTGAGCGTACCGCCCCTCCTGGCCCCCCGGTGGAACAGGGGGGCGTGGAGGATCTCCTCCAGGGCGTGGATATGACTGCTGACCGTGGACTGGGCCATGTAGAGCCGGTTCGCCGCCTCGGTAAAGCTTCCGCACTCCACCACCGCCGCAAGGACCTCCAGCTGTTTCAGGTTCAGATTGCCGATCTTTCCCGCCTCCCTCCGCTGTTTCTATCTGTAACATATATCAAATATGTCCAAAAGTCAACAGGGGTTTCGGTCCGGAATCGAAAATTCCCTGTTGACAAGGCCCAAAACCGTGTTATAATAGACCCGTAAAATCGCAGTGAGGAAACGAGTACCGGTCAGACGGCCTCAAGCGAGCGGGGGACGGTGGGAGCCCTGCGGCGCGGCCCCGGTGCGGCCACTTCCGAGCGGGCGGCGAGGAGCCGCACGGCTTGGCCCCCGTTACAGGGCCGTCGAGATGTCCCGAACGGGATAATTAGGGTGGTAACGCGAGGACCTTCGCCCCTATGTGGTGGGCGCGGGTCTGTTTTTTTATCCAAAAAGGGGGTGATGGGGATGGGACGGCGCTTGACGGCCCTGCTGGCAGTGCTGGTGATGCTCCTGCTGGCTGCTTGTCAGGGAAAGCCCCTGCCCGGGGGCATGGAGGAGACCGCCCTCCTGGACGCCGGACAGGAGGCCCTGCTGCTGCTGGCCGGCGGGGACTACGGGGGCGTTTACGGCCTGCTCCGGGAGGACGTGGCGGAGGCCCTGACGGCGGAGGACATCCGGGACCTCGCCCTGCGCCAATTGGACGGCGCGGGGGTGTACAAGCAGATCGAGAGCCGTATGGCTACCGGCCAGTCCTCGGACGGCGAGGACTACGGCGTGGCGGTGTTTTACTGCGAGTACTCCAAAAAGGACGTGCTGGTCCGCTTGGCCTTTGACCCGGATTACGCACTGATCGGGTTGGAGATCAAAAAGCAATGATCTCCTGGCTGAGGCGCAGGCCGATCCCGATCCCCAGAGCGAGGCTTTCAGCGCAGCAGAGTGTCCGAAGGCCGGTAAGCTGATCTGCCAGATTCACCTTGTCCTCGCCGGACATGGGGATGAGCTGGACAAGCCGCTCCACTGTCTCATCCTCCGCCATCTTGAGATGCCTCTGCACATCATGGGCGTAGCTGTTGAAAAGTTGGGTGTATATATCTTGCATTTGAAACGCCTCCTTAAAACCAACTTTTAGATAGTTCCGCTTATACACCAAGTTTAAGTTTGTGTCAATGGAAGAGCGAGGGATTTATGCGAACCGTTAAAATGCCGAAGTTTTCTGCCAGATTAAAAGAACTCCGGAAGGAAAAGCATCTCAAACAAGTTGAAATGGCAGAAATTCTGGAATGTACGAAGACACATTATCAACAAATCGAATACGGACACGTCAACATTCCGTCCTTGACGCTGGAGACGCTTGCCGATTTTTTCAACGTCTCTACCGACTACCTCCTGGGCCGGTCCGATGACCGCCGGACCTTGTAAACGTTCAAGCCCCAACTCCACGCGCTGTTCAGTGGATCAATCCAATCGAGTTTAACTCCTGACCTGTCATTTAATAACGGGCATATCTGTATTATACCCGTTTTTTAATGACATGTCAAGAGGAAATGGAGGAGATACAGATGGAAATAAAAATGCCGGGATTTGCTCTGCGATTGAAGGAACTTCGACGGGAAAAAGGGCTGAAACAAACCGAAATGGCAGAATTTATTGGCTGTATTGAACGCCATTACCAGAAAATTGAACGCGGAGAGATCAACATTCCCTCTTTGACCCTGGTCAAACTTGCCGATTTTTTCAACGTCTCTACCGACTACCTCCTGGGCCGTTCCGACGACCGCCGGACCCTGTAGGGGCGGGAAAACGGCGTGGTCCTGGCTGGGGCGCTGATCTACCTCCTCAACCGGAGATTCGCCTTCACCAAATGCGGCCTGGACCCGGCGCAGGTCCATAAGCTCTGCCTGGCCCTCGCCGTTTTCACCGCGCCTTATACGATGATGATCCCCATTTACGGATAATTTCTCAACTCACAAAACCATCAAAATACAAAGGAGTGACCCCCCCCATGCACAAATCCTACGGTCTGAACGAAATCCGCGAGATGTTCCTGCGCTTCTTCGAGAGCAAGGACCATCTCCGCCTCCCCAGCTTCTCCCTGATCCCCCAGAACGACGCCAGCCTCCTCCTCATCAACAGCGGCATGGCCCCCATGAAGCCCTACTTCACCGGCGAGGTGGAGCCCCCCCGCCGCCGGGTCTGCACCTGCCAGAAGTGCATCCGCACCGGCGACATCGAGAACATCGGCAAGACCGCCCGCCACGGCACCTACTTCGAGATGATGGGCAACTTCTCCTTCGGCGACTACTTCAAGAAGGAGACCATCGCCTGGTGCTGGGAGTTCCTGACCAGTCCCGAGTGGCTGGGTCTGGAGGCGGACCGCCTCTATCCCTCCGTCTACGAGAAGGATGACGAGGCCTTTGAAATCTGGAACAAGACCATGGGCATCCCGGCGGAGCGCATCTTCCGCTTCGGCAAGGCGGACAACTTCTGGGAGCACGGCGCGGGCCCCTGCGGCCCCAGCTCTGAGATCTACTATGACCGGGGCGAGGAGTTCGGCTGCGGCAAGCCCGGGTGTACCGTGGGCTGTGACTGCGACCGGTATATCGAGATCTGGAACAACGTCTTCTCCCAGTTCGAGAACGACGGGCAGGGCAATTACTCCGACCTCAAGCAGAAGAACATCGACGTGGGCGCGGGCCTGGAGCGCCTGGCCATCGCCAGTCAGGACGCGGCCTCCCTCTTCGACGTGGATACCGTCATGAACATCACCAACAAGGTCAGCGCTATCACCGGGGCCAAGTACGAGCAGAGCGCCAAAATCGACGTCAGCCTCCGGGTCATCACCGACCACATCCGCTCCGCCACCATGATGATCTGCGACGGCGTCCTGCCCAGCAACGAGGGCCGGGGCTACGTCCTGCGCCGCCTCCTCCGCCGCGCCGCCCGCCACGGGAAGCTCCTGGGCGTGGACCGGCCCTTCCTCTACGAGGTCTGCGCCACGGTCATCGGCGAGAACGAGGGCGCCTATCCCGACCTGCGGGAGAAGGAGGCCTATATCACCCGGGTCATCCGCATGGAGGAGGAGAGCTTCGCCAAGACCATCGACGGCGGGATGCGCATCTTCACTGAGATGCTGGATGGCCACAAGGCCAAGGGCGAGAAGACCTTCTCCGGCGCGGACGCCTTCAAGCTCTACGACACCTACGGCTTTCCCATCGACCTGACGGCGGAGATGGTGGCCGAGGAGGGCATGGACGTGGACCAGGAGGGCTTCAAAGCGCTCATGGAGGAACAGCGCGCCCGTGCCCGCAAGGCCCGGGAGGCCCTGGGCGACCTGGGCTGGGCCGGCGTGGAGTTCGGCAAGGACGTGCCCGCCACCGAGTTCGTGGGCTACGGCCATTCCTCCATTGAGGACGCCAAAGTCGTGGCCCTGGTGGTGGAAAACGAGCTGGCCGAGGTGCTGATGCCCGGCGTGGAGGGCATCGTGGTCCTGGACAAGACCCCCTTCTATGCCGAGATGGGCGGTCAGAGCGCTGACCACGGCCTTCTGCGCAGTGCCGGGTGTGAGTTCGCCGTCACCGACGTGCAGAAGAACAAGGGCGGCAAGTATATGCACTACGGCAAGATGACCTCCGGCTCCCTCAAGGTGGGGGACACCGTGGGCGCGGCCATCGACATGGACCGCCGCAGGGCCGTCATGCGCGCCCACACCGCCACCCACCTGCTGGACAAGGCCCTGCGCACCGTCCTGGGGGACCACGTCCACCAGGCGGGCTCCCTGGTGGAGGAGGACTACCTCCGCTTCGACTTCACCCACTTCGCCGCCATGACGGCGGAGGAGCTGGGCCGGGTGTCCCAGGAGGTCAACAGCGCCATTCTGGAGGGATACGCCGTGGAGGCGAAGGAGATGCCCATCGAGGAGGCCAGGAAGACCGGGGCCATCGCCCTCTTCAGCGAGAAGTACGGCGACGTGGTCCGGGTGGTGAACATCGGCGGGGGCTACAGCGTCGAATTTTGCGGCGGCACCCACCTGGACAACTCCGCCAAGGCGGGACTGTTCCACGTCGAGAGCGAGTTCTCCGTGGCCGCCGGGGTGCGCCGTATCGAGGCCGTCACCGGCAAGCGGGCCCTGGAGGAGATGAACCGCTTCCAGGACATGCTCTTCCAGGCCACCGCCGAGCTGAAGGTCAAGCCCGCGGACCTCAAGGAGAAGGCCGGGCAGATCACCGCCGAGCTCAGGGAGCTGAGGCAGAACATCGAGAAGCTCAAGGCCAAGGAGTTCGTGGGCGAGGCGGACCAGTTCCTCCTCAACGCCAAGCAGGTCAAGGGCCTGAAGGTCTTCTCCATGTCCCGCAACGGCCTGTCCGCCGACGACATGCGCAAGATGGGCGACTTCCTCCGGGACAAGGAGCCCGGCGTCGCGGCCCTTCTCGCGGGGGTCAACGACGGGAAGATCACTTTCCAGGCCGTCTGCGGCAAGGAGGCGGTCTCCCGGGGCGTCAGGGCTGGGGACATCATCAAGGCCATCGCTCCCATCTGCGGCGGCAAGGGCGGCGGCAAGCCCGACAGCGCCATGGGCGGCGGCAGCGACCTGCTCAAGCTGGACGACGCTTTGGCCGCGCTGGACGATTTTGTCAGCGAGCACGCCAAATAGATACCGCACACCCCGTAACGGCGAAAGCATCCCGCAGGCATCTGCCTGCGGGATGCTTTTATGCCGGGGGCCTCAAAATTCCCACTTGTACCCAAACCCCCAGACCGTATTGATGAACGTGGGATTCTGGGGGTTGTCCTCGATCTTCAGGCGCAGGCGGCGGATGTTCACGTCCACGATCTTCACCTCGCCGAAGTAGTCCCGGCCCCAGACGGTGTCCAAAATCTCCTCCCGGGAGAGGGCCTTGCCCGGGTTCTCCATAAACATCTTCATGATGGAGTACTCCACCTGGGTCAGCTTCACCTTCTGCCCGTTCTTCTCCAGGGTCCGGTTGCGAAGGTTCAGCAGGAACGGGGCCTGGACGATCTCCCCCACCTGCTCCGGCGGCGCGCCCCCCGCCCGGCGGAACAGCGCGTCCACCCGGGCCGTCAGCTCCGCCGGGGAGAAGGGCTTGGTCACATAGTCGTCCGCCCCGGTCATAAGGCCCGTCACCTTGTCCATCTCCTGGCTGCGGGCGGTGAGCATGATGATGCCGATGTTGGTGTTGGTGGCCCGGATGCGGCGGCAGACCTCGAAGCCGTCGATGCCCGGGAGCATGATGTCCAGCAGGGCCACGCAGATGTCCGGGTGGCGCTGGAGCTTCTCCAGAGCCTCCTCGCCGCTCTCGGCCTCCTCCACCTCGTACCCGGCCCGGGTCAGGTTGATGACGATAAAACCACGGATGCTGGACTCGTCCTCCAGCACCAGAACTCTTCTCGACATGGGGTCCTCCTTTATCTGCTCTAATTCTCGCCCATACTCCAGCGGGTGATGATGGTGTTGAACCCGGCGGAGAGGGTCTCGTGGGGCACGGCATAGCTCCACTGGTCGTAGTTTTCAGCGTAGGCGATGGCGTAGACCGCGTCCGGCCCGGTGCGGCGGCGGAGTATGGTCCGGCCTGCCCGGGCGGCTTGGGCCTCACGGTCTGTGCCGGTGAAGGTGTAGACGGTAAAGAGCTCCTCCTCCGCAGTCCGGCCCCGGGCGGAGTAGAAGGTGGTGGCGTGGAGGGTGGAGCTGATGTTGCTCTGCCGGACGGCGAAGTGGCCGTCCCAGCCGTCGGGCAGAATGAGGTACCAGCCGTCGGCGGCGTTGTGGTAGGTGAGGGAACGCAGCTGCCTCTCCCCGCCGGCGGTGTATCCGTACCAGTAGATTTTCCAATAGAGCTCCCCCTCAGCGTCGGCGGGCAGAGCCGCAGGCACGGGGACCTCCGTGGCCTCGTCGGCGTCGATGTCCGCGGGCTGGAGGTTCATGGCCCGGGCGATCTGGGTGGAGACGCCGGTGTCGCTGCTGAGGACGATGTTGGTAAGCTCCGGCGGCTTCCACACCAGGATGTCCGTCACCGCCTGGACCACGTCCTCCGAGGCGGCGCGGCCCGTGACGAACACCGCCGTCTCCCCGCTCAGGAGGGTCCCGCTCTGGACCCACTGCACCGCCGCGATGGGGGTGGACAGGCGGGTGGCCGCCGCCTGCTGGAGCGTCCCGTCCTTGTCCCAGTCGTAGTAGGCGGCCAGGGAGAAGCCGCTCTCCGTGTCGTCGCTGCGGAGCACCACCAGCTCCAGGTCGTCGTCGCCGTCCAGGTCCACCACCTCGTAGCGGGCGTAGGGGGTGGTCATCACCTGGGAGGGCTGGAGGCCGGAGAGGGTGTAGACGCTCATGGCCTGGACCTCGGCGCTGACGGACCAGCTGACGATGAGCTCCTGGACGCCGTCGCCGTCCATGTCCCGGTAGAGGAAGCTGTGGATGGAGGCACCGCTGCCCTCGATGACCGCCGCCTGTTCGTAGGTGTTGCGCTCCGCCCGACGGAAGATATAGAGCTTCAGGGGCCGCTCGTCCCCGCTGACCCGGAAGAAGGCCAATGCCTCGTCCACGCCGTCGCCGTTGAGGTCCGCCAGCTGGACGGGAGGCAGGTTAGCCCCGGTCTGGGGGGGCGCGTACTCCGCGCCGGAGGCCTGGATGGCGTTCAGCTGGGCGCTGAGGGACTCGTACTCCCTGGGGAGCTGGGGCAGGGCGTAGAGGTCCTCCGCCGAAGCGCTGAGCATACATCCGCTCAGCAGCAGGGGCGCCGCCGCCAGGACCGCCAGCAGGAGCTTCTTCCATCTTCTCACGCTGTTCACGCCTCCTCGATCTGTCGTTCTCCCGTCTATTCTACCACAGAAGGGGCGGGTTGGGTAGTCCCAGTTTTGGGTTTTGCGGGGGGAAATCGGAATTCTTCCGAAAAACGCACTGGCAGGGGCGCACAATGTGCGCCCCTGCGGCGGTCCTCAAAAAACACCGGGGAGCCTCCAGGCTCCCCGGCTGCGGGTATCGGACGGTCATTCCTCCTCGGTCCCGTCGGTCTCCAGGAGGCCGTATCCGCCGTTCTTGCGGCGGTAGACGATGCTGACGACATCGTCGGTATTGCGGTAGACGAAGAAGTCGTGGCCCAGCAGGTTCATCTGCAAAATGGCCTCGTCCTCGCTCATGGGCTTGACGGCGACGTGCTTGGTGCGCACAATCTGGAACTCGGTCTCCTCGCTGACATCGAACTCGGCGGGCACCGCGGGGGCCAGGGCGTCCTGACGCAGGCGCTTCGAGAGGCGGGTCTTGTTCTTGCGGATCTGGCGGTCGATGGTGGAGCAGGCCGCGTCGATGGCCCCCCGCATGTCGCCGTCCCGGGACTCCTCCTGGGCGCGGAAGAGGGTACTGCCGCTGATGATGGTGATCTCCACCACGCACCGGTGGCTCTTTTCCACCGAGAAGGTCACAAGCGCGTCGGCGTCCTCCCGGAAGTAGCGGTCCAGCTTGGAGATCTTCTTCTCGGCGTACTCCTTGATCGAGTCGTTGAGGGAAATTTTCTTACAGGTGAATGTAAACTTCATACAGCTCGCTCCTTTCTGCTTCCCCTTCCAGGGAGTATGGTCATTATACCACAAGACCCCGCCCCATTGCAAGGGTTTATGGTATAATGTGACAGAATTTCTTCAGGACGGCGAAAACCCAGTCATAGAGCGAAAAATCCAGGTTACACATACTGCTGCTTGTCCACGTCGATGACCCCCCGGGTGGTCAGGCGCAGTGTGGGGATCACGGGCAGGGACATGAAGCTGAGGGTCATGAAGGGGTCGATCTCCCGGCTGACCCCCAGGGCGAAGGCGGCGTCCTTGGCCGCCTCCAGGGCGGAATTGACCTCCTCCAGGGTGCCGTCGCTCATGAGGCCGGCCACGGGCAGGGCAACCTCGCCCTGGACCCGGCCTCCCTCCATGACCACGATGCCCCCCCGGTTCTCCGCCACCCGGTTCACGGCGGCGGCCATATCCTCCTCACCGGCCCCCACGACGATGATGTTGTGGGAGTCGTGGGAGACGCTGGTGGCCACGGCCCCCCGCTTCAGGCCGTAGCCCTGGAGGTAGCCAATGCCGATATGGCGGGTGTTCTTGTGGCGCTCTACTACGGCGATTTTGAGGATGTCCCACTCCGGGTCGATGTGGTCGGAGTAGCCCTGGTCGGTGGTGACGATCTCGCCGGGCACCATGCCGATGATGCCCCGGGGACGCCTCTCGGCGAAGTCCTCCGCCGTGAGATGGGCGAGATGGAAGGTGTCGTGGGCCCGGCGGACCAGGTAGGGGTCGATCACCGGGGCGGGGAAGTCCCGGACGGAGGTCCCGTCGTACATCTCCACGCCCTTTTTGAAGACCTGCTGGATGTTGAAGTCCTGGAAGTTGTCGATGACCACGAAGTCCGCCAGGTACCCCGGCGCGATGGCCCCCCGGTTGTTGAGGAGGTAGTACCGCGCCGCGTGGTGGCAGGCCACCCGGATGGTCAAAATGGGGTCCGCCCCCAGGCGGATAGCCTCCCGGATGTTGTAGTCGATGTGGCCCTTCTCCAGCAGGTCATTGGGGTGCTTGTCGTCACAGCAGAACATGCACCGCTCCGCGTACTGGGGCGTCATGAGGGGCATGAGGGCGGCTAAATTCCGGGCGGCGGTGCCCTCCCGGATCATGATGAACTGCCCCCGCTCCAGCTTGGCAACGGCGTCGGCAGCGTCGTGGCACTCGTGGTCCGAGTAGACCCCGGCGGCGATGTATGCGTTGAGGTCGTTGCCCAGAAGGTCCGGGGCGTGGCCGTCGATCTTCTTATGGTGGGCCTGGGCGGCCACGATCTTCTCGATGACCTGGGGGTCCGCGCCGATGACGCCGGGGTAGTTCATCATCTCCGCCAGGCCCTGGACCCGGGGGTGGTCATAAAAGGAGTCGATGGTCCGGTAGTCCAGCACCGCGCCGCTCTCATCCATGGGGGTGGCGGGCACACAGCTGGGGAGCATGAAGCGCACGTCCACCGGCAGGTCCTCGGTGGCTTGCAGCATGTACTCGATGCCGTCGGCACCCATGACGTTGGCGATCTCGTGGGGGTCGGCCACCACGGTGGTGGTGCCGTGGGGCAGGACCGCCCGGGCGAACTCCCCGGGGGAGACCATGGCGCTCTCCAGGTGGATGTGGGCGTCGAGAAAGCCGGGGAGCACGATCTTTCCGGACACGTCCACCTCCTGGACCCCGCTGTAGGTCCCCATGCCCACGATGAGCCCCTCCGCCACCGCGATGTCGGCGCGGCAGATCTGACTGCTGAAGACGTTGACGTAGGCGGCGTTCTTCAGCACCAGGTCCGCCTTCTCCCGGCCTGCCGCCACCTCCACGATGCGAAGCTTCTTCATCAGCTTCCGGTTGATCCGTCCGGTGTAGCTCTCTTTTGCCATTGTCGTACCTCCTTTTCTGGTTCCGCTCTGTGTTCCGGTGAACGCGTTATCTCTGTATGGGCGGATATCATCCGCCCATACGGGACTGCATCCCCCCTTTGGCGTATCAGGATACGAAACCGCCCCGCAGGACCGCGGGGCAGGCTTTCGCTATTGCAGCAGCTCCTCCAGCTCCCCGATGAGGGTGCCAAAGAACTCCAGGGCGTCGTTTACAGGCTTGGGCGTGGACATATCCACCCCGGCCGTCTTCAGCAGGGACACCGGGTCCGCGGAACAGCCGCCGCTGAGGAACTTCAGGTAGTCCCGGACCGCCTCCTCGCCGCCTTCCAAGATGCGCTTGGAGAGGGCCATTGCCGCCGAAAAGCCGGTGGCGTACTGGTAGACGTAGAAGCGGCGGTAGAAGTGGGGGATGCGGGACCACTCCAGGGCGATCTCCGGGTCCGCCGCCACGTCGGGGCCGTAGTAGGTCTTGTTGATGTCCAGGTAGATCTCGCACAGGCGCTGGGCGGTAAGGGCCTCGCCGCTCTCCGCGAGCTCGTGGATCTTCAGCTCGAACTCCGCGAACATGGCCTGCCGGTAGAGAGTGGTGCGGAATTGCTCCAGAAAGTAGTTGATGAGCACCGCTCTCCGCTTTTTGTCCTCCGTCCGGCCCAGCAGGTACTGCATCAAGAGGGCCTCGTTGCAGGTGGAGGCCACCTCGGCCACGAAGAGCACGTAGCCGGAGTAGACGGTGGGCTGGTTCTTGTTGCTCAGGTAGGAGTGCATGGCGTGGCCCATCTCGTGGGCCAGGGTGAACTCGCTGCCCAGGGTGTCCTTGTGGTTGAGCAGCACGAAGGGGTGGACCCGGCAGCCGCAGGAGTAGGCCCCGCTCCGCTTGCCCTCGTTCTCCCGGATGTCCATCCACCGCTGGTCGAAGCTGGAGGCCAGGACCCGGTGGTACTCCTCCCCCAGGACACGGGTGGCCTCCAGGACCTCCTCCCTGGCCTGCTGGAAGCTCACCGGCTGGTCTGCCTCCGGGAGCATGGAGGTGTAGAGGTCGTATGTATGGAGCTCCTCCAGGCCCAGGACCTTCTTGCGCAGGGCCATGTACCGATGGAGCTTGTCCAGGTTCTGGTGGACCGCCGTGAGCAGGTTGTGGTAGACCTCCTCCGGCACCTCAGAGGGGAAGAGGGCACTGGCGAGGGCGCTGGGGTACTTCCGCGCCCGGGCGTAGAAGATGTCCGTGCGGACCTGGGCGTCCAGCATGGCGGCAAGGGCGTTGCGGCTTGCGCCGTAGACGCCGTAGACGGACTTGAAGGCGTTCTCCCGCAGCGTCCGGTCCGGGCTCTCCAGCAGGGAGAGGAACGCGCCGTTGCTCACGGGGTGCTCCCGGCCCTCGCTGTCCACCACGCTGGGGAACTTCATGTCCGCGTTGGTGTAGCTGGTGTAGACGCTGCTGGGGCCCCGGCTGAGCTCTCCGGTCCCGGCAAGCAGGTCCTCCTCCGCGGGGGAGAGGATGTGCTCCCGCTCCAGCCGGGCCTTGGTCAGGTACCGGCGGTACTTCTCCAGGGCGGGGAGCTGGGCGTAGAAGCCCTCCAGCGTCTCCTCGGGGATGGCGGTGAGCTCCGGACCCGCATAGGCCCCGGCCCGCCCCATCTCCACGCCGAAGCTGAAGCACCGGCCCTGCATGGCCTGGTATTGGGGGTCGGCGGTGTTCTCGTCGTGGCGGAGCATGGCGTAGATATACAGGGGCTCCATCCGCTCGTCCAGCCGCTCGTTGAACTCCAGGTACTCATAGAGGCTCTGGGCCGACTCCCCCAGCTTCCCCCGGAAAGCGGCCAGCTCCCCGGGCAGGCTCTGACATGCCTCGAACGCCCTGCTCCACGCCTCGTCGCTGGGGAAAAGGTCCTCCGTGGACCAGCACTCGGCCCGGTCCAGCTCCTCCCGCCTGGGGATGCGCGTTTCATGTGCCATCGTTTGTTCCTCCTCATCAAGCTCCCGGCTCCCGCCGGTTTGTCTGATGCTATCTTACCACACTTTTCCGAAAAGGACAAGGCCCTCCTTTCGGAGGACCTGTAAACGCCCATCAGATCAGAAACTGTTCTGTGGACCTGTGGGCCCCGCCTACAAGATCAGCAGGAGCCCCAGGGCGATGAGCATCTCCTCGTCCTCGCCGTCCTTGAAGAGGAGAAAGATGATGAGCAGCAGCAGCAGATCCCCGGTGTCCATCTCGTCCAGCCGGAGCCTGCTCAAAAGCCCTGAGAGGAACCCCCGCTTCGGCGGCGATCCCCCCGGTCCGCTCCCCCCGCCCCGGGGCGGCGGCGGACCGTCCCCTCCGCCTGGGGGAGGCCCCTGCTCGGGGGGAGGCGGCGGAGGGGGCCCCTGCCCCGGCGGCGGGCCGTCCGGCACGGTGACGCGCTGGTAGACCCCCGCGTCGTTTCGTATGTAGCGGTTATACATCGCCGCTCTCCCCCAGGCCCGCCAGCAGCTTCTTGCCTACATGGATCAGCCGCGCCGTCTTTACCGCACGCTCCACCTTGTCCCGCCGCTCCGGCTTCAGGAAGGGCCGCAGGGCGTAGAGAAGCGCCAGCCGCTCGTCACTGCCGCTGCCGCCGCCCGCCAGCTCCCCCGCCAGAGGCAGAAGCCGCTCCATGAGCTTCGGGTCCAGCTGTCCCAGAAGATCCCCCAGACCGCCTCCGCCGGGGGGCGGAGCGCCCTGGTCAGGAGGGGGCGGCGCCCCCTCCGGCTCCCCGCCGCCCCCTCCCAGATTCAGCGACTGCGCCAGATTCATCACCTGCGCCATGGCCTCCGGATTCCCCAGGATGGAATTCAGTTTATCCTCAAACTCACTCACGCCGCCCACCCCCTTTCGGTGACCCTTCCTTTTCTTTTGTGTACAAAAGAAAAGGAAGCGAAAAGAAAAAACTTTGTCCGCGGGGCTCCGCCCCGCTTATGGCTTCGCCCCTATTTCTGGCCCAAGCTGCCGCTCAGGCGGCTGAGGAGCTCCGCCCCGCCCGGGGAGCTGGTGATGGTGGAGATCAGATCCTTCAGCTGGGAGGTGTCCCCCTTTGCCGCCCGCTCCGCAATGTGCTTGAGGGACGCCTGACTCTGCCCCCGCTGGAGCATCTGGGCAAGGGCCTGGGCGTCCGCAGAGCCGGCGATCTGACGCAGGGCCTTCTTGTCGCCCAGGATGCGCTGGAGCTCGGCTTGATCCATGTCTTTCATATACGTGCCTCCTGCTTCGTTGTCTCTCCAGTATATGAGGGAAAAACGAAAATGTTCCCCCGCCCTTTCAGGTGGGGGAACGTTTCGCATATCAGCCCTCCTGCGCCCTGCCCGCCCAGTGGTCGCACCAGGGGCGCAGAGTGCAGTGCTCACAGTCCGGCCGCCGGGCCGCGCACACCGCCCGGCCGTGGAGGACCATGCGGTGGCAGAAGTCGTTGCTCTCCTCCGGCGGGATGCACTCCCGGAGCTGGAGCTCCACCTTCAGCGGGTCCTTGCTGCCGTCGGTGAGGCCCAGAAGGCCCGTGATGCGGATGCAGTGGGTGTCGCAGACGTAGCCCTCCCTGCCGTAGACGTCGCCTAGGATGAGGTTGGCGGTCTTGCGGCCCACGCCGGGGAGCTTCAGAAGCTCCTCCATGGTGTCCGGCACCCGCCCGCCGTACTCCTCCAGGAGCATCCGGCTCGCGGCCACGATGTCCCGGGCCTTGGCCCGCCAGAAGCCGGTGGAGTGGATGATCTCCCCGACCTCCTCCTCCGCGGCCCCGGCCAGGGCCTCCAGGGTCGGGAAGCGCTCGTAGAGCACCGGCGTCACCAGGTTTACCCGGGCGTCGGTACACTGGGCGGCGAGGCGCACCGAGAAGAGCAGCTCATAGGCCTTGTCCGGGTCAAAGGGCAGGGAGCACTCGGCGGCGGGGTAGAGCTCCTTGAGCTCCTTGATGATGGCGGACACAGCCGCTTGGTCTTTCATGTCGATCACCTCCGGCCCATCATACCACATTCCAGAGCCCTTGGGTAGCCCTATCTGCGAAGAAGGGCGAAATTTTGCGGCCGGATGCTCTGCGCACAAAAAGAGGACGCGGCCGCAATGCCGCGTCCCCCGAAGATATGCTTGCTCAGTGTGTGGTGCCCATAGCCACCTTGACGTCCTCTTTGTTGGCGGCGATAGCCTCGATGGCGTACTCCAGGCTCTTAGCGATGGTCTCCAGGGAGGCGCTGGGGGTGCTCACAGCCTTCTCCACCGCCTGCTCGCTGGCGAAGGGCACATGGATGAACCCGGCCCGGATGTTGGGGTATTTGGTAGCGGCCATGTGCAGGACATTGTACATCACGCAGTTACAGACGTAGGTCCCGGCGGTGTAGGAGATGTGGCAGGGCAGGCCGTGGTCCCGGACGTTCTTGACCATGGCCTTGATGGGCAGGGTGGTAAAGTAGGCGGCGGGGCCCTCGGCCTGGAGGGGCTCGTCCATGGGCTGCTCCCCGGCGTTGTCGGGGATGCGGGCCTCGGCGAGGTTGATGGCCACCCGCTCGATGGTCACGCAGGCCCGGCCGCCGGCCTGGCCGACGTTGAGCACCACGTCCGGGTGGTGGGCCTGAATGCCCGCCTCCACGGCGGGGCCGCTCTTGGAGAACACGGTGGGGATCTCCAGCTTGATGACCTCCGCGCCGGCGATGGTGTCCGGCAGGAGCTTGACCGCCTCGTAAGCGGGGTTCACCTTCTCGCCGCCAAAGGGGTCAAAGCCTGTTACCAAAATTTTCATACTGCGTCGTTCCTTTCAATCTTCATTTTTTTGCAGGGGAAACATCAGCTCAATGGATGGGAGCTGGATATTACTGCGCTGGTCGTAGAGCTCCATGGACTCCACCCCGTCCCGGAGGGCATAGCCCGAGCCGGGGAGCCATTTCTCCATGAAAAACTGCTTGGCCCGGGTCACGCTCATGGCGAGGCCGCTGGGGGTGGAGAACTTCACATGGATCTCCGCGTAGTCCCCCGGGGGGAGCTCCGTGACGACGACGCCCTCCGGCTGGTCCGGCGTGTCCACCAGGTCCCCCACGAAGTACCGGAACCGCCCCGCGCCGTCCTCCTGCCCGAAGACCACCAGGGTCCCGCTGGGGTCGGAGCGGCGGCGGAGGTCCTTTCGCACCTCGTAGAACTTCTTCTGGAGGGCCCGCACGTCGTTTTTATACGTCTTTTTCGCCGTCGCAGTCTCAAGGCCGGCCGCGAAGCGGCTCTCCTCGTATGTCTCCACCGGCACGGCGATGGCTTTCTTCTTGAAAAATGGGAACATAGGGCCTCCCTCAGACCGCCGGACGGCCGTCCTCCATGACGGGGACGCCGTCGGCATAGATAGTGGGGCGGTGGAAGACCAGGTCGAAGTGGCCCGCCGCGTCGTGGACGCCGCCCAGGGCCAGGTTCCGGCCCATGCCGATGTGAAAGGTGGTGAAAGCGGACTCGTCCTCAATGTAGCAGTTCCCCACGCACCGGGACTTCTTGTTGAGCCCGATGCCCAGCTCCCCGGCCACGTAGATGCCCGGGTCGCCGAAGGAGTCCATGTAGCGCCGCAGGCGCTCCCCGGCGGCGCTGGCCTCGATCTCCGCGAGCCGCCCGGCCCGGAAGGTCAGCCGGATGCGCTCTGCGGGACACCCCAGGTAGCCCAGGGAGCCGTCCAGGACGGCGACGCCCTCGGTGACCGTCTCCTCCACGCCCATGTAGATCTCAAAGCTGGAGGAGCCCACCTTGCCGGGCTCGCCGGCCAGGCCGTTGAAGAGCCCCGGCCGCCTCCCCCGCTTGCCGAAGGTCAGGTCCGTGCCCAGGGCCGTTGTGATATGGACCCGCTCCGCCCGCTCCAGGGCCGAGAGCATCCCCCGGCCCGTCCGCGCCGCTTCCTCCGGGTCCATGTCCAGAAAGTCGAAGCTCAGCAGGGGCGAGCCGTTGTTGGTAGCCAGGGGCAGCGACAGGAACCGCCCCCCCTGGGCTAAGACCTCCTGGGTGACGCAGTTGGTGATAAGAGAGAAGTTGGTGGCCCCGATGACCAGGTCGTTTCGCAGGACGAATTCCCGGATGGAGTGAAAAAACGCGCCTGGGTGGGAGCGGCTGGACTGGATGGTCAAAAGCTCTACCGAAGCGCCCAGGCGGTCCGCCGCCCGCCAGAGGGCCATACCCTCCTCCACGTGGCCCTCGTCCGAGAGGATGAGGACATTCTCGCCGGGGAACACCCGGCACCAGCGGTCGATCACGATCTGAGCGCCCGTGTCCAGTGACAAGGCCATACTGGGAAACACAACCTTTCGACATGACAGGCAGGGGACTGTACCCACAGCCCCCTGCCGTCTATTGTTGGATCAGAAGCTGAAACCGGCGGCGATGCACATATAGATGATCTGGAAGGTCAGCATGATAAGGGAGGGGATGACCTGCATCTTGATGATGCCGTACTTGTCCTTGATCTCCAGGTACACGCCGGGGACGATGTTGAAGTTTGCGGCCATGGGGGTCAGCAGGGTGCCGCAGTAGCCGCTGGTCATCGCGAGGGTGACCATGTACAGGGGGTTGGCGCCCAGGCTGATGACAAAGGGGACGCCCACGCCCACGGTCATGACCGTGATGGCCGCGAAGGCGTTGCCCATGATGGCGGTGAAGAGCACCATACCCACCGCGTAGGCGATGATGCCGATATAGAGGTTGCCCGCGGGGATGATGCTGCCGAAGAGGGTGCTGACCGCGTCGCCGACACCGGCACGGGTGAACACCGCGCCCAGGCAGCTGAGCAGCAGGGGCATGATGAACACCGCGCTGCTCATGTCCAGGAAGCGGCGGCCCTCCTCCAGGAAGACCATGGGCTTGTTCTCCTTATTCCACATGACCAGCAAGATCACGCCAAAGATGGTGGCGAAGAGGGAGCCGATCAGGGAGCTCCAGCCGGGCAGGAAGATGGAGATGAGGATGGTGAACACGGCGGCGCCCAGGGCGGGGATGAAGATCTTCATACCGATCTTCTTGAAGTTGCGCACCTGCTCCTCCTTGCTGGCGGCCTCCAGGCTGCCCCGGCGGACCATCTTGAGGCCCGCGGGGATGCAGATGACGGCCACGATGATGCCGCTGACGATGGGGGGCAGCCACTGTCCAAAGGCCACCACCACGCCCAGCAGGGTCCAGAACAGGCCCGTGGGCAGATAGTACTTGTTATCCTTCTTCATCCAGGCCCGCACACCGCAGTAGATGCTGAAGAGGCCCGAGAGGACGTACATGATCTGAACCAGCTTGGCGGAGACGGTGATCTCCGCGTCCATGAAATAAGCTAACATCGTTTTCTCCTCCTTCCCTTACTTCTGGGTCTTCATGACCGCGCCGTAGCACTTCTTGCTCATGCGGGTATCCACCACCAGGGTGTACACCGCCGCCATGACCATCGCCATAGCGGCCACGGGGATCTGGACTCTGACGATCTGCATGACATCCACCTCATAGCCGATGTTGGCCAAAGTGGACTGGATGAGCAGGACCGACGCGTTGGCGGCGAAGCAGCACTGGCCGAAGAAGTTCCCCACATTGTAGTGCATACCGTAGAGGGCCTTCATGGTCTCCTCGTGCTCGGGAGCCACGGCCCGGCCGTTGGACTCCACGATACCGACGGTCATGGGCATCAGGATGGGGCGGACGTAGGCAGGGATAGAGCCGATGGGGATCTTGAAGATGATAAAGAGCTCGTGGGCCACGCCCCACACCGCCATGAGCATCCCGGTGCTCAGGCCCTTGAGCTTGCGGATGAGCTCCGCGCCGGCCTCCTTCAGGCCGTTGCGCTCCAGGGTGCCGGTGAGGATCATCAGGATCAGGGTAATGAGCTGGGTGCGGTTGGCGACGAAGGTGCTCCCCACCGTCTCCAGCAGCTCCGTGAGGGGGATCTGTCCGCACACCGCAGTGACGGCTGCGGAGACAAAGATGATCGCGATCGGCTCCAGCTTCAGTGCGAAGCCGACGATCACGACCAGGACGCCGAGTAAGCTTAACATAGATTCTCTCCACTCCTTTTTCGTTCTTCTGTTTTCTTCTCTGCGGCACTTTTATAGGGAAAAGTTCCACACATTGCATTATAGAAGATTTATATATTTGTGTCAATTGGATGAATCGTGCAAATCCCGACCGAAATTTTGTGAAAAAGGCAGAATTTTCCCGCCAGAGCGTCCAAATTTCCGCGGTGCCGTATGGAAAAACCGGCGCGTCGGCGCAAAAAAACGGCCGTCCCTGGGCGGGGCGGCCGGTCTTTTACGCTTGGAGCACGTACACGCGGGAGTCGAAGTCGCAGGTGGGCCGCTCACCGGCCTGGCACTCGCCGGCGGCGCTGTCGGTGGTGAGGAGGCCCACCTCCATGAGCTCATCCCCGCCGTGGACAGAGCAGCCGTTCACGGTGTAGTCCAGCGCCGGGTCCAGTCCCCGGAGCTTCATGCGGCGGAAGGGGCCGTTGACCTCGTTGAGGGTCCGGTACCAGCCCGCGAGGGCGGTGCGCCTGTCCGGACTGACCACCATCCAGGCGGTGATATTGCCCTCAAAGGGGGAGAGCAGGCGGTAGAAGTCCCCGAACTGGAGCACCTCCCGGTATTCCTTCATGAATGCGATCTGTTCGCGTACCTGGGAGCGCTCCTCCGCCGTCAGGCGTCCCAGGTCCAGCTCGTAGCCAAAGGCGCCGAAGAAGGCCACGTTGGCCCGGGTGTAGAGGGGCGTTACCCGGTTGACCTGGTGGTTGGGCACCGCCGAGACATGGGCCCCCATGGAGCTGACCGGGTAGCAGAAGGAGGTGCCGTACTGGATCTTCAGCCGCTCGGCGGCGTCGGAGTCGTCGGAGGTCCAGCACTGGGGGGCGTAGTAGAGCATTCCCGGGTCGAACCGCCCGCCGCCGGAGGCGCAGGACTCAAAGAGCACCCGGGGAAACTCGCTTGTCAGACGCTCATAGAGGCTGTACACCCCCAGGATATACCGGTGGCAGACCTCCCCCTGCCGGTCCGGGGGCAGGGCGGCGGAGTACGCCTCGGTGATGGAGCGGTTCATGTCCCACTTGACGTAGGAGACCTTGGCCTCGGAGAGGATCTTGGCCATCATGCCGTGGATATGGTCCACCACCTCCGGCCGGGAGAAGTCCAGCACCAGCTGGTTCCTCCCCAGGGACGCCCGGCGGTCCGGGGTGCGCAGGACCCAGTCCGGGTGGGCGCGGTAGAGGTCGGAGTCCTCGTTGACCATCTCCGGCTCGAACCAGAGGCCGAACTTCATCCCCAGGCCCTCCACCCGCCCGGCGATGCCCGTGATGCCGCCCGGGAGGCGCTCGGGGTTGGCCACCCAGTCGCCCAGGCCCGCCCGGTCATTGCACCGGGCTCCGAACCAGCCGTCGTCCAGGACGAAGAGCTCCACGCCGTCCTCTTTGGCCGTCTTTGCGATGTTGAAGAGCTTGTCCTCGTCGATGTCGAAGTAGGTGGCCTCCCAGTTGTTCAGGAGGATGGGCCGGGGCCGGTCCCGCCAATAGCCCCGGGCCAGGCGGGTGCGGTAGAGCCGGTGGAAGGTGCGGCTCATCTCCCCCATCCCCTCGCCGGACCAGACCACCACCGCCTCCGGCGTCTGGAAGCGCCCGCCGGGGGAGAGCTTCCAGTCAAAGCCGAAGGGGTTGATGCCCAGTGTCACCCGGGTGGTGTCCCAGGTGTCCACCTCCGCCTGGGCGAGGAAGTTGCCGGAGTAGATGAGGGAGAAGCCCATCACCTCGCCGCTGTCCTCCCCGGTCCCGGGGCGGCGGAGCATGACGAAGGGGTTGTGGGTGGCGGAGGAGTGGCCCCGGGTGCTCTCCACCGACTGGATGCCCTGCTCCAGACGCCGCACCTTCAAAAACCGCTCCCGGGCCCAGGCCCCGGAGAAGTGCAGGAACTCATAGTCCCGGTCCGGCAGGTCCAGGCTGAGGCTCATGGCGTGGGTGAGGTGCAGCTCCTGCTCCCCGCTGTTGACAAAAAGCGCGGACCGGGCGATGGCGCTCTCCCGGGCGAAGAGGGTGTAGTTCAGGTACACGCTCACCCCCAGCAGGGCGTCCTCCAGGCGGACGGTGAGGGTCTCCGCCTCGCCGTCCGATTCGCAGTAGGTGGCGGGCAGGCCCTCCAGAGCGGGCTTGCCCGGCGTCACCGTGTGGTCCTTGTAGACGAAATAGGTGATGCGGCTGCCGTTCTCCTGCCGGAGCTCCACTGCCGGGTGGCGGAAGTCCGTGGAGCCGTAGGAGGGGTACTCCTGCTTGCAGTGCTCCAGGGAGTAGTTGCGCGCCGCCCCGGCGATGGCGCTCATGGGACGGCTCTTCATCTCCAGCAGGTGGTCAAAGCCCTCCCGGTCCCGGACCGCCTTGCCGAAATAGAGCTGCCCCAGGGTCCCGTCGGGGAAGACCTTCATCAGATAGCTGATCTTTCCGTTGGTCAGATGGAACGTCTGGGTGCTCTCGTGGTAGATAATGCTCATAGTGCTCTCCTTAGTGTTGATTCATGACCGGCTCCGCCACGCGGGTCCGGAAAAATTGGATCATAGGTCCGTTGAAAAGGGCGTTGCAGACGGTGCCCACCCCCAGGATCAGCCTCAGCTCGCCTCCCGCCAGGAGGCAGAAGACCACGCCGGTAACCACCGCCGTCACGTCGATGGCCACCCGGGCGCTCCGGAAGGACACCCGCCCGCCTGCGGCGTCCTCCACGATGAGGCCCAAGCTGTCGTAGGGGGCCGTGCCCAGCTCCGGCGTGATATACAGCGCCACCCCCAGGGCCGAGAGGACGCTCCCCGCCAGCAGGGCCGCAATGCGAAGGGGCAGCGTCATCTCCACCTGCCACACATCCAGAAACAGCCAGCAGAGGAAGTCCGCCAGATACCCCACGCCCACCATGTTCACCACGGTCCCCGGGCCGATGCGGCCGCGGGCCTTCCAGAAGACCAGCCCCAGGATGAACACGTTGACCAGGAGCTGCCATGTGCCGAAGCTCATCCCCACAAATTGACTCAGGCCCAGGTTCATGCAGGTAAAGGCGTCCACCCCGAAGGCGCTCAGCCGGTAGGCCCCCACGCAGATCCCGATGAACAGGTTGCCCACCATCATCATGGTATACCGCTTGACTGTCTCTCCCGTTTTTCCGGACATTAGGCCGTCCTCCTCGCGTCGATGTCTCCCCTATTGTACGGATATCTGCGGAAACTGGAAGGTGTAAATGTTGGTAAAATCATCGAAAATGTTGTTTTGTTTGGGACGAGTGGATGTTGGGCTTCGCCCAAGCCCACCAGGGGCCTTGCCCCTGGACCCCACGGCCTTTGAAAAGGCCGGCGAAACTTTTATTTTGCGCTTCGCGCCCGTTGCCGGAAGTACTCCCGCGTCAGCCGCGCCGCCTCCGGGCTCAGGAGCAGGAGCGCCGTCAGATTCGGAAGCGCCATCAGTCCGCTGAGGGTGTCCGCCGCGCGCCACACCGCCTCCAGCTCCAGCACGCCGCCCAGTACCGCCGCGCCCGCGAATACCACCTGGTACGCGCTCCCGGCCCGCTCCCCCAGCAGAAACGCCGCGCACCGGGACCCGTACAGCCCCCAGGTGAGGAGCGTAGACACCGCGAACAGCGTCAGGCACACCGCCATCAGCACCGCCGGGGCCTTCTCCCCCAGCACCGCCTGGAACCCCGCCTCCGTCAGCAGGGCGCCCTGGGCCGTGCCGTAGGGCACGTTCTCCACCCCCACGCCCAGCAATATCACCAGCGCCGAGAGGGTGCAGACCACTACCGTGTCCACGAACACCTCCAGCATCCCGAAAAACCCCTGCTCCACCGGCGGCGCGTCGGCGGCGGCGTGGGCCATGGGCGCGCTGCCCAGCCCCGCCTCGTTGGAGAAGATGCCCCGCCCTACGCCGCTGACAATGGCGTGCCGGATGGTGATGCCCGCCGCGCCTCCAACGACTGCCTGGGGCCGGAACGCCCCCCGGAAGATGGCGGAAAACACCTCCGGCAGGTCCTCCCGCCGCGCGAAGATCACCACAAGGGACGCTCCCGCGTACAGCAGCGCCAGGGCCGGCACCAGCAGGGCGCACACCTCCCCCACCCGCTTCGCGCCGCCGAAGAGCACCAGCGTCAGCACCAGGGCGCACAGCAGGCCCGTCAGCAGGGCGATCAGAGCCTCCCGGCCCTCCAGCCGCGGGAAAAGAGCCGTCAGGGCCGCGCCCGCCGTCCCGGCGATGGTGTTCACCTGGACCAGGTTCCCCAGGCCGAAGGCCGCCAGGGCCCCGAAGAGGGCGAAGGCCCCCGCGAGCCACCGCCAGGGCCGCCCCAGGCCCTCCGCGATGTAGTACATGGGTCCGCCCACCCATTGGCCCTGTCCGTCCCGCTTCCGGAAGCGGAGGGCCAGCACCACTTCCACATACTTGGTGCCCATCCCCACCAGGGCAGACACCCACATCCAGAACACCGCCCCCGGTCCCCCGGCGGCGATGGCCCCCGCCACTCCGGCGATGTTCCCCGTGCCCAGGGACGCCGCCAGAGCCGTGCAGAGCGCCTGGAAGGGCGACACCGCCCCGGGGCCGCTTTTGCCCTTCAGCAGGCGGCGGGCCGTGACCCGCAGCGCGGTCCCCGCCCGGAACACCTGGGGGAAGCCGCACAGGGCGCTCACCACCAGTCCGGCCCCCAGAATCAGCCCCATGGCCCCCGGGCCCCAGACCACCCGGTTCACCAGCCGCTCCAGCTCCCACAGCCGCTCCAACAAGACCGCCCCCTGTCCAAAAGTTTGAGACAGCCTATGCGGTCCGGCGCAGCGGTATGCGGCTTGTCAGTCCGGGAGGGCCCGCAAAACGGTCCGCAGGTAGAAGTGGCTCAAAAGACAGGGCACCGAGAACCCCAGCAGCAGCAGATACGTCATGCTCAGCGGGAAAAACAGCACCGCCGCCGCCAGGGGCAGGTACCACGCCGCCGCCGCCAGACCTCCCCGCAGGGGCTTCCCCAGCCCCAGCGCCAGGGCCAGGCGCACCGTCTCCAGGCTCAGCCCCCGGCCCAGGGCAAGGAGGCCCCAGAGGTAGGTGGTGCCCTGCATGACCGTGAGGAACACCGTCGTACAGATGACGAAGGGCACGAAGGCCATCCAGTTCGTCCCCGCGTAGCTCATGTAGAAGATCATGCCGTAGCCCGAGGAGAAGAGGGGCACTGCCGTCAGCAGGAACGCCCCCCAGCCCGGCACCCAGCACCGCTTGAACTCCGCCCAGTAGGCGTAGGCCCGCCCGGGCTTGTCGTCCAGCAGGCCCCGCACCACACGGCTCAGGGCCAAAGCCGCCGGGGGGATGGTCACCAGCGGGATGCTGGTAAGGAGGAAGAGCAGGTTCAGCTTCAAAAGCGCCCCGCTCTCCGTCAGAAGCAGGCCGAAAAACCGGCGGGGACCGGTCTTCTCCGGTTCCTCCCGCTCCGGTCCCTGGTCCTCCGGGGAAAAATAGTCGTTTGGAAACATGGCGGCTCCTCCTTGCCCGCGCCTGCGGAGGCGCGCCCTTTTTGGGCAGTGTATCATATGTTTTGGCCGATTGCAAGAGGGCGGCGCACGGCGGGAAATCACCGCACCCCGCGGGCCCCGATCCCCTAACAGAGTACGAGCATCGCAACGCCTGTCAAATGTCGCGCCCTGCGCATCCATGATTCTCCGTGCAAAGGACAAAACCATCCAGTCTGTATGTTCTTCAGGGACAAAGAGGGCCGGAGCACCCCCTCCGGGAAGCGTCCCGCCACCGCCCCGCTTTCCCCTGATTTTTGGATTATTTGTATAAAACCAACCAGAAATATCCATAAAAAACGCTGAAATTGACTAAAAATATATAAAAATGCTTGCCGACCTACAGCAAAAAACCCGTTTTCTCAAACGCCCAAATATTTTGCACACAACACAGCATTTACAGAGAGAATCGTTGCATATTATAGTGATAACGGTTCCCACGGCCGGTTTTTCAGACCGGACCGGACGGAAAATCAAAAAAGGAGTGGAGTTATGAAAAGAATCCCCCGTATGACAGCGGCGGCCCTGATGCTGGCTCTGCTGCTGTCGCTCGCCGGGTGCGGCTCTGCCGACGGCAAGACGCACCTGACCTTCCAGATCTGGGACGTGGCCCAGCGCGCGAGCATGGAAGCGATCTGCGACGCTTACACCGCACAGCATCCCGACGTGGCCATCGAGGTGCAGGTCACCAGCTGGGACGAGTACTGGACCAAGCTGGAGGCCGCCGCCGAATCCAACACCATGCCGGACATCTTCTGGATGCACACCAACCAAATCCTCTACTACGCCGACTTCGGGATGCTGGCCGACGTGACGGACCTCTACGACGACGTGGAGCCCGGATACTATCAGAACCACTTTTCCGAGATCTCCATCGGCAACGCCAGCGGCTCCGACGGCCGCATGTACGGCGTGCCCAAGGACAAGGACAACATCGTCCTGGTCTACAACAAGGAGATGTTCGACGCCGCCGGCGTCCCCTACCCCGACGCGGACTGGACCTGGGACGATCTGACCGAGGCCTCCCAGAAGATCTATGACGCCACCGGGAAGTACGGCTACATGGCCTACAACGAGGACCACCTGGGCTACTGGAACTTCGTCTACCAGGCCGGCGGCTGTATCCTCACCGAGGACAAGACCCGGGCCGGCTTCGACCAGCCCGCCACCCGCCGGGCCATGGACTTCTACCTGGGGATGCAGAAGAACGACTGGTGCCCCGACCAGACCTACTTCGCCGAGACCCAGCCCGGCGTGGCCTTCTTCTCCGAGATCGGCTCGATGTACTTAGAGGGCAACTGGGAGCTCATGAACAAGTCCACCAGCTACCCCAACATGACCGGCAAGTGGGATATCACCTACCTGCCCAAGTGCCCCGATCCCGCCAGCGGCGACGGACGGGCCACCATGTCCAACGGCCTCTGCTACTCCACCGCCGCCCACGGCAAGCGGCTGGACACCGTGCTGGACGTGCTCAAATTCTTCGGCACCGAGGAGGCCCAGAACATCGCCAGCTCCTACGGCGCGGCCATCTCCGCCTACATCGGCACGGAGCAGCCCTATTTCGACGCCTTCGAGAAGGCGGGCTATGATCTCAACCTCCAGGTCATCGAGGACCAGTTCGACTACAGCGTCCAGTGCGTCAACAACTCCGCCCGGCCCAAGTGGAAGAGCCCTGTCCTCGACGAGCTGACCAAGGCCTACAACGGGCAGTCCGACCTGGATACCGTGCTGGACAACATGCAGACCATCGTGGACGAGGCGACTGCCGCGGCCCTGTCGAAATAAGAGAGGAGGTTAGCGATATGAAAAACAAACTGTCCGCCGCCGCCCGGCGGGAGGAAAACTGGGGCTGGATCATGGTGGCCCCCACCATCATCGGCCTGTCCATCCTGAACCTGTGGCCCTTTGTGCAGACCATCTACACCAGCTTCTGTGAGCACCTGGGCTTCGGCCACTACCGCTTCATCGGCCTGAAGAACTACGTGGACATGTTCAGCAATACCGAGTTCTGGAAGGCCACCTGGAACACCGTCTTTTTCTGTATCCTCACCGTGCCCGTGGGCGTGGCCCTGGCACTGCTGGTGGCGATTTTGCTCAACGCCAAGGTGAAGTTCAAAGACGGCTTCCGCACCATCTTCTTCCTGCCCCTGGTGTGCGCCCCCGCCGCCGTGGCCATGGTCTGGCGCTGGATCTTCAACGGCGAGTACGGCATCCTCAACCAGATCCTGGGGCAGAATATCCAGTGGATCACCAGCTCCAAGACCGCCATCATCGCCGTGGCCATCGTCTCCGTGTGGAGCAGCATCGGCTATGACGCGGTGCTCCTTCTCGCGGGCCTCCAGAACATCCCCAAGACCCTCTACGAGGCCAACAGCATCGACGGCGCGGGCAAGGTCCGGCAGTTTTTCACCATCACATTGCCCATGGTCTCCCCCACCATGTTCTCCGTGCTCATCATGCGCCTGATGGCCTCCATGAAGGTCTATGACCTCATCTACATGATGGCCGACAACACCAACCCCGCCCTGGGGGACCTCCAGAGCCTGATGTACCTCTTCTACCGCTCGTCCTTCATCGCCGGCGACCGGGGCTACGGCTCGGCCATCGTCATCTGGACCGTGGGCCTCATCCTTCTGGTCACCCTGATCCAGTTCTGGGGACAGAAGAAGTGGGTCACCTACGACATTTAAGGAGGGAACGACATGAAAAGCACCAATTCCCTGCATCGCTCCTACGCGATGGCCAAGTTCTTTACGTACTTCTTCCTGATCCTGGGCGCTGTCATCATGATCTTCCCCTTTGTGTGGATGATCCTCACCAGCTCCAAGACGGTGCCGGAGAGCATGCAGATTCCGCCCACCATTCTCCCCGAGCAGTGGACGCTGGCCAACTTCAGGGACGTTTTGAAGTCCCTGCCCTTCGGCCACCTGTACTGGAACACCACCTTGATGGTCATCTTCCGGGTGATCTGCGCCATCCTCTTCAGCTCCATGGCGGGCTACGCCTTCGCCAAGCTGAAGTTCCGGGGCAAGAACCTCCTCTTCGGCATCGTGCTGGTCCAGATGTCCCTGCCCAGTCAGATCTTCATCATCCCCCAGTACCAGATGGTGGCCAAGATGGGCATGGCCAACACCATCTTCGCCCTGGTGTTCCCGGGCCTGGTGAGCGCGTTCGGCGTGTTTTTCCTCCGGCAGACCTACATGAGCATCCCCGACGAGGTGGGCGAGGCCGCCTACCTGGACGGGTGCAACCAGTGGCAGACCTTCTATAAGGTCATGTTCCCCCTCACCGGCACCTCCGTGGCCGCGCTGACCATCTTCACCGCCGTCTTCGCCTACGGCGACCTGATGTGGCCCCAGGTGGTCAACTCCGACGTGAAGATGATGACCCTCTCCGCCGGTCTTGCCACCCTGAAGGGTCAGTTCGCCACCAACTTCCCCGTCATGATGGCCGGGTCCCTCCTGGCCATGCTCCCCATGGTGATCCTCTACCTCATCTTCCAGCGGCAGTTCGTGGAGGGCATCGCGGGGACCGGCGGAAAGTAGGCGGCTGTCAGGCCGCCGGGACCGGCCGTTGGGGCGCGGAGCGGCCCAATGGCGGTCCCCCGGCAGTTCCATTTTACCTTGCGTTCCTCATCTTTTTTCTCCTCTTTTCTTCTTCCCCAGCGCGAGACAGCCCCGGCCCGCTTTGTGCCTGCCGGGGCTGTCGAAGCATATCCCCATACTATAAAAAAGGAATAGGTGATCCGCCTATGATCGTTTTTGATGAACTAAGAGGGACCATCTCCCTCCACACCCGCCGCACCACCTATCAGATGAAAGCGGACCAGCGGGGAGTTCTGCTCCACCTCTACTACGGCCCCCGGGTGGAGGCGGAGGACCTCAGCTACCTCCTCCGGTACGCAGACCGGGGATTCTCCCCCAACCCCAGCGGCTCCGGCGCGGACCGGGGCTACTCCCTGGACACCCTGCCCCAGGAGTGGTCCACCTGCGGCGTGGGGGACTACCGCTTGGCCTCCGCGGAGGTGGAGCAGCCCGACGGCAGCGTCCTGCTGGACCTGCGCTATGCCTCCCACAGCATCCGTCCGGGCAAGTACGCCCTGGAGGGCCTCCCCGCCTTCTTCGGGGACGAGGGGTGGGAGACCCTCTCCGTGGTGCTCCGGGACCCCAGCTCCGGCATGGAGGCGGAGCTCCTCTACGGCGTCTGCGAGGAGGAGGACCTCATCACCCGGGCCGTCCGCGTCACCAACCGGGGGGAGGCCCCGGTGGTCCTCTGCCGCGTGATGAGCCTGTGCCTGGACTTTGGCCGCTCCGACCTGGACCTCCTCACCTTCGACGGCGGGCACGTCCGGGAGCGGAACCTCTCCCGGGCCCCCCTGCGGCCGGGGGTGCAGAGCGTGGGCAGTGTCCGGGGGACCTCCAGCCACCAGCACAACCCCTTCGTGGTCCTCTGCGAGCGGGACGCCGGGGAGGACCACGGCCTCTGCTTCGGCGCGGCCCTGCTCTACAGCGGGAGCTTCCTGGCCGCCGTGGAGCGCAGTCAGTTCGAGGACGCCCGGCTGGTCATGGGCATCCACCCCCACCACTTCCGCTGGGCCCTGGGGCCCGGGGAGCACTTCACCGCCCCGGAGGCGGCCCTCATCTGCTCCCCCGACGGCCTCACCCCCATGACCCACCGCTTCCACCGGGCCATGCGGGAGCGCCTCATCCGGGACCCCTACGCCGGACGCCGCCGCCCGGTGCTCATCAACAACTGGGAGGCCACGGAGTTCGACTTTGACGCGGAGCGCCTGGTGGACATCGCCCGGGAGGGCGCGGCGCTGGGCATGGAGCTCTTCGTCCTGGACGACGGCTGGTTCGGCAAGCGGGACACGGACCTCAGCGGCCTGGGGGACTGGGACGTGAACGAGCGCAAGCTCCCCGGCGGGCTGGAGGCCCTGGCGCCCCGCATCGAGGCATTGGGGCTGGGCTTCGGCCTGTGGATCGAGCCGGAGATGGTGAGCGCCGACTCCGACCTCTACCGCGCCCACCCCGACTGGGCCCTGGGGGCCCCCGGACGGCCCCAGACCACGGGGCGCAGTCAGCTGGTGCTGGACTTCTCCCGGCAGGAGGTCCGGGACCACGTCTATGCCGCCATGCGCCGCGTCCTGGACAGCGCCCGCATCACCTATTTGAAGTGGGACATGAACCGCTCCCTCTCCGACGTGTGGTCCGCCGCCCTCCCCGCCGCACGGCAGGGGGAGGTCTTCCACCGCTACGTACTGGGGGTCTACGACCTCCTGGAGCGGCTGCGCCGGGACTACCCGGACCTCCTCATCGAGGGGTGCAGCGGCGGCGGCGGACGGTTCGACGCGGGGATGCTCTACTACACCCCCCAGATCTGGTGCAGCGACAACACCGACGCCGTGGACCGCCTGCGCATCCAGTGCGGCACCGCCTTCTGCTACCCGGTGAGCACCATCGGCGCCCACGTCTCCGCCGTGCCCAACGGGCAGACCGGCCGGGACACCCCCATGGAGACCCGGGGCGTGGTGGCCATGTGCGGCACCTTCGGCTATGAGATGGACCTGGGACGGTGCTCCCGGGAGGAGAAGGAGACTGTCCGGGAGCAGGTGGAGACCTACAAGCGCCGCGCGGCGCTCATCGCAGGCGGCGACTACTACCGCCTCACCGACCCCTTCCAGGACCCGCCTTTCACCGCCTGGGCCCACGTCTCATCGGACAAGCGGGAGGCATTGGTGTCTCTCGTCACAGGTTCCGCGCGGGCGGCGCAGCCCTTCCCGGTATTGCGCCTGCGGGGGCTGGACCCGGCCCTCCGCTACCGGGTGGACGGCGGGGAGGTCCACTCCGGCGCGGCCCTCATGTACGCCGGGCTCTCCTTCCCCCTCGTCCGGGGGGACTATCAGGCAAAACAGCTGCATTTGGAGGCGGTGTAGCGGCCAGACGATTGCGGTGCATCCGCCCGCCGCCTATCGCGGGGGATGATATCCGCCCCTACACAAATTCGTCCTCCGCTCGAGCATTACAATATCAAATGGAATCCGGCAAAACCGGCCAAAATCCATATTGACAAACCAACCATTCCCTGCTATACTGGACAGGCCGCTTTGAATGGGCATAAGTGCGTCCGGGCCTGGGGCCCGCCGCCGCCTACGAGAGCGAGCCCGTAAAGGGGCGCGGTCAGTGCTCCATAATAAAGGAAAGTGAGGTGCAATGAATGCACGCGATCATCGTTACCGGCGGTAAGCAGTACAAGGTGGCTGAGGGCGAGGCGGTCTTCATCGAGAAGCTCCCCGCCGAGGCTGGGGACCAGGTGGTCTTCGACCAGGTCCTGGCCATCCTGGACGGCGACAACGCCGCCATCGGCACCCCCGTGGTCTCCGGCGCGAAGGTGGAGGCCAAGGTGGTCAAAAACGGTAAGGGCAAGAAGGTCCGTATCTTCAAGTACAACCCCAAGAAGGGCTACCGGAAACGTCAGGGCCACCGTCAGCCCTACACCAAGGTCGAGATCACCAAGATCAGCGCCTGAGCATGACCACCGTCATGTTTTTCATGGAGGGCGGCCGCATCACCGGCTTTGACGTGTCCGGCCACAGCGGCTACGGCCCGGAGGGCGGGGATATCGTCTGCGCCGCCGTCACCAGCACCGTCCGCCTGGCCGAGTGCGTCATCAATGAGGTGATGGGCCTCTCCGCCGCGGTGAAGGTCCGCGAGAGGACCGCCGAAATCTCCCTGCGCCTGCCCGGCTCCCTGGGCGAGAGCGCGGAGGATACCTGTCAGAACCTCCTGACAGGCATGATGGTCTACCTCTCCCAGCTTCACAGCGAGTATCCCGATCATATCGAAGTTCTGGAGGCCTCTTAAAAGACCTCCTCATCCCCCAGCGGCATCTTACAGAAAGGATGGCATCTCACCATGTTGAACATTGGTCTTCAGTTTTTCGCCCACAAGAAGGGCGTCGGCTCCACCAAGAACGGCCGTGATTCCAAGAGCAAGCGCCTGGGTCCCAAGCGGGCCGACGGGCAGCACGTCCTCGCGGGCAGCATCCTGGTCCGTCAGCGGGGTACCCATATCCACCCCGGCGTCAACGTCGGCCTCGGCAGCGACGACACCCTCTTCGCCAAGGCGGACGGCGTGGTCCGCTTTGAGCGCCTGGGCCGCGACCGCAAGCAGGTCTCCGTCTACGAGGCCTGATCCCCACGTGCCAAACTCCCGGACCTGCAAGGGGTCCGGGAGTTTTTTGAAACAGAAGGAGGCGTTTTCCCATGGAACAGGCGGAAAAGATCATGCCCACCCACATCATCGCGGGAGCGGGCGTCGTGCTCAACGAGGGCGGCGAGGTGCTCCTGGTCAGGACGCCCCGAAGCGGCTGGGTCTTCCCCGGCGGACAGGTGGAGGTAGGAGAGAACGTCATCGACGCCGTCCGGCGGGAGATCCTGGAGGAGACGGGCGTCACGGCGGAGGTGGGAGAGATCTTCTGCATCTCCTCCAACACCCAGACCCACCCCGGACACAGCGGGGTGAAGGTGGTGCCCACCAAGCTCATGCTGGACTTCATCTGCCGGGCTGTCGGCGGGACGCCCAGGCCATCGGAGGAGAATCCCGAATCGCGGTTCGTCCCCCGGGACAAGGTGCTGGAGCTCGTCCAGTCGCCGAATATCATCCAGCGGTATCAGGCGTTTCTGGACTACGCGGGACGGCCCGCGTATCTGGAGTACGTCACAAGGCCGGTATTTGAGTTGAAATTGAAGCGGTTGATCTGACGGTATCGCGGACCGCAGATTGCGGGCATACTATACAAAAACGCCCCGTCCGGGCGCAAAGGAGGACCCTATGGCGACAACATTCATCGACAAAGCACGGATCACGGTGCGGGCCGGGGACGGCGGGAACGGGTGCGTCTCCTTCCACCGGGAGAAATACATCGCCGCCGGGGGACCCGACGGCGGCGACGGCGGCAGCGGCGGCCACATCATCCTGCAAGTGGACGACAACCTCTCCACCCTCATGGACTTCCGCTACAAGCGCAAATATGCGGCCGAGCCCGGCGTGGACGGCCAGGGCAAGCGCAAGAGCGGCAAGGACGGCAAGAGCCTCACCATCCGGGTCCCCCGGGGCACCCTGGTCCGGGACGCGGAGACAAACGAGATCATCCAGGACATGTCCGGAGACGAGCCCTTCATCCTCTGCCGCGGCGGCAAGGGCGGCTGGGGCAACGCCCACTTCGCCACCCCCACCCGGCAGGCCCCCCGCTTCGCCAAGAGCGGCCTCCCCGGCGAGGGGCACGACGTGGTCCTGGAGCTGAAGCTCCTCGCGGACGTGGGGCTCATCGGCTTCCCCAACGTGGGCAAGAGCACCCTTTTGAGCGTGGTCAGCCGGGCACAGCCCAAGATCGCCAACTACCACTTCACCACCCTCTTTCCCAACCTGGGGGTTGTCTATGTGGAGGACGGCGTCAGCTTCGTCATGGCCGACATCCCCGGCATCATCGAGGGCGCAAGCGAGGGCGCGGGCCTGGGCCACGACTTCCTCCGCCACATCGACCGCTGCCGCCTGCTGGTCCATGTGGTGGACGTCTCCGGCAGCGAGGGGAGGGACCCGGCGGCGGACTTCGACGCCATCAACCAGGAGCTCAAGCAGTACAGCCCCGAGCTCGCCCGGCGGCCCCAGATCGTCGCCGCCAACAAGACCGACATCATGGCCGATGACAGCCTCTTGGAGGCCCTGCGGAAGCACGTGGAGGCGCTGGGGTACCCCCTCTTTACCCTCTCAGCCGCCGCCCACCAGGGGACGCGGGAGCTGGTGTTCGCCGTGGCGGACAAGCTCAAGGAACTGCCCCCTGTGGCGGTGTATGAGCCGGAGTATGTCAAGCGGCCTCCTGTCGTGGACACCCAGGCTCCCCTCAACATCACCGTGGAGGACGGGGTGTACCTCATCGAGGGCCCGTGGCTCCAGCGGCTCATCTCCAACACCAACTTCGGCGACTACGAGAGCCGCATGTGGTTCGACAAGATGCTCCGGGAGAGCGGCCTCTTCGACCGCCTGGACGCCATGGGCATCAAGGACGGCGACCTGGTGAGTATGTATAATCTGGAGTTTGAGTATCAGCATTAAACCGCGTTTTCTGCGCGAAACGGCGAGCCTGCACGGCTCGCCGTTTCTGCTATTTGCTCAGGTCCAAGCTCCGGATCAGGCTCCTCAGCGGCAAAATCGCCGCCGGGGGGACGCTCAGCTTATCCAGCCCCATGCGCAAAAAGGTCTCGGTGAGGGCCGGGTCGCCGCCCATGCTGCCGCAGATGCCCACCCTGCACCCGTTGCGGTGGGCGGCGTCCACCACATAGCGGATCATCCTCAGAATGGCCGGATGGCCGGGGTTGTAGAGGTCCGCCAGATCCCCGTTCTGCCGGTCCACGGCCAGGGTGTACTGGACCAGGTCGTTGGTGCCGATGGAGAAGAAGTCCACCTCCCGGGCAAGCTCTCCGGCCATGACCACGGCGGCGGGGGTCTCCACCATGATGCCCACCTCCACGCTGCCCACGGCGCAGCCCTCCCGGATGAGCTCCACCCGGCAGCTGTCCAGGATAGCCCGGGCGGCGCGGACCTCCTCCACGGACACGATCATGGGGAACATCACCGACACCGGCCCGAAGGCGCTGGCGCGGAGGATGGCCCGCAGCTGCTGCCGGAACACGTCCCGCCGCTGGAGGCAGAAGCGGATGGCCCTGCGGCCCAGGGCGGGGTTGGGCTCCGGCGGCAGGTGGAAGTAGGCCGCCTCCTTGTCCGCGCCGATGTCCAGGGTGCGGATGGTGACGCTCTTGCCCGCCATGGTCTCCACCACCCGGCGGTAGATGCGGAACTGCTGCTCCTCCGTGGGGCACTGCTCCGCCTCCAGGAAGATGAACTCACTGCGCAGCAGCCCGATGCCGTGGGCCCCGTTCTGGAGGGCGAGCCCCACGTCCCGGTCGCTTGCGATGTTGGCATGGAGGGCGATGGAGGTGCCGTCCAATGTCACGTCGCTCTTGTGCTTCATGGACTGGAGGCGGCTGCGCTCCCGCAGGTTCTCCTGGAGCTTCTCCTCCATGTCCGAGAGGAGCTCCGGCTCCGGGTCCACGTACACGCAGCTGTTGCAGCCGTCCAGGATGGCCAGATGGCCGTCCCAGTTCTCGTCGAAGTCCACCGCCGTGAGGGCGGGGATGTTCAGCGCCCGGGCCAGGATGGCGGTGTGGCTGTTGGCAGACCCCCGGCGGGTGACGAAGCCCAGGAGCTTGCCCCGGTCCAGCTGGACCGCCTGACTGGGGGTCAGATCGTCCACGGCGAGGATGAAGGAGTCGTCCGGGAAGGGCCGCTCCGCCTTGCGGCCGGTGAGGATGTCCGCCACCCGGTTGGACACGTCCCGCACGTCCGCCTCCCGGGACTGCATGTCGCTGTCCTCGATGGCGGAGAAGGCGGAGGCGAAGTTCTCCCCCGTGGCCCACACGGCGTACTCGGCGGTGGCGGACTGGGTCTCGATGATGTAGCGCACGGCGGCGAGGTAGTCCTCGTCGTCCAGCATCAGCTGGTGGACCTGGAAGATGTCCGCGTCGGAGGTGCCCACCTGCTCGCACATCTCCTGCCGCAGGCGCTCCAGCTGTTCCTTGGCCAGGGACCGCGCCGCCTCAAAGCGCTCCAGCTCCCGCTCCGGGGACAGGCCCGACGGCGCGCTGGTCCGGCTGTCCGCCCCCCGGCGGACCCGCAGACGCCCGATGGCGATCCCCGCTAAGATCGGCTTCCCTGCGGCTTTGTGCATGGTGGTCATCCTTTCGTCGTAGTCTTCCTTCCTTTTTCTTTTGTGTACAAAAGAAAAAGGAAGCGAAAAAGAAAAAACTTTTTGCGGCAAAACGTTGTTTTGCCTTTGGGGCATTCCTTCAGGGGATCACGGTCAGCCCGGTAGGCGCTGGCTGCGCACATCGTGCGCCCCTACGGGTCCCATCAATCCCGCAGCAGCCACGCGAAACCGCACGGATACAGCGTTACCTGCCCGATCCCGTCATACTTCTGCCCATACATGAGCTCGGTATAGCTCCCGGGCCGCTGGACGCCGGCGGTGACGAACTCCCGGCTGAAGTTGTAGAGGCATACCAGCTCCCGGTCCCCCTGCCTGCGGCAGAGGGCCAGGACCCGGCGGTCCCCGCTCTCCTCCACCCAGGCTTCCGCCCCCTGGTCGAAGCAGGGCTCCCCGGCCCTGATCTCCTCCAGACGGCGCAGGCCCAGAAAGAGCTTGCCCTGATAGGTCTCCGGGTCCTTCCGGCGCTCCGCCAGGTCCCAGCGGAAAGCCCCCCGGTGGAGATACCGGCTGTCCTCCCGCTTCTCCGGGTCGTCGTGGTAGGCGCAGTCGTTGAACTGCCCCACCTCGTCCCCGCTGTAGAGCACCGGGATGCCGCTCTGGGACAGCATGAAGGCGTGGAGCGTCAGGTCGCAGGACACCGCCTGCTCCACCTTCACCGGGTCCTCCTCCCCGTCCGCCGCCTCCAGGCCGCAGAGGGAGGCCGTCGTGCCGCAGAGCCGCGCGTCTCCCAGGCGGGGGTCGTCGTTGTAGAGCTCCCCCCGGGCGGGACTGCCGGGCCATTTCCCGGTGAAGTAGTCGTTGAGGTACTTCTTATGGGCCACCTCATCGGCCCCGAAGCGCTCCCTCAGCCAGGGGTAGTCCAGCCCCCAGCCGATGTCGTCGTGACAGCGCAGGTAGTTCAAAAACAGGAACTCCCCCGGCAGGGCGCACACCGCCTCCATCTGCCGCTTGAGGAGGGACGCGTCCCCTGTGGCCAGGGTGTGCCAGGTCGTGGCCATGGTGGTCACGTTGTAGAGCATATGGCACTCCGGCTTCTCCGTGGTGCCGAAGTAGGGGGCCACCTTCACCGGCTCCATGACCACCTCTCCCAGCAGGAGCACCCCCGGGCAGACCGTCTCCACCGCGAGACGGAGCATCCGGGACAGGGTGTGGACCTGGGGCAGGTTCCGGCAGGCGGTGCCCAGCTCCTTCCAGATGTAGGGGATGGCGTCCAGCCGGATCACGTCGATGCCCCGGTTGGCGAGGAACAGCAGGTTCTCCGTCATGTCGTTGAAGACCACCGGGTTGGCGTAGTTGAGGTCCCACTGGTAGGGGTAGAAGTTGGTCATGACCACCTGCTTGCAGTCCTCCAGCCAGGTGAAGCTCCCCGGCGCGGTGGTGGGGAACACCTGGGGCACCGTCCTCTCGAATTCCCGGGGGATGTCCCAGCTGTCGTAGAAGAAGTACCGCTCCCGGTACCCCGGCTCCCCGGCCCGGGCCTTTTTCGCCCAGGCGTGGTCCTCGCTGGTGTGGTTCATGACGAAGTCCAGGCACAGCCGCACCCCCTCTGCCCGGCAGGCGTCGGCCAAATGCTCCAGGTCCTCCATGGTGCCCAGGTCCGGCTGGACGGCCCGGAAGTCGCTCACCGCATAGCCGCCGTCGCTGCGGCCCTTGGGGCTCTCCAGCAGGGGCATGAGATGCAGGTAGTTGACGCCGCACTCCCTGATGTAGTCCAGCTTCCCCTCCACCCCCTTCAGGGTCCCGGCGAAGGCGTTCACATAGAGCATCATCCCCAGGATATCCCGGGCGCGGTACCAGGAGGGGTCCGCGGTACGCGCCTCGTCCTGGGCCCGGAGGGCGGCCTTGCGCTGGTCATAGGACCGCCGGAGCATCTCGAGGAAGCGGTCAAAGGCCTCGGCGTCGTTATGGTAGAGCTCGCAGTAGAGCCACTTGAGCTCATCCAGGTTCCCCGCGAGGCGGGCCTCAAAGGGGCCGGTTCCGGCGGACGTTTGTTTATTGGTCATCATCAAAACTCCTTCCCATGGTCCACAGTCGATTTTGTTAATATTTTACCAGAAACACGGCCCGTTGTCCAGCCTCCTCTAGGCGGTTTCACATCCTTGTTGCGGTTCCTACAAAAAAGGGGCGCCCTCCTTGTTGGTTTTGATGGATTTTTTACCGAGACTTCTGTAAATCGAGCGGTTTTCTAACATTTGGGAATATTTGGAGACAAAATAGATGGGATACCCGCTGTGGGCCCAGCACACCCGCCGCGTCACCGTCCTGCGCACCCGGCCCGTAGGGGCGCACATTGTGCGCCCCTACACAGACCCACCATCTGCCCCGCAATGCCGAATTCCGCCCCTCCGCCCCCATTTCCCCCTTGCGCACGGCGGCAAATTAGTGCATAATATCAGCAGAACAAAAGGAGGGACCACCATGAACAAGAAAAAGCTCCGTCAGATGAGCGCAAGCCTTCTGCGCCGCCTGACCACCCAGCCCACGGTCCAGTACCTCTCCAACCGCCGGGGGGAGCTGACGGCGCTCCTGGAGGACGAGAGCTTCCTCCAGCGCTTCGCCCCCCTCTTCGACGGCACGCGCATCTCCTGCGCCGCCGTGCTGGACCTCGCCCGGGAGGAGATGGACCGCCTCTCCCCGGAGCCGGAGGAGGGCTGGATCGCCTTTGCCTACGACTTCGCCCGCAAGTGCATGTTCCCGGAGCCGGACTTCCTCCCCCGGCAGAAACAGCACGGCCCCGGCGCGGCCTTCTTCTTAGCCCTCCTCCAGGTCCTGCTGGACGAGGAGCGCGCCCGCCTCCCGGCGGACCCCCTGTGGCAGCTGGAGCTCCTGGACGAGGAGGAGCTGGAGGGCAGCGAGCACCGGGAGAGCTACCGGCAGTTCCTGCGCTCCTACCGGCGGGAGTACGTCTACGAGATGATGCGCCTGGGGCTGGAGGCCACCCCCTGGCGCACCCTGGAGCACATCGCCGGGGTCCACCACGCGGCTTTGAGCGTGGCGCGGGACCTCAAGCGGGCGGGGGTGTCCATCGACCTGCCCCTGGTCTCCGGCAGCGCGGCGGGGCACGACATCGGCAAGTTCGGGTGCCGCCCCGGGGAACGGGTGCCGTACCTCCACTACTACTATACGGACCAGTGGTTCCTCCGCCGCCACATGGCGGACCTGGGCTATGTCGCCGCCAACCACTCAGTTTGGGACCTGGAGCTGGACTACCTCTCCGCCGAGAGCCTGGTGCTCATCTACGCCGACTTCCGGGTCAAGCAGGAGCGGGGCCCCGACGGGCGGGAGATCACCAAAATCTCCACCCTCGCCGAGGCCTTCGACGTGATCCTCAGCAAGCTGGACAACGTGGACGAGGCCAAGCGCCTGCGCTACACCTTCGTGTACGCCAAACTCCGGGACTTTGAGCGCTACATGGTGAGCCTGGGGGTGGACACCACCCTCTCCGGCCATCCCGGCGCGCCCCTGCCCCGCCGGGACCCGGCCCTCATGGACGAGTCGGAGGCGGTGGAGGCGCTGCGCCTTCTGGGCGCGGAGCACAACATCGCACTCATGAGCCGTCTCACCGGGCAGAGGAGCTTCGCGGGGCTCCTGGAGCTGGCCCGGGGGGAGACCGACTGGCGCAGGCTCCGGGCCTACCTGGGGGTGTTCGAGTCCTACTCCGTCTACCTCAGCCTTTCCCAGAAGGTGCAAACGCTGGCCTTCCTCTACGAGCTCCTCATGCACCGGGAGGGGGACATCCGCCGGCAGGCCGCGGCCCTCATGGGGGAGATCATCGCCCGCTTCCACGCCGGGTACGTCAAGGAGACCCCCAAGGACTACGTCCCCGACAGCCGGGACAACGCCGACCTGGACCAGTGGCGGCTGTACCTGGAGAAGATCGTCTACCCCGACCGCAAGCTCATGCCCCAGCACCGGCGGTGGATCACCTTCACCCTGAAGATGGTGGTCAACTCCCTGCTGGAGAAGTGTACGCCGGAGCGGCGGGGGGAGTTTCTGCGCTCCTTCCTCCGCTACTACCGGGCCCCGGAGCGCCTGGGGGACGAGACCGCCTTCCAGCTCCTGGAGACCGCCACGGCACTGCCCTTCGCCGTCTGCGACGAGAGACAGCGCCGCCGCCTCATGCACTTCGCCCAGGCCCTCTCCGTCCGGAAGGACCTCACCGTCCGCTCCGCGGCGGTACTGCTCCTGAGCGCCCTGCACCCGTGGCTGGAGTCCTCCGTGCCCGGGGCCCTGCGGGCCGTGGACTGCGCCGGGAGCGCCTCCCTGGCCCGCCTGCGGGACACGGCCCTGGCCGGCGCCGGGGTCCAGGCCCCCCCGCCGCCCCTGGACGAGGAGGCGGTGTCGGAGATCTTCCTGGACAACCTCAAAAGCGGCACCCCCTGGATCGTCAAGGAGGTGAACATCCGCCTGCTGGCGGCCTTCGCCGCCTCCGGCGGGGCGCAGCTGCTCCACATCGCCACCCACCTGGCCAACCTCATCAAGGTCAGCGACCGGGTGACGGTCCGCCACGCGGCGGGGAACGCCCTTCTCGCCATCGCCCCCCGCCTCACCGCCGACCAGCGCAACGAAGTGGCCGTGGAGCTGGTCCGGGGGCTGGAGATCGACCAGCAGGAGTTCTCGAAGTATATCCCCGACTACCTGGGGCAGCTCTGCCTGTGGCTCCCCCCGGCCCAGCTGGAGGAGGTGGCGGTGGAGCTCAACGGCTACCTGGGCTCCTCCAACAGCCGGGTGGTGGCCGCGGCCCTGGACACCGTGGGCGTCATCTACGAGTCCTACGACGCCTACCGGGTCCGCTTCCCGGAGGAGGACGAGGTCTACCGCAAGCGCCGGGAGCGCCTGCTGGGGATGCTCCTGAAGGGCCTCGCGGGCTTCCGGAGCGAGGTGCGGCAGGAGGCCCTGTTCGTCTTGGGACGCCGGGTCTTCGGCTCCGCCCTCCTGGGGGAGCACGAGAAGCGGCGGGCCTTCCTCCTCACCCAGAAGAAGCTCCTGGCCCTCGTGGGGGAGGACCAGGGGCAGGAGCTGACCTTCTACTACCGCGCCGCCATGCTGGGCCGGGTCTATCGCTTCATCACCGAGCAGGACATCCTGCGGGGGGGCTTCCGGTTCGGGGAGAAGCGGCCCGTGGCCTTCTTCCCCGGCACCTTCGACCCCTTCACCCTCTCCCATAAGGGCATCGTCCGCTCCATCCGGGACCTGGGGTACGAGGTGATGCTGGCCATCGACGAGTTCTCCTGGTCCAAGAAGACCCAGCCCCACCGGGTCCGCCGCCGGATCGCCAGCATGTCTGTGGCCGACGAGTTCCACGTCCACATCTTCCCCGAGGACTTCCCCGTGAACATCGCCAACCCCGAAAACCTCAAGCGCCTGCGGGAGGCGTTCCCCGGCCGGGACGTGGCCGTGGTGGTGGGCAGCGACGTGGTCCGGGGGGCCTCCTCCTACCGGAAAGAGCCGGCCCCCGGGTCCATCCACGGCTTTGACCACGTCATCTTCCGCCGGGACGACGGCGGCGAGGCCCCCGACTACTCCGCCATCACCGGGCATGTCACCGAGCTCCAGCTCCCCACCCACCTGGAGGACATCAGCTCCACCCGCATCCGGGAGGCCGTCGACCAGGGCCGGGACATCTCCCATTTCATCGACAGCGTGGCCCAGGAGTACATCTACCTCCACGGCCTCTACCTCCGGGAGCCGCTGGACAAGCCCCTCCTCCGGCCCGAGGACCTGGACTTCCAGCACCACCTGTGGCTGGACGCGGACACGGAGACCCTTCTCGCCCGGGACGCCCTCCCCGGCCACCCGGGGACCGCCGCCCTCTTCGACCGCCTGCGGGAGCTGGGGGACCGCCTCTGCGTCCTGCGCCACGGGGAGAGCGGGGCGGTGCTGGGCTTTGCCAGCTTCCAGTGCGTGGAGTCCCAGCAGCTCTTCACCCGGCTGGGGGGCCGCACGGAGCTGACCGCCTTCGTCCGGGCCCAGACCGGCGGGCGGGCCCTGGTCATCAGCGGCGTCCATGTGCCCAAGGGCCCCGCCCAGGCGGACCTGGCCCAGCTGCTGGTGACGGAGGTCATCTCCCTTGCCCTGCGGCAGGAGTACACCTGCGCCCTCTTCTGCCCGGCGGAGAGCGCCCCCGCCTCCATCCGGGACATCTTCACCCTCCAGGGCTTCGTGCCCGTGTCCGCCGCCGGGGCCCAGGAGGTGCTGAGCGTGGATATGAGCCGCCCCGTGGTCCTCACCCGGAACGTGGAGACCACCCTCAAGGCCCCCTTCTCCGCGAGCCCCCGGGTCCTCGCCGCCGTCTCCAACGCCCACCGGAACCTCCAGCGGGCCCTCACAGCCCTCTATCCCGGGTGCCTGGTCCTCTCCATCTCCGCCGGGGTCATCCACCAGAGGCTCCTGCGGCGCATCGCCGCCTGCAACGGCGTCCCCGCCCAGCCCGTGGAGCCCAGGGAGCTGGGGGAGTGCATCTGCGTGCCCTTCGGCAAGATTTTGCGGGGCGTGGCGGTGCCCAACACCGTCACCAAGACCCTCCACACCGACAAGGTCTACGAGCCGGACCTCTCCTCCTTCTCCATCGAGGCCTACCCCAACTACTCGCCCCTCGCCGACCAGGTGCGCACCATCGTCTCCTTCGGCCGCCCCGTCATCCTGGTGGACGACATGCTCCACGACGGCAAGCGCATCCGCCGCCTGGCCCCCCTCCTGGAGGAGAACCAGGCCCAGGTCCGGCAGGTGCTGGTGGGGTACCTCACAGGCATGGGAAGGGACACCATGGAGGCCCTGGGCTTCCCCGTGGACGGGGTGTACTACCTGCCCAACCTCCGCTCCCGGTTCGTGGAGTCCACCCTCTACCCTTTCATCGGCGGGGACACCGTCCGCAGGAGCGAGCCCATGGCCGCCGGGCTCCAGCCGTCGGTGAACCGCATCTTCCCCTACGCCGCCCCGGACCTCGCGGAGGACTGCGCCGACGGGTCCATCTACCGCCTGAGCGTGACCTGCCTGGAGAACGCCCGGGACATCCTCCTGGCCCTGGAGGCGGACTACCGCGCCCTCTGCGCCCGGAACCTGACCCTCAGCCGCCTGGGGGAGGCGGTGGTATTGCCGCTGTGCCCCGACAAGGGCAGCTGCATGGCCTACGACCCCAGCCGCGCCGCGTCCACCTATCTGGAAAACGACCTGGAGATGCTCCGGCGTCTCCGGGCAAGCTTCAATATCGTCATCGGAGGTTAAAATGGGATACTGCGAGTATAAAAACCATATTGTATACAGCGAGGAGGCGGTGGGGAGGCCCCTGGACCGCCTCCCGGAGCACGGGGAGGTCTTGTACCTCTTCCGCCGCCCCCCCCTGGCGGGGCGGGAGAGCTTCCACCTCACCGCGCCCTCCGCCGCGGAGGGCCCCGAGGCCCTCACTACCCTGACCGCAAAAGACCGCCTCCCCCGGGAGCTGGAGGAGGCGGTGGAGGAGGGCCGGGTCCGGGCCGTGAACATGGGCCACCCCCGCTGGGAGGAGCTGCTGGAGCCCTTCTGCCTCCCCGGCAGCTGCCGGGTAAACCTCCTGGCCCTGGGGGACGTGGGCAGCACCCTGGCGATGGGCCTGCGGCTCCTGGGCGGGCACACCATCCTCGATATCGGGCTCTGCGACCTGCGGGAGAACGTCCCGGAGCGCTGGGAGTTCGAGCTGGGGCAGATCGGCATCCCCGGGCCCGGCGTGAAGGTCGTGCGGCCGGAGGAGCTCTTCGACTGCGACGTGTTCCTCTTCTGCGCCTCCCGGTTCGTGCCGGACACGGCGGTGAAGAGCGGCGACGTGCGCATGGCACAATATGCGCTCAACCGCCCCCTCGTGGCCTCCTACGCCCGCATGGCCCGGGAGGCGGGCTTCAAGGGTATGTTCTGCGTGGTCAGCGACCCGGTGGACCCCCTGTGCCGGGCGGCGCTCCTGGAGAGCAACAAAAACGAGGCGGGGGAGCTGGACTGCAAAGGACTCTTCCCCCACCAGGTCCGCGGGTTCGGGCTGGGGGTCATGCACGCCCGGGCCCGGTACTACGCGGACAGGGACCCACGGTTCGAGGAATACCTCCGCACCGGCCGGGCCTACGGCCCCCACGGGGAGGGGCTGGTGATCGCCAACTCCGTGGAGCCGGACCGCTACGACGGCACCCTCTCCCGGGAGCTCACCGAGAGGACCAAGCACGCCAACCTGGAGATGCGGGCCATGGGCTTCAAGCCCTACGTGGCCCCCGCCCTGAGCTCCGGGGCCCTGAGCCTCTTAGACTGCCTGCGGGGGCAATGGCACTTCTCATCCACCTACCTGGACGGCGTGTTCATGGGGGCCCGGAACCGCCTGGGCGCTCTGGGCATCGAGCTGGAGCGCCTGCCCCTGCCGGAGGACCTGCTGGAGCGGATCCGGGGGACCATGGACGAGCTGCGGAGGATCGAGTGACGCCTACGGGTGGTCCTCCACAGACAGGGATGGTGCCGTCAGCCGCACACCCAATTGGAGGCCCAGGGCGAACACCTCCGCGCCCCAGCGGTAGCGCAAAGCCGACATACGGTCGCTAAGCTGTACGCTGTCTCTTTGTGAAAGCCCAAGAGACTGCGCGATCAGCTCTATTTCCCTTTTCTCTGTTTTCTCAAATTCATTCATGAGGGGTTCCGCATAGTTGAGATACAGCCAATCATATGTATTATACACGCAAATCACCTTGAATAGATTTTAGTTTTAATGTATACTTGATTATACACCGTGAAATATCATGTGTCAAGTGCTTTGAGGTCCTTATGAAACAAAAATTGCCAAAATTTTCTGCACGGTTAAAACAGCTTCGGGCGGAGCGAAAGCTAAAACAATCCGACATTGCCGCTTTCCTGGGTACAGCCTACCAAAATTATCAAAAGATTGAGTACGGGCAGATCAATGTGTCCGCCTCAACAGTGGAGCGCTTGGCAGACTACTTCAACGTTTCTACCGACTATCTTTTAGGCCGCACAGACCGCCCCGAACCGGAAGAAAACCCGGTCCTCACGGTAATCACCCCCGCCAACGAATACAGTGAGGCATTGAAAGCCTCCATGCTCCCCCTCCTCCCGGAGGGCACGGTCTGGCGGGACCCCGCCGACGGCCTGGAGGGCCTGCGCCGCCGCAGGCTCCTCTTCCTGGTGGCCCTGGACGAGGGCGGGTGCAACCTGGCCTATTACCGGATGCTCTCCGTCCTCCGGCTGGACGGCGGACTGCTGGAGGGCTGTCTCGCCGCCCTGGTGGTCACCGGCGTGGGGGAGCTCTACACCAAGGACGTGGCGCGGGACCTGGTGCTCTCGGCCAATCTCGCCGGGTGCGCCTTCCTGGGCCGGCCCCTGGTGGAGGCCACCGGCTCCCTGCGCAACTTCCGGGTTCAGGCCCAGACCCAGGGCACCGACGAGGCCACCGCCTTCCGCCTCGCCGCGGCGGAGCTGGTGGAGCGCCTGCTCGCCTGGGAGGCTCTGCCGCCCCCGAGCCGCATCCTGGCCCTCCACGCCTCCGCCCGCTCCACCAGCAACACCCTGGACTTCTGGGAGCTGGTCAAGGCTGGGCTCCCCGAGGGCGTGGAGGTCCAGGAGGTCTGCCTCCAGAACGGAACCCTGGCCGACTGCATCGGGTGCAGCTACAAGACCTGTATGCACTTCGGACAGCAGGGCGGGTGCTTCTACGGCGGGCCCATGGTGGAGGAGGTCTTTCCCGCCGTCCGCGCCTGCGACGCCATGGTCATGCTCTGCGCCAACTACAACGACGCCCTGGCCGCCAACCTCACCGCCTTCGTCAACCGCCTGACCGCCCTCTTCCGGCAGAACAGGTTTTATGAAAAGCGGCTTTTCGCCCTCATCGTCTCCGGCTACTCCGGCGGCGACCTCATCGCCCGCCAGCTCATCAGCGGATTGAATATGAACAAGAGCTTTTACCTCCCGCCCCGCTTCTGTATGCTGGAGACCGCCAACGACCGCGGGAGCCTCGTGAAGCTCCCCGGCATTGCCCAGCGGGGGGCCCTCTTCGCCGGGCGGATCATGGGCGCTTCCTGACGCCTGCCCCTATCCCCCAGCCCATAGCGGGGGGTAGGAGTTGGAGTGCGGTCCATTGATTTTTTCAATATCTCCCTGGGGCTTATTAGAGTTTGTTGGAAGCATCATCAGAAATTTTGTTCAATCCCACATTTGCGATATTCGTTGGATTTCCCCTAGTACAAGATGCACAATCTATGTCTCGTGGACATCCCGGCCCTTCTCAAAAGTTCCCCCAGAAGTCTCAGCTCCATTGGAATATAAGCAGAAAGAGGCATACAGCCGGTCTTCCCATGGCCGCGCTGTATGCCTCCCACGTACATACCCTCCCAAAATATTGACATAAAAGTCCATTTTTGCTTATGCGCCCCCCTCGGTTTGTCTTGAAAGTTCGGGATTTTTAATAATATTGTAAAAAAGCACTTGCATTTTCCAAATTAATACGCTAAAATGCAACTAGTTCTAAAAAATATCGTCAAGGCGGCGTTCCCTCCCCTCCGCTCCCGCCGCCCTGCTCTGTGTCAGACAGCTCCCGCCGTATCTCCCACCCCGGACCGGTCCCCCAAACGCTGCCTCAGGTGTGGACGCAGCCCCGCCGGGCCGGTATCGCGTGTGCGCTCCGCGGTGTCGGGCTGGATGCTTGACACCCTTTTTTGCGCCCTTTTTGTGCCGCCCGGACGGATGCTCCCGCCCCGCGCAGGTATATTTTCGGTCCTCTCATAATAAGCTTTTTCGATAGGGGGTTGTACTATGGAACTCAGGCCCATTTACTTCCCGGAGCCTCTGCTCGAGGGAGTCATCATTGAGCGGAAAATGCAGTTTTTGATTCTGGTCAACCTGAACGGCGAGACCGTCCCCTGCCACTGCCCCACCAGCTGGAGCATCGGCAACCTCAACCTGGCGGGCCGTCCCTGCCTCCTCTCCCGGAGCAAGGACCCCGCACGCAAGACCAAGTTCACCGTGGAGGCCGTCTCCACCTGCCGCCCCGAGGACCCGGACAAGACCTGGATCGGCATCAATCAGACCGCCGCCAACCAGTACGTGGAGTTCTACCTGGAGCAGGGCGGCTTCCGGGACCTGGTGGGCGACAACGTCAAGATCCGCCGCGCCCGCCTCTCCGGCAAGGCCAACCTGGACTTCGTCGTCGGCAACATCTCCCTGGCCGTCACCGTCCCCCTGGTGGACCTCTCCCTGGACATCCCCGAGGAGATGCGCATGGAGGTGGTCAAGCCCCTGGCCCTGGCCGAGCGCTACCTCACCCGCTCCGCCAAGCTCCGCTACAGCCTTCCCGGCAACAAGCGCACCGTCCTCCTGGCCGTCTACCTCTGCGACCAGCCCGACTACCGCCTGGTGGAGGCCTGCGGCGAGGACCCCCGCCTGCGAGAGAAGCGGGAGGTCACCGAAAAGCTCCTCTCCATGGGTATCGAGATCTGGCAGGCCAACTTCAACATCAACCAGGAGGCCGTCTGCCTCTCCCGTTGCTGGCAGCTCCACACCCGGGAGTCCATTATCACCGATACCAGCGGGTTTTCCACCTTCTACAGCGGCATCCGGTCCTTCTAACTACATAGGGACGCAGACGCGGCGCATGGGTTGGCCCCATGCGCCGCGTTTTTTGGTTGAATTGGATACCAGGCATCATTGGCACGCCTGCACACCCAGCTCCGTGACCAGGTAGTCCATCCGCGCATCGTGCGCCTCCGTGGGGATGTCCTCATGGACCAGCCTGCTCCGGCACAGGAGCAGCGCCGGACACCGGGTCCGGGGCAGGTAGCGGTCGTAGTACCCGCCGCCGTAGCCCAGGCGCTCCCCCCGTCCGTTGCCGGTGCAGCAGGGCACCACGGCCACGCCGATCTCCTCCGGCTCCAGCACCGGGCACGACGCCCGGGGGGCTAAAATGCCGTACTTTCCCGACACCAGGTCCCCCACGCCGGTGATCTGCCGGGCCTCCATCACCCCCGGTACCGTGCACAGCGGCACCGCCACCGTCCGGCCCTCCCGGAGGGCGGCCCGGAGGATGGGCATGGTGTCCACCTCCCGGTCCGTGCCTATGTAGCAGAACACGGTTCGGGCCCTCCGGTAGGGCTCCGAGTGGAGCACCCCACGGCAGATGGCCTCGTCCGCCTCCCGGCAGTACACCGGGGAGAGGTTTTTCACCTGGAGCGCCACCTGGGCGCGCAGCTCCCCCTTGGTCATCTCTGCTTGGCCCCCTTCCGGGCCTCCAGACGCTCTGTTTTGGTCTTGCAGAAGGTCTCCAGCTGGGGCACCAGGATCGTGGCCACCAGCAGGGAGGTGAACCCGCCGTTATACAGGCTGAAGCCCCCGTGGATGGCGGGGATGGAGGTCACCAGGAGGTAGTGCATCCCGCCGGCCAGGACCCCCGCCCACCAGCCGTAGTTCCCGGCGATGGGGGTCAGGCCGCTTGCAAAGCAGAGCCCAACCATGATAGCCTGGGCGTTCACCGGGAACACCCCGCCGAAGAAGGTGGTGGCCGCGAAGGAGAAGGCCACGTAGCCCAGCATGATGGGCCAGATGTTCCCCGGGTGGCTCCCCGCCGCGCCGAAGCACACCATGCAGAAGACGATGCCCAGGGTCACGCCGTTGAACCCGGCGAGGGCGTCGCCCATGAGCGCGTTGACAAAGATGTAGTAGAGCAAGATCATGAGGCCGTAGAGCCCCACGTTCGCTATGGCGAGGCCGGGGCCGTATTTCGCCACGAAGTCCGCCTTGTGGCCGGTGTCCCGCAGAAGGTCCGTGTAGCCCTTGAGGCTCTTCCCGTTGAGCCACCAGCCCGCCAGGACGCACAGGCCGAAGAACACCCCGCAGAAGGTCCACACCACCGCCGGATGGCTCTCCGACAGCGTGGCCTTGATGGCGGGCACGTCATGGCCCAGGCTCTTGTAGAGCACCGCCACGGCAAAGAGCCCCAGCAGCACCCCCGGCAGAGCCGCCGAGTACAGGTCGTAGCCCTTGTGGACGTTCGGGGAATGGTTCGCCATGGCCGGGGTGAGAAAGCCGATGAGCATCCCTGCCGCCAGCATCAAAACGACGCCCGTGAGGGTGACGCCCCGGACCTCCTCGCTCCCCGGGTAGCGCAGCAGCAGCTCGCTCGCCAGGGGGCACAGGGCCGTGGAGAACATGGCGAGGTTGACGTACTTGGGGAAGGGCTCCCGTTTGACCAGGGCGTGGACGATGACCCCCAGGAAGAAGGGCCACATGTTCAGGAAGTTGATGCCCCAGAAGGAGAACCCGGTGGTGAGGAAGTAGGCCGCGATCGTGGCCCCGTTCACCACCGCCCCCGGCAGGCACGTCATCGCCGCGCACACGAAGCCCACCAGGGCCACGTTCAGGAACGTGCCGGACATGCCGCCGGCGGCGAAGAAGTCCCGCGTCAGCTGGGACGGGGTCATGAGGATCTCCGCAAGGCCGGTGATCATGTTCTCCCGGTCCGGCGCCAGCCCGGCGGCGATGAGGTACGCCGCCGAGGAGGCCATGAGGAACAGCCGGATGATCTTGACGGAGTCAGTCTTTTGATTCGCCAAAAGGACCGCCCCCGATCAGCCGTGGATGCGCTTGGCCGCCTCCACCACATGGCCGATGGAGAGGCTGGTGGTGACGGTGCCCACGCCGCCGGGCACGGGGGTGATGGCCTCCACGATGGGCTCCACCTCGTCAAAGGCCGCGTCGCCCGCGATGCCGCCCTTGGCCTCGTCCCAGTTGATGGAGACGTCCACCACGATCTGTCCGGGGCGGACATGCTCCTTGGTGAGGCTCCCCAGCACGCCCGCGGCGGAGACGATGATGTCCGCGTCCCGGGTGATGGCGGGGACATCCTTGGTGCGGGTGTGGCAGGTGGTGACGGTGGCGTTTTTGCCCATGAGCATGATGCCCACGGGCTTGCCCACCACGAGGCTGCGGCCGATGACCACCGCCTTTTTGCCGGTGCAGTCGATGCCGTAGTGCTCCAGAATGGCCATGCAGGCCTCGGGTGTGCAGGGGGCGAAGCCCAGCTCCTTGCCCATGAAGACGCCCGCGTTGGAGAGGTCGGTCATGCCGTCGATGTCCTTGCGGGGATCCAGGCGGTTGCAGATCTCGTCCTGGTCCGCCTTCAGGTGCTTGGGCAGGGGGCGGAAGAGGAGGACGCCGTGGATGCCGTCGTTGGCGTTGATGGCGTCAATGACCTTGATGAGCTCTTCCCTGCTCACGTCCTCGGGCAGGACGAACTTCTCCACCGCCACACCCAGGGTGTCGGCCCGCTTGCAGGCGGTGCGCTCGTAGCTGAGGTCGTCGGGCCGCTCGCCGCAGCGGACGATGGCCATGGTGGGGTTCACGCCCCTGGCCTTGAGGGCCTCGCAGTCCGCGATGATGCGGGCGTTCAGTTTCTCGTTGACTTCCTTGCCTAACAGTCTTTTTGCCATGGTTGTTTTGTTCCTTTCAGTCTTTGGATAGACACATAGATCCGGTGTGGGGCCGGCAAAACACAGCGATCACTTGAAAAATCCCGCCTTGACGGTCTCGAAGATCTCATCGGCCAGGGCGCAGTACTTCTCCAGCATCCCCAGGCACCTGGCGTTCATCTCCTCGGCCAGGACCCGGTTCTTGAGGGTCTTGGTGTTGATGAAGACGTTGAGGCTCGCGGCCTGGAGGGCGGCCTTGACGCACACCGCGCCGCACCCGGCGTCGCTGACGGCCAGGCGGCTGCCCTTCTCCGCAAAGACCTGGATGGCGTCCAGGGCCTCGCAGCAGAGCTCCATGATCTTCACGGGCACCGCGCAGGCGGTGATGGTGGCCTCCTCCAGGACCTGGTCCCGGGCGGGGTCGTCCTTGGGGATGCCGTAGGCTTTGGCAAGGGGCTCGAAGCCCTTGGCGTCGGCGGCGATCTGGTCCAGAAGGTCCTTCTGGAGCCGGTCGCACCTGGCCTTGAGGGCGACGATCTCCTCCTCCACATCGGCATACTTCTTCTTGCCCACGGTGAGGGAGCCCACCATGTTGCCCAGGGCCGTGCCGATGGCGCCCACCAGGGCCGACGCCCCGCCGCCGCCGGGCACCGGGGCGTTGGAGGCCAGTACTGTTACAAATTCAGTGCAGGATGCTTGTGCGAAATCCATAGGATGTGTTTCCTTTCATTATGATTTCTCCGTCCACCGCTCCACCCCGCCCCGGGGGTCGTCGCTGAGGCCGAGAAGGTAGTCGGCGGAGATGTGGTAGTGCTGACAGATCTTGGCGATTTTCTCGGCAGTGGTGGTCTTTCGTCCACACTCGATCTCACTGACGGCGTTTCGACCGATGCCAATGGCTTCGCCCAGATCCCCTTGTTTTTCCTTGTGCTGTTTGCGCAGTTCAAAGATGCGCTGGGCAAATTTTTGCTTTGAAAACATAAAGGCTCCTTGACAAAGCCACTCAGGGCATTACTCTTCCGTCCACCGCTCCACCCCGCCCCGGGGGTCGTCGGTGAGGCCCAGGAGGTAGTCAGCGGAGACATGGTAGTGCTGGCAGAGCTTGGCGATTTTCTCCGAGGTCGTGGTCTTTTTGCCGCTCTCCATCTCGCAGACATTGTTTGCCTTGGTGCCAATGGCATCGCCCAGCTGTTTTTGTGTCTCATTGTGCAGTTTGCGGACTTCTCTGACACGCTGGGCAAACAAATCTTTTGAAAACATAAATTCACCTTGACAAAATCGTTTTTATTGGTATAATGGTCCTATGAACCCCAATAAAAACGATATTTTGGGAGGGTACAGAAATGAGCATCTTACAGGACATCTACGAAGACGAATACATCCCCCGCGCCCCCGTGGAGGACCTTCCAGAGGACCTGCGCAGGAAAAAGTGGGCGTTCCTGGAGGAGATCGAACAGGCCATGGGCGCGGCGTTCATCGAGCGCCACTGGGACGCCCTCTGTGACCTGAGCCGCTTCCGGGACTACGCCAATTTCCGCGAGGGCTTCCGCCTGGGGGTGGCGCTGATGCTGGAGGCCTGCGGGCCCTCTGCATAGCAAAATCCCGGCGGCGGAACCGCCGCCGGGACCCTTTTCCAGGTTGGCTGGGGATGTTATCAGTTCTCCTGCTTCGGTTTCGGCTTATACTGCTCCTCGCCGGTCTCGATATAGAGGACGAAGTCGTTGATCTCCTTGTCCGTCCATCCGGCGGCGCGCAGCCCCAAGAGAAGCCTCGCTACTTCCGTCATATTCATCACGCGTTTCCTTTCCTGCCTCCTGAGGCAAACCCAAAAACCGGGAGGACGATTAGAACAGGCCGCTGACCTTGCCGGTCTCGGTGTCCACGTCGACGCGGCGGTAGGCCGGGTCGGAGCTGGTGCCGGGCATCATGGAGATGGTACCGGCCATGGGGCACAGGAACTTGGCCCCGCCGTACTCCAGGATGTCCCGGATGGGCAGGCGCCAGCCCTTGGGCACGCCCTTCCAGCTGGGCTCGTGGCTCAGGGACAGGTGGGTCTTGACCATCATGGTGCAGTAGTCGGCGTACTTGGGATCGCTCTCGAAGCGCTTGGCCTTCTCCAGGGCGAGGGGGGCCCAGTCCACGCCGTCCGCGCCGTAGACCTCCTTGGCGATCATCTCCACCCGCTCGCGCAGGGGCATCTCCAGGGGGTAGAGGAACTTGATCTCGTTGGACTCCTTGCAGGCGTCCACCACGGTCTCGGCAAGCTCGATGGCGCCCTCGCCGCCGTAGCGCCAGTGGTTGCTCAGCGCGCAGCGCACGCCGTGCTCGGCGCACAGGCGGCGCAGGAGCTTGATCTCCTCCTCGGTGTCCGTGTAGAACTGGTTGATGCAGACCACGGGCACGATGCCGCTCTTGCGGATGGTCGCCACGTGGTGGAAGAGGTTCTCGCAGCCCTTCTCCAGCAGCTCCAGGTTCTCCTTGGTGTACTCCTCGGGCAGGGGGCGTCCGGCAACGACGGTGGGGCCGCCGCCGTGCATCTTCAGGGCCCGGATGGTGGCCACCAGGACGGAGACGTTGGGGGTCAGGCCGCTCAGGCGGCTCTTGACGTTCCAGAACTTCTCAAAGCCGATGTCGGCGGCGAAGCCGGACTCGGTGACATGGTAGTCGAAGAGCTTCAGAGCCAGCCGGTCGCCGATGACGGAGGACTGGCCGATGGCGATGTTGGCGAAGGGGCCGGCGTGGATGAGCATGGGCTGATGCTCCACGGTGTAGCACATGGTGGGGTTGATGCAGTTGCGCATCCAGGCGGTCATAGCGCCGGCCACCTCGAGATCCTCGGTGGTGACGGGGTTGCCCTTGCGGTCGTAAGCGACGACGATCTTGCCGATGCGCTCACGCAGGTCCTTGAGGTCCTTGGCCACAGCCAGGATCGCCATCAGCTCAGAGCCCACGGCGATGCCGAACTTGCTCTCCATGAGGTAGCCGTCCTTATTGCCGCCGATGCCCATGATGATGTTGCGCAGGCCCTGGGCGCAGAAGTCCAGAACCCAGCCCATCTCAACGCGCTTGGGGTCGATGTCCAGGCGCTTGAGGCCCCGCTTGGCCAGCTGCTCGTCGTCATAGTTGCGCTCGTGCTGCATCCGGGCGTTGAGGGCCACCATGGCCAGGTTGTGGGCGTTCATGATGTCGTTGATGTCGCCGGTGAGGCCCAGGGAGAACTCGGTCATGGGCATCAGCAGGGCGTTGCCGCCGCCGGCGGCGGTGCCCTTGACGTTCATGGTGGGGCCGCCGGAGGGCTGGCGCAGGCAGCCGCCCACGTTCTTGCCGATCTTGCCCAGGCCCTCGACCAGGCCCAGGGACACGGTGCTCTTGCCCTCGCCCAGGGGGGTGGGGGTGATGGCGGTGACCTCGATGAACTTGCCGTCGGGCTTGTCCTTGAGGCGGTTCATGATCTTAATGAAGTCCAGCTTGGGGGTCTTGCCGTAGGGGATGATCTCCTCGGGGAGCAGGCCCAGCTTCTCGCGGAACTCCTCCACGGAGGGCAGGGTCTTCTCCGCCTCCTCGGCGATCTGCCAATCCTTGTACTCGGTGGGGTCCAGGGTGACCCGGCCGGTGACAGGGTCCACATACTTGCCGTCCTTGAATTCAATTGCCATAGGAATCCTCCTTGTTTCCCGGGATCTTTGACCACCCCCGGGAAAATTTATATTTTGACGCCGCGCTTCAATCGTCCGCGACCCCGGCGCCAATAACGAAGTCAGCCCGCGGCCTCGCCGCGGCGGAGGGCTCTCCGCCCTTTCGTTAAAATCTTATCAAATTTCCTCCCCCTTGACAAGGGGCAACTCGGACAAAGTTTTTTCAGTTTCTTGTAGGAATTCGCTAATTCGCACAAATCGCAGGGCGCGCGCTACAGCTCGATCCGGTATCCCGTCCCCGCCTCGTTGAAGCGGCGCAGAAGCTCCAGGGGCTCCCGGACGCAGCGGTAGAGCTCCTCCAGGCCGAAGGCGTCGTAGACCACGCCGTAGAGCTCGCTGCCGAAGCTGTAGACCGGGGTTTGCGCAAGCATCTCCGGGCCGTAGAGGTACGGGTTCATCCAGTACTCCTCAAACTGCCGCTCCACGTCAGCCTCCGTCAGCTCCCCGGCGGCGAGGCGGCGGACCGTGTCATTGAAGAGCCGGAAGTGCTCCTCAAAGTGCCCGTTGAGCGTCCCGATCTCGGGGATGCCCTGGTTGGGCTCCGCCTCCGGCTCCATGCGCCGGGAGAGGACGCCCTCGGCGTTGTTGCAGAACTTCACCGCCAAGCCCTCGCCGGAGAACCAGTGGATATAGAGCTCCAGCGGGGTCAGCTCCCCCATCCCGTCCCGGAGCTTCAGCATCTGGAGGTGGTGGAATTCGTGGAGGACGATGCCGGGGAGCTCCTCCATCGTGCTGTAGCGCTCGACGCCGAATAAGTCCAGGTGGATGCTCCCCTCGTGGGGGTAGCCGAAGGACTGCCCGAAGCTCAAGGTGGAAATCACCGCAGGCTCTTCGATCATCTCCGTGCCCGCAGGGAACATGGACGCGAGCCGCCTCTGCATCTCCGTGCGGAAGTCCTCCGTGAAGAGGGCCTTGAACCGCTCCAGGCGGTCCCGGTATTTCTCCGGATTGGCGGCGCAGTCCAGCCACAGCTGATGCTTGTCCCGCAGGGAGTTCTTCCGGTGGTCCCGGCTCAGGTCCGGGATGTCCGAAGGGTCGATGACCTTCAGCCGGGAGAGGTAATCCGCCACATGGTCCAGACTGTCCAGCCCGTAGCGCCGGGCCTCGAACCGGTAGTCCGGGTGGTCCAGGATGCGGCGCACCGCCTCCAGGTCCCCGGGGGCGTTCCCCAGGCTTGATACATACTCCAGCATCGGCGGGATGCTGGCCAGCCGGAGCTCCATACCGCGTCCTCCTCAAAAAAAATATGCCAACCACGCCGGGGCGTCCATGGGCCGCGGCTGTGAATTGGCATTGAGACATCCAGACCGGCAGCGGATGCGGCATCTCATCGCAGGCCCTATTTCTTGGGGGCCTTTCATGCAAGGGCAACTTCCCAGCCGCTTGCCGCTTTACGTGCAATGCCTACTCTACCAATTCCATTTTGAAGCCTCCTCTCCGGGAGACAGGGACATCATACACCATCCCGGCCCGGATTGCAAGTTCTTTGTGAGGAAAATTTTTCCGCCGCCTACCGGATGTGCTCCACGGCGAACACCTCCCGCCCGAGGGGGTCCAGGCCCAGGTTCCGCCTGCGCAGGCGCTTCAAAAGGGTCTCCCGGCTTGCGCAGAGGACCATGTGGCGCACGTCCACCCCCTCCGCCCGGAGGCGGCCGATGTCTTGCCCGCGCCGAAAGCGCCGCTGATCCAGATGCGCATGGGGGCTCCTTTCCGCGCCGCGGCGGCGCACCGGTCAACCGTCCCTCCGTTCCCCGTCCTTCTCCGGCGGCTTCGGGTGCCGGAGGGCCCACAGGATGAACGCCCCCATGGTGGACACAGCCGCGATGGCCCCCGCGTCGGGCCAGTTCAGGGCCGTGCCCAGGAGGGCGCTCCCCAGATACCCCGCGAAAAAGGTACTCACAAACCCCAGCAGCGGCAGAAAGACCGCCGTCCGGTGGAAGAGGCTGATGACCACGCCCAGCATCAGGACGACTGTCAGAAAAAACATAACAGCTGACATCACGTTTCCCCCTACAGCGCCGCGCCCAGCTTCTTCATCCGGGTCAGCACGATATCCCCCGCGTTGGCCAGGTCCTCGGCGGTGAAGGCATAGCGGAAATTATCGGAAAACAAAATCTGTCCGTTGGGCGGGAACTCCTCGTCCCCCAGCCACAGCAGGAACCGGATGGTCAGCCCCGGCATCAGCTCCACATCCCACCCGGCGTCGCTCTGGGGGCAGGGCCGCGCGGGCAGACGGGCCATGATTTTCTCCAGCTTCTCCGGGCAGGATCCGTAGCTGAAGGCAAAGCGCTTGATGCACCGCCCCGTGAACTGCTGGAGGTACACCTCCCCCCAGGGGAGCTCCCGGTAGGTGAGGAACGTGCCCAGGGGTTCGGCCTTCTGCCCGTCCAGGAGGTAGCGCAAAAACAGGATCCGCTCCGGGTCCGTCAGCTCCCGGGGGCCCTCGATGGCGAAACCGGGGTGGGCCGCCCGGTACGTCTCCCCCAGAAAGACGATGGTGAATGCCTCTCCGTCCCAGGTTAGGCCGCACCGGGCGGACATCTCCGCCGCTTCCCCTGCCTGGTAGAGGCCCAGGTAGTGCTCCAGGGGCCTGCCCTCTTTGTTGTTGACGACTTCCATAGTGTGCTCCTTCCGTCGATGGTTTTCGCCCCCTATTATACCCGCTCCGGGCGGCGGAGGCAAGAGGGAGTTTTGCGGGCGGATGCGCGGTTCCCCGTTGCACCCCTCCATCCCCCGCCGCCCCCAAATTTTTCTCCGGACGGTGCACGCCCCCGTCCCGCAAAGGGCCTTTTCCGCTCCTATGCAGAAACACCTCCCCTCCCCCTCAACGCTTAGCGCCCCAGCGCCTCCCGGTTCCAACGCTCCCCATCGCCCAAAAGCCGGACGGCTTTTTGCTTGGCAAAATCAGCTAAGAAAAAGAGTAAGAGAAAGAAGAAGAGCAGGAGAAAGAGAAAGAAAAAGAAAAGCCTCTTCCCCGGGGCCCCCTCAAGGGGCCCCGGAGAAGAGGCAAAAAGACGAAAACGCGCCGCGCGGCCCCGTCACCCCAGGAGCTGCCGGGCCTCCTCCATCCCCCGCCGCCCGTGGGTGCTCATGGCCTGGCTCTCCGGCCTGGGGATGGCCTGGCGCATCTCCGAGAGGAGCGCCCCCGCCGCCTGGACGCCCCGGATTGGGCCCGCCGCCTCCTCGGGCCGCTGGGAGCGGAAGCCTCCAATGCCCCGCTCCAGCTGGCGGTACAGCGCCCCGTAGGCCGCCTGGATCTGGGTTACCCACTGGCAGTCCGCGTCCAGGATGTCCTGGGCCGCGCGGGCCGCGTCCTGGGCCGCGAGGGACATCTTCCGCAGGCGCAGGGCCCTGGCCGACAGCCTAAACTGCGGCAGGGTCACCGTGTCCGCCCCGATCTGGAGGGGGATGCCGGATTCCGTGCGGAGCCGCGCCCGGCCGATGTCCGCGCCCCCGGAGATCACCACCCGGCCGCACCGCCCGAAGAGACATGCGCCGATGTCCGCCCCCGGGTCGCCCCCCTGGGCCCGGGCAATGCGGGCCATGCCGGTGATATGGATGTCCCCGCTCTCCCCCTGGACCCCGGCCCCGATGGCCGCCGCGTGGAAATGGGCCGTGGCGTCCACGGTGCCGCCGTCGATGCGGATGTCCCCCACAGGGGCCCCCAGTGCGCCGCCGATGCCCGCGCCGCCGGTCTCCCCTGCGGAGAACACCGTGCCGCCGGAGATGGTCACAGAGCCCATGGCCCCCCGCCTCCCCGCGCCGATGCCCGCGCCTCCGCCGGACCCCGCAGCCGTCACCGCGCCGCCCAGGATGCGGATGCTCCCGGTGCGCTCCTTCCCGGCGGAGGCGTCCCGGCCGATGCCCGCTCCCCCGTCGCCGCCGGTGGCCGTGAGCGTCCCCGGCTCCACGCCGCTGCCCTTGGCCTCGGCCCGGTCGATGGTCAGCGTGGTGCCCGCGCCCAGGGTGATGCCCGCGTGGCCCGGGCCGCTCTCAAAGATACTCTCCGTGCCCCCCTGGAGCAGGAGCGTCACCGCGTTGTCCGCCCCCAGGTCGAAGGCCCGGCCCGTCTCCACCCGGCACGCCACGCCCCCCAGGGTCAGCGACAGCGCCCCGATGCCGTCGGCCAGGGCGACGCGTCCGCTGAAGGGCTCCCGCCGCCGGTCCGTGCCCGCGCCGCCGGAGAGGGCCGTCACCTGGTCCGTCAGGATGCGCAGGGTGTGGCTCTCCGATTCGTAGACCCAGTCCGTGCCCTCCTCCCCGCCGGTGACGGTGAAGGGGTTCGGATACATGGCCGTCTCCTCAAAGCCGCCGCCCCCCTGGCTCCACTGGAGGTAGGCGTAGCGGGTGTGGACCCGCCCCGAGGCGTCCCGGCCCCGGAGGACCAGCCCGTGGGCCGGGTAGCCGTGGGCCGAGAGGTCCCCCTTGAGAAGCCACAGCCGCAGGGGGTCCGGCGGCTCGGCGTTCAGGAGGGCTAAGCGGGTGTGGTGGCCGTTCAGGGCCAGGTCCGAGAGGGACCGGAACCCCGGGAGCATGGCCTTCCAGATCACGTCGAAGGGCTCCAGGGCCCTCCCCGCCGGGTCTGTCACCTGATACGCCCGGGCCGCGAAGGACACCGGGCCGTCGATGACCACGGGCACGGTGAGGGGGGCGCTCTCCTCCCCCTCCCGGGCCTCGGCGATGACCGCGCCGCCGGTGAGGCGCAGGGTATTGCTCCCGTCCGCCCGGACCGTCCCCAGGCGCAGGGTCCCGCCGCCGCCCAGGGTGAGGGTGGTGCCCTTTGCCAACGTCAGCTCCCAGAGGAAGCTGGTCCCTGTGCTGTGGATACGCGCCTCCGGGGAGAGGACCGTCACCTTGGAGGCGGCGGCGTCCTGGAACGTCACCGTCCCGGAACCCGTCACCACCACGGCCTGCTCCCCCCGGTCCGTGCCTTGGAGGACCACGTCGGCGCTTCCGCCCACGGTCAGCACGCCTGTGGCCTCGTCGAAGGCTACGCCGGAGAGGTCCCGGCCTATGACCTGCATGTTCCCCATCTGCGCCACTGTCACCGGGGCGGAGGGCGCGTCAGGGGCCGTTCCGGACGCCGCCTGGGCCGCCTGGGCGGTCTGGAGGGCCGCCTGGGCCTCTGGATTTGCCGCCGGGTCTCCAGCCGCCGGGGCGCTCTCCCCGCTCTGGAGGGCCGTGAGGAGGCCCATCAGCAGGTCCAGCCGCACCCCCTCCATCCCCGCCAGGAGGTTCATGAGGGGCATCCCCGAGAGGACCGGGGCCTCCGGGCTCCCCATCTCCGGCGCGAGGAGGTCCAGCAGGAACTGCCGCAGGCCCGGGGCCGTGAGGCCCGTGAACTGCTCCGAAAAGTCCTCCAGTCCCGTGAACGCCCCGCCGGTCAGCTCCTCCACCGCCGCGTCCGGCTCCACGCCGGAGGCGATCTTCTCCAGGAGCTGGCGCAGGCCCTCCAGGGCCTCCGACGGGTCCGGAGAAGCGGTCCCCCCGGCGATCACCGCCCCCAGGTACAGCGCCGCGAGATACCCCGCCGTCTCGTCCTCCAGGGGGCGCTTCGCGAGGGCGGCGAAAATCTCCTCCGCCCCTGCGGACGGGTCCAGCCCCAGGGCCTCCCGGATGCGCTCGGGGGTGAGCTCCCCCGCCGTGAGGCCCCGGACCAGCCACTCCGGCAGGGACCGGGCCGCCTCCGTCCCGGCGGACGCCTCCGAGAACACCGCCCTGAGCAGGGCCTCCACCCCGCCGCCGGGCTCCGCGCCCTCGTCCAGGAAGAGGGGCGTCTTCCCCGCAAAAGCCCCGGTGAGCATCCGCTCCACCTCGTCCGTGAGGCGCTCCAGCCCGGCCTGCAGGGCGTCCCGGTCGATGTCCCCGTCCCCCGCCGCCTTCTCCGCAAGCTCCGCCATGCGCCCCAGGGCGTCCCGGACCTTGCTGAGCACCGCCTCCCCGGTTTGCAGGGTGCGCCGGTCCTCCCGGTACCGGGACTCGATCTGCCCGCTCCGGCTCAGGAGCTCCCCCAGGGCGGCGGAGACCGTCACCCCGGGCCGGGCCGTCCTCTGCGCCGCAGTGCTGGGGGCCGTTTTCGATGTCTTCACCGCCGCGGGCTGTACCGGCACCTGCCCCCTCATCCTCCGTATGGTCAATGCGTCCATGATGATGCCTCCTTCCGGCCTTCCGGCAGACCTTTTACTAATCTATCGGCAGGGGCGGGGGGAAAGATAAGGCGGGGCGGCGCAGGGGCCGCAGCGGCAGATGATATCCGCCCCTATGAATGCCGGTCATCCGTGGCGGGCCCCTCGATGAGCTTCCCGTCCTCCCGGAAGCGGGAGCCGTGGCAGGGGCAGTCCCAGGAGTGTTCGG
>CAJUOA010000001.1:0-11777 GCA_910587785.1 uncultured Oscillospiraceae bacterium | reverse complement strand
TTCCCGTCCTCCCGGAAGCGGGAGCCGTGGCAGGGGCAGTCCCAGGAGTGTTCGGCCTTGTTATATTTCAGCGCACAGCCCATGTGGGGGCACCGGGGCGCCGTCGGGGTGAGGAGCCCCGCCGCCGACGCCAGCACATTCCCCGCCAGCGGGAGCCCCGGCATCCGCCGGGAGGGGGAGAAGAGGTCCCCGTAGGGGTTCTCCCGGCCCAGGACCAGGTCCCGAAGGACCTCCGCCGCCGCCATGGCCGATGTCATGCCCCACTTGTTGAACCCCGTGGCTACATACAGCCCCGTGGCCCGCTTTCCGTAGCGGCCAACGTAGGGCACGCCGTCCAGGCTCATGCAGTCCTGGGCCGCCCAGCGGGCCTTCACCCGGGCCTGGGGCCACGTCCGGCGGGCGAAGTCCTCCAGCTCCCGCCAGCCGCCGCCCTTTTTGCCCGTGCGGTGCCCGCCGCCCCCCAGCAGGAGCAGGCCCTCCGCGTCCCGGAAGGAGAGGCCCCGCTTGTCCTCGTCCACGTACATGCCCTCCACCGGCTGGGCGTTCTCCAGGGCGAGGACGTAGGAGCGGTGCTGATAGAGCTTGAGGAAGTACCCCCCGTGCTTGTTGAGGATGGGGAAATGGGTGGCGATGATGATGTGCCCCGCCGAGACGGTGCCGCCTGTGGTCACCGCCCGCCCCGGCATCAGCTCCAGGACCTTGGTGTGCTCGTAGACGGGCAGGCCCTTGGCCAGGGCACCGGCGAATTGCAGGGGGTGGACCTGCCCCTGGTCCGGGAACACCACCGCCCCCGCCGCGGCGAGGGGCAGGGGCGGCGCGCTGACGAACCGGGCGGGGTAATTCAATTGGGCGAGGGCCTCCAGCTCCCCGTCCAGCTTCCGGCGGTCCGTGCGGGCATAGACGCCGCTGGGGCGCGTCTCGAAGGGCTGCTCCAGGTCCCGGCAGAGGGTGCGCCAGTGGTCCAGGGCCCGCAAATTGGCCTCCAGGTACTGCCTCGCCGTCTCCAGGCCCCGCTCCCGGATGAGCCTGCTGTAAATCAGCCCGTGCTGGGCCGTGACCTTGGCGGTGGTGTTCATGGTCGTGCCGCCGCAGATGCGGTCCGCCTCCACCAGAGCGCAGTCCGCCCCCGCCGCCTTGAGCAGGTGGGCGCATAGGAGGCCCGCGATGCCTCCGCCCACGATCAGCACGTCCGTCTTCAGGTCCCGGCGCAATGGCGCGAACCGGGGCAGGCGCGCCGTGGATGTCCAGATTGATCCCATACCATCACCTCGGCTGTTAGGGTGCCCCTTGGGCGGGAAAACATGCGCGGGCAGGTTGATTTGCGTCCCGGGCTGTGGTATACTGGTCTCCAACAAACGGGGAGGAGGCACGGCCATGGAACAGGTCCTGATGCGCCCCCTGCTGGTCTTCGGCCTCGCCTTCGGGGGCGGGACGGCCCTTTGCCAGTACCTGCTCCCGGCGGCGGTCCGGCCCTGGACGGCGCTGGTGCTCTTCGCGCTCCTGGTCCCGGCGGGGCTCCTGGGGGGCCGGAGGGAGCGGAGAGCGGCACGCCTCCTCTGCGCGGGCCTCGCTTCGGGCGTGCTGTGGTACGCGGGGTATGCCGGGCTCTTCCTCGCCCCGGCGGAGGCTTTGGCGGGCGCCGAGGATACCGTCACCGTGGAGGTGATCGATTACGCGGAGGAATCCGGGTTCGGGTCCCGGTGCCGGGTGCGCCTGACGGACGGCAGCCTCCGGGGCGAGGGGATGTTCTTCGGCTCCGCCGCCCTCCTGGACCTGGAGCCCGGGGACCGCTTCACCTCCAGGGCAAAGTTCTACAGCGCCGTCACCCTCGCCGGAGAGGCGAGGAGCACCTACACCTCCCGGGGCGTCTTCTTCCGGCTCTACGGCAAGGGGGACATGACCCCGGTCCCGGGCAGGGCGGGGCGTTTACGGTATTTACCCCAGAGGCTCGCCAAGGCCCTGCGGGAGAGCGCGGAGGGGCTCTATTCGCCCCGGGCGGCGGGGCTCGTCACCGCCCTCCTCACCGGGGAGCGGGAGGGGCTGGACCAGCAGAGCGAAGCGGACCTCGCCGAATCCGGGCTGATGCACATCACGGCGGTGTCGGGGCTCCACTGCGGGTTTTTGGCCCTCCTTCTCAGCGCCCTGGTCCTCCGGAGGCGGCATCTGACGGCCCTCCTCGTGTGCCCGGCCCTGCTGGGGTACGTGCTGGCAGCCGGGAGCTCGCCGTCGGTGGTGCGGGCGTGGGGGATGGTGTCGCTGGCTTTTCTCGCCCCGCTTCTGGGACGGGAGGCCGACGCGCCCACCTCCCTCGCCGCCGCACTGCTGGGCATTTTGATCCTCGACCCCTTCGCCATTGCCTCGGTGAGCCTCCAGCTCTCCTTCGGCGCGGCGGCGGGACTGCTCCTCTTTTCCCCGGGCATCCACCGGGTCCTCTCCGCCCGCTGTCCGAAGCTTCCGGGGATGCTGGACAGTGCGCGGCGCTTCGTGATTGCCGCCTTGGCCGCGGGTCTGGCCGTGCTCATCCCCACCGCGCCCCTGAGCGCGTACTATTTCGGGACCCTTTCCCTGGTCTCGCCGTTGTCCAGCGTGCTGGTGCTGTGGATGGCCCCGGCGCTCTTCGCCGCCGCGCTGATTGTCACGGCGCTGGGGATGGTTCTCCCGGTGCCGGGGGTCCTCGCGGCGGTGCCGGAAGCGCTGGCGCGGTACGTCCTGGCCGTTGCCCACGCCTTGGCGAAGATCCCCGGACACAGCGTCCGCTTCACGGGACCCGCCGCTGTCTGGTGGCTGGCGCTGGTGTATGTCCTGCTGGCGGTCTGCCTCCTGGACCGGGGCGGGAGCCGCCGGAGGTACCTCACCGCGTTTGCCGCGGCGGCGGTGTGCCTGGCCGCCATGCGGGCTCTGCCCGTCCGGGCGGTCCGGGGCGGGACGCTCACCGCCGTGGCTGTGGACGTGGGGCAGGGCGCGGCGGCGCTCCTCCACTCCGGGGACTTCACCGCCCTGGTGGACTGCGGCGGCACGGACCGCCCCGGCTCCGCGGTGGCGGATATCCTGGAGGCTTACGGCTGGGGCGGGCTGGACGCGGTGGTCCTCACCCACTACCACGAGGACCACGCGGGCGGTCTGGGGGAGCTCCTGGCGCGGGTGGAGGTGGAAACGCTCCTGCTCCCCCAGCTCCGGGAGAGCGAGGGGCAGGCCGCGCTTCAGCGGGAGGTCCTCGCCCTGGCGGAGGAGCACGGCGTGGGCGTCAGCTACGTGGAGGAGCCCCGGGAGGCCCCGCTGGGGGAGGCGGCGCTCACCGTCTACCCGCCCCTCTCCGCCGGGGACGCCAACGAGGAGGGGCTGAGCGTGCTCTGCACCGCCGGGGCGTTCGACCTCCTCATCACCGGGGATATGGCCGCGTCCACGGAGCGGGAGCTCATCGCGGCATACGGCCTGCCGGACATCGAGGTCCTCTTCGTGGGGCACCACGGGAGCAAGTTCTCCACATCGGAGGAGCTTCTGGAAGCCGTGACGCCGGAGGCGGGCGTCATCAGCGTGGGCACCCGCAACACCTTCGGCCACCCCGCCCGGGAGGCCATGGAGCGGATGGCTTTCGCCGGGATGACCCTCTACCGGACCGACGAGCAGGGGGACATCATCATCCAGGTACACGAGAGGGGGGACGGGACATGACCGTCTTTGTGGAACCCCTGCCAGGTGTATGTGATGGGGGTAGGGGCGGACACTATCCGCCCCTGCGAAACAGCGTGCGCCCCAGTCTCCGGGGAGATGTCCACCCAAATTTTGCAGATAAACGGAGGTGCCCATGGCCGTCAAAAAGAAGTCCGGCGACGACGCCGGATACAAAAAATTCCGCGCGGACCTCGCCGCCGGGAACCTGGGGAACGTCTACCTCTTCTACGGCGAGGAGACCTACCTGCGGGAGTTCTACCTGGCGGAGGTGAAAAAACAGCTGGTCCCGCCGGGGTTCGAGGCGTTCAATTTCCACCGCCTGGAGGGCAAGGGCCTCACCGTCCAGGCCCTGACCGAGGCGGCGGAGGCCATGCCCATGATGGCCGAACGGACCATGGTCCAGGTGACGGACTACGACCCCTACAAGCTCCCGGAGGAGCAGCGAAACGCCCTCGTCGCCCTGCTGAACGACTTCCCGTCCCACTGCTGTCTGGTGCTGGTGTTCGACCAGGCGGAGTACAAGCCCAACCGGACGTACAAGAAGCTCCACGCCGCCCTGGAGAAGTCCGCCCAGGCCGTCCAGTTCGCACAGCAGGACCAGAGGGAGATCCTCAAGTGGATCGCCAAGCGCTTCAAGGCGGCGGGCCACACCATCGACGCCGCCGCCGCGGAGCATCTGGTCTTCACCTGCGGCGGCCTCATGAACGGCCTCATCCCGGAGATCGAGAAGGTCTCCGCCTACGCCAAGAACGAGCGGGTCACGAAAGCCGACATCGACGCCGTGGCCGCGCCGGTGCTGGAGGCCCAGGTGTTCGACATGACGGGCGCCGTCTCCAAGGGGGACTTCGACCGGGCGGCGGAGGTCTTAGGGTCCCTGCTGCGCCTCCAGGAGGAGCCGTTCATGCTCCTGGCCCTCATCGGCAAGGAGCTGCGAAAGCTCCACTCCGCCCGGGTGGCCCTGGACACCGGCGGGGACAAGTACTCCCTCATGGAGCAGTGGAACATGCGCTCGGACTACCCGGCGCGGCTCCTGCTGGAGAACGCCCGGCGGGTGAGCCGCCCCTGGTGCGAGCGGGCCCTGCGCCGGTGCTTTGAGACGGACCTGCGGATGAAGTCCGTCTCCGGCACCGACAGCGCCGCAGAGCTGAAGCTGCTGCTCATGGAGCTGGCACAGGGGGCGTAGGGGCAATTTGCGGGTCCAGGGGCTCAGCCCCTGGTGGGGTGCAGGGGCAAAGCCCCTGCTGGGTCCAGGGCAAAGCCCTGGCGGGCTTGGGCAGAGCCCAACATTTTATCGTCATAAGGAGGCCCGTCAAATGGAGCTCTTATATTGGTTTGAATCGGTCCGCACGCCGGTTTTGGATGTGCTCATGTCCCTGGTGACCCACCTGGGGGAGGAGGCCTGTTTCATGGCCGCGGCCCTGCTGGTGCTCTGGTGCGTGGACAAGCGGCGGGGGTACTACCTGCTGACCGTGGGATTCGCGGGCACATTGGCCAGCCAGTGGCTGAAGATCGCCTGCCGGGTCCCAAGGCCCTGGGTGAGGGACCCGGGGTTCACCATCGTCGAGTCCGCCCGGGCCGAGGCGGGGGGCTACAGCTTCCCCAGCGGCCACACCCAGTGCGCCGTGGGATGGCTGGGGGGCGTCGCCCGGTTCTCCCGCTCGGTGTGGGTGAGGATCGTGTGCGTGGCGCTCCTTCTCGCGGTGCCGGTGTCCCGGATGTACCTGGGGGTCCACACCCCGGCGGATGTAGGGGTGTCCTTCGTGTTGGCGGCGGCGCTGGTGTTCGCGGTGTACCCCCTGGTGGAGAGCACCCTGTGGTTCCCCGAGCGGATGTACATCATCATCGGGGGGATGCTTGCGGTGAGCCTGGCCTTTGTGGGGTTCGTGGAGCTGTGGCCCTTCCCGGCGGACATCGACCGGTTGAATTTGGCCGCGGCGGTGAAAAACGCCTACTCCATGGCCGGGGCCGCCGCCGGCGTGCTGGTGGTCTACGCCTTTGACAGCTCCTGCCTCCACTTCCCCACCCGGGCCCCCTGGTGGGGGCAGGCGGTGAAGCTGGCGGGGGGATTGGCCCTGGTGGCCGCCGTCAAGAGCCTGCTGAAGGCCCCCCTGCTCGCCCTCTACGCGGGCGTGCCCATCGCCCACAGCGTGCGGTATTTTCTCGTGGTCCTGACGGCCGGGTGCCTGTGGCCCATGACCTTCCGTGTGTTTGCGCGGTACGCGAAATAGGGCGGGACGCCCCCGCACAAAAGGACCGGGAAGCGCTACGCCTCCCGGTCCTTTGCAAAATATTTCTCCACGAAGGGCACCCGCTCCACCTGGAAGCTCCTGCCCCGGAGGTAGTTCAAGACCCCCGCGTCCGTGGGGAAGTCGAAGCGGAGATAGTAGCTGTAGAGGGCCTGCCGGGTCTCGCCATAGCGGCGGTTGACGTCCCCCCGGCCGTACTTGCCGTCCCCCAGGAGGGGGTGCCCCGCCGCCGCGAAGGAGGCCCGGATCTGATGGGTCCGCCCGGTGAGGAGCTCCGCCTCCACGAGGCTGAGGCCCCCCCGGCTCTCCAGGGTGCGGTAGTCCGTCACGGCGGACTTGCCCCCGGGGACGGGCTTCCGGTGGACCGTGACCAGCTTTTTCCCCTCGTCCTTGCGCAAAAAGCACTCCAGACGCCCCTCTCTGGGATCCGGCGCGCCCAGGGTCACGCAGAGGTAGCGCTTGGTGATCTCCCGGTCCCGGATCTTCGCCGTGAGGATGCGCAGGGCCTCGGCGTCCTTGGCGGCGGCGACGATGCCGCCGGTGTTGCGGTCGATGCGGTTGCAGAGGGCCGGGGCAAAGGCGTTCTCCCCTCGGGGGTTCCACTCCCGCTTCTGGTACAGGTACGCCTGGATGTGGTTGATGAGGGTGTTGACCTTCTCCGTCTCATCGGCGTGGACCACCATGCCGGGCCGCTTGTCCGCCAAAAGGAGGTGCTCGTCCTCATAGAGGACCTCCAGTTTGGGCTGGAAGAGGGTAAGGAAGAGATTGTCCTGCCGGGGCTGGTCGAAAAATTCGTCGTTGATGTAGAGGGTCAGCACGTCCCCCTCCCGCAGGCGCTGGTCCCTCTGACAGCGCGCGCCGTTGCATTTGACCCGCTTGATGCGGATGTACTTCTGCAAGAGCGCCGGGGGCAGAAGGGGCATCGCCTTGCCCAGGAAGCGGTCCAGCCGCTGTCCCGCGTCGTTTTTCCCGATGGTCAGTTCTCGCATGGGTGGGCCTCCTTGGAGTTTTTCTACATTGTATCGGGCGGGGAGAGGTTTTGCAAGCTTTTCTCATGCAAAATAGCTGTTGACAAAATTTTCTCCAAATAGTATCCTTTCTTTGGAAAGCGTGAAAAAGAGAACCCGCGTCTCTCTGCAAATGATACCCACGCAAGAAAGGAGGCACCCCATGTCTCTCCACGGCGGCGCTCTGCCTCGCCGGAGGAATTCAGGGGGCGGCACAATGAAGAACTTCAAGATAGCTGCTGCGGTTTTTTTGCTCTTGTTCCTGACTGGATGCAGCAAGGAAGCGCTGGTGGAAAAGGGCGTGAATCTGCTTGACGAAATGTTCACGGCAAATCTCCCCGGAGACCCTATCCCTTCAGGAGAGGATTCCCCGGCAGCAGCGCCCCCGGCAGAACCCCCTGACGGCAGCCCGGCCCCTGAAGAACCCCGCGTTCCGGAAGCTGTTGAACCGGCGGTCCCGGACCACGCTCCCCCCGCCTCGGAGCCGCCCTCCGCGGAAGCGCCTGTCTCCACTCCGGAGCCGCCCTCCGCGGAAGCGCCTGTCTCCACTCCGGAGCCGCCTCAGGCAGACCCCTCCGGCTCCGTTACTCCCAGCCATACAGATGCGACGTTCTTCGGGCCTGGGGAGAGCTTCAAATATCTTCCCAAGGGCACGACAGGGAACTACGCCTGTACATATACCTCTGAGGACGAGGCGGTTGCAGCGGTAGATTCAGCCACCGGAAAAGTGACGGCTGTGGGGCCGGGCACGACCAAGGTAAAAATGCACGTGGAAAACAACGGGCAGTATGATTTTGAATGTATCGTCCGCTGCAATTGGAAAGACGAGGAGCCGGAGCCCGCTCTGCCTGATGAACCTGTGCAGGACGCTCCCGGCGGAATCGCCCCCAGCCACACCGACATCACTTTTTTCAATCCAAAAGAGCACATCAAATTCCTGCCGGTGGGTGCAGGGGATGATATCGTTTGTACCTATACGACCGGGAACGCCCAGGTCGCGTCAGTGGACGCGCAGGGCCTTGTCACTGCGGTGGGACCTGGGACGACGTCCGTAACGATGACTCTGGACGCGGGAGGCACGGAATACCAGTTTGAGTGCATCGTCCGGTGCAGCTGGAGCTGACCGTTATAAAACATATTACTGATCTGGCGAGCATCTCTCCTCCAGAGGAATCCGGAGGAGAGATGCTTTTCAAAAAACAGGGAAACCGCTGTCAGAGGGCGTCCCGGAGCGGCTCCCTCAACCGATCCGCCCAAAGATCTCATCCAGCGTCCGCATCAGGACCGCTATGTCGACGGGCTTTGCGATATGTCCATTCATCCCGCTGCGCAGCGCCTCCTGCTTGTCCTCTTCAAACGCGTTGGCCGTCATTGCAAGGATCGGGATCGACGCCAGGGCGTGGTCCTCCAGCTTCCGAATTTCTCTGGCGGCCTCGTATCCGTTCATCACGGGCATCTGAACGTCCATCAGGACCACATGATAATGTCCCGGATGCGCTGCCCGCAGCATATCCACGGCCTTGCGCCCGTTATCCGCAACTTCTACCGTGAATCCGGCTTCCTCCAGGATCGCTGTGGCGATCTCCTGGTTCAGTTCGTTGTCCTCCGCCAGCAGTATACGGCCTGTGCGCAGGACCTGGGCGGCGCCGGCTTTTGCGGTCTCAAGCCTGTCCGCATTGACGATGGCGTAAAGACAGCGGTGAAGCTCGGAGAAAAACAGCGGCTTGCGGCAAAATGCCGTCACCCCGGCCTCCCGCGCCTCCTCCTCAATGTCCCCCCAATCGTAGGCGGTAAGGACGATGATGGGAACGTCCTTTCCCATCTCCTGCCGGATCCGCTTGGCCGTTTCCACCCCGTCTATGTCGGGCAGGCGCCAGTCGATGATATAGACGAAATACGGCTCGCCGCGCTGGACCGACTGCCGGGCGCGCAAAACCGCCTCGCTCCCGGTCATCGTCCACTCCGCGCACACGCCCATCTCCCGCAGCATCTCCGTCACGCTGTCACAGGTATTGAAATCATCATCGACCACCAGGGCCCGAATGCCCTTCAGTTCCGGGATATCCTGGGGAACCGCCTCTCCGCTGCACAGGCGGAGCGTAAGCGATACCGTGCATTCGGTCCCAACGCCCTGCCGGCTCTCCACGGTGATCGTCCCGTTCATGATGTCAACAATATTTTTTGTGATCGCCATGCCGAGGCCGGTCCCCTGGATGCCGCTGACCGTGGAATTGCGCTCCCGCTCAAAGGGTTCAAAGATATGGGATAGAAACGCCTCGCTCATGCCGATGCCCGTATCTTTGATATGGAATTCATAGTTGGCGAATCCGGCCGGAGCCCCGGCCTTTTCCTGGATCCGCAAACTGACCATCCCGCCCACCGGCGTATATTTGATGGCGTTGCTCAGCAGATTCAGCAGGACCTGGTTCAGGCGCAGCCTGTCGCAGCAGATCTCCTCGTGCCGGATATCCACGGCGTCCATGTACAGCTCCAGGCGCTTGGTATGTACATCCCCCTGAATGATGTTGCGCAGGTCATGCAGGATATCCGGAAGGCTGCAGGGCTCCTCCGCCAGCTGGATCTTCCCGCTCTCAATATGGCTCATGTCCAGGATATCATTGATCAGGCTCAGCAGGTGGCTGCTGGAGGTCATGATCTTCTTGAGGTATCCCGCCACCTGTTCCTGGCGGTCGATGTGGGTGATCGCCAATGTGGTAAAGCCGATGATGGCGTTCATAGGCGTGCGGATATCGTGGGACATATTGGAGAGGAAGGCGCTTTTGGCGCTGCTCGCCCGGTTTGCTTGGGCCAGGGCGTCCTCGAGAATGGCGTTCTTCTCGCGGTCGCTGCGGGTCTCCTCGTCGATACTCCGAAATCCCAGGACGATGCCGCAGCTCTGCGACCACTCGCCTACGCGGGCGGCTTTCATCTGAAAATACCGCAGCTCGCCGCAGCAGGTGGTGCGGTAGTTTACAGAGCAGATCGGATCATCCGCGAGCACCTCCTTCAAATGCTCCCTGGAGACCGCCTGGCGCAGGACCTCCCGGTCCTCCTCGTACACGCCCGCCGCAATATAGCGTCCCACGCTCTCCTCCAGGGAGAGGCGGCCGGTAAAGATCGACGCAAGGATGTTATTTTTGCACTCGCCCAGGCGCAGGGCCCGTCCTTCTCCTGTATCCAGGTCAAAAAAACAGACAAGGCTGTATTCCACGCCCAGCGCGGAGATCAGCTCCGCCTGGCGGCGCTCCGCCTCCTGACGCTCCCGTTCCTCCTGGAGCTTCTGCGCGGTGCAGTCGAGCAGGTACCGCTGGTAGAAGCGCTCCCCGTTCTCCTCCAGGAGCTTGATGCTGCCCATGACATGGAGGAGCCTCCCGTCCGGATGCTGGACGCGGTATTCGATATCGGCAGTATCTCCCAGATTTTTCAGGGACTGGATCTTCTCCCGCAATTTGAGCTTGTCCCCGGCGAAAACCGACGGGGCAATCATGTCAAACCCGTCCTCCTCCAGCGCCTCCCGGGACGCGTAGCCCAAAATCTCCAGCGCAGCCCGGTTGACGCTGATGATATGGCTCCCGTCCAGGGAATGACACATAATCCCGCAGTTCATGGAGGTAAAGATCGTCTCAAGCGTCTGATTTTTGCGGATCAATTCCTGGGCATAGACGTACTCCTGCGTCATGTCGAGCGCGACGCCCACCGTCCCCATCACGCTGCCGTCCAGATCGTACAGCGGCGACTTATAGGTGGTAAGGATCCGCTGCTCCCCTCCCGACTGGATGATCTCCTCAGAGACATGGGTCTTCCGGTCCTCCATCACGAGGCGCTCCGACTCGATGCAGGCCGGGTCGTCCTGCTCCACGTCCCAGATATAGGCGTGGCCCCGCCCCTCCACCTGTTTTTTGGACTTGTTGACTGTGGCGCAGAAGCTGTCGTTCACCTTTTCGTGGATGCCGTCTTTGGTCTTATACCAGACCAGATTGGGGGAACTGTTGATCGCCGCCTCCAGGAACTGATTTGTCTGCCAATGGTCCTTCCGCTCCTTATAGCTTTGCTGCCAGCGCAGAAAGTGGAACCGCAGCTCAGGCTCCGGCATAGGCAGCGTCCAAACATCTGTAATCCCGGTCAAAAAAGGGGCGGCGCACGCTGAGCGGCCTGTCTCGTGCAGCAGGATCAGCTCCGCCTCCGGTCTCTTTTCCGAAAGCAGCAGCCCCGCAGCTTCCGCCGTCATGCCCCGCAGGTCAGCCAAAATCACATCCGCCCCTGCCGCCAGAGAAGCCTCCGGCTCCGGGCTTTCAAAAAACTCGTGGGTAAATCCGTCCAGGGGCGGCATTGCCCGAAAAACGTCAAGCACGTTTCTATCATGTCCAGTGAAATAAAACCGTGTATGGCAATGATACATAAGTCATTTATCCTTTCGCAACATCACAGTGAGGACATTCCCACTCAATCTATCCATTTAACGGAGAGAGGAATGTCCGCGGGGCATTCCTCCTCTGGACAATGTTGTTCCTATTATACCCAGTTGTTCCGCTTCCGTCAAGCTTTCAATTGTTTCCCACGCCGGCTGAAGCCGCAAAAAGAAGCGCAGAGGATCCGTCCGCCTCTCCATTTCTGCGTACTGCATCCGGACCTGCGCAAGGAATAGAAAACGCCCCGCTGTATCGCCGCAGCGGGGCAGTCTGTAAACTATTTGGATCAAACGGGAACGCGGCCTGTTTCAGGCGGGTCCTGTGATTTTGCGGCATCTTCTTTTTCGTCCAAAAGCCCAAAATCCACCAGCGCCTGCTCCACCTGCGCCCAAACGCCGGTCCGCTTCCACAGCCGCAGGCGGTCCGCCACGCACCGGGGCCTC